>CAJMLK010000064.1 GCA_905214305.1 uncultured bacterium
AGCGGGTGGTTTTCTGTTTCGCGCGCTGGCGCGCTCAACTGGCTAAAGCCACAATCAAAAACTCTGCGAGGTTCCCATGTCTTTTCCATCCTTTCTTTCCCATCGTCTTGCCCTTGTTCAGGAACAGCAGCTTGAGCTGGCCGTGCTTGCAGAACACGTTAAGCGCGGCTCTGGTCATGTGCGCCACCTTGCTCTGGAGTGCCTTGCCTATCGGCAGGCAGAACTTGCGGCCGATCTGGCCAAGGTGGCACAGTTGGCGGCCCCGCGCGCAGCCTTGCGCAAAGGGGTGGCTGCATGAACAGTGCAAACATCCAGACCATACGCTTTGACACGCCTAATCCGCCGCGCCGTTGGGAAACTACTCGTGGCCCCCTTGGCGTGGGCGGCGCTTATTGTGGTTGTATGCCGCAGGTTGTTACGGGCTCTTATCATTTGAATATGATGAGCTACTCAAATTTCCGGACATCCGAAAGATGCACCCGGTATCCCAAGCCGAAGACTGCGTGCCAATAGCGACACAAAAAGCGGGGCGAAAACCCCGCTTTTTTATGCGCTCGCGTGTGCCAACAAGCGCGCAAATCAGTGCCAACAAGCGCGCCCGCTTATACTTTGTGTATCCTTGCGTGTATCCTAACGCAAAAAGGGTTATGGAAATTTTCCATAACCCTTTGTAATATTTGGTCGGAGCGAAAGGATTCGAACCTTCGACCCCCTGCTCCCAAAGCAGGTGCGCTACCAAGCTGCGCCACGCTCCGCAGGAATGCGCCGTGGCAAATATCGGCGCATGATCGTTGGTCCGAGGGGAGCAGGCAGTGCTGCCCGCGCATCGGGCCGGACTGGTTCCGGCGTACCCGCGATCTTTGTAAAAAAATGCCCTTTCCAAAAAACAGGTTTTGCACAGGGGCACTGCGCTGACGGTTTAACCATTTTGCTGTGGCCCATGTCAAGCCCTGCCATTGCGTGTCCGGGGGCTTACGGGGGCAGGCCGGGGTTGTGCAGCCCGTATGCCGTGGCCTGCTGGAGCCTTTTCATTTTGAAGCTGCTCAGGCGGCGAAGAAAGTTTATTGAGGGTAAAGCACAGCGCGAAAAGCAGAAACGTCCGTGAGGCGCTGGCCTCGCGGACGTTTCCCAAAAAAGAAATTTGTGGGGCGAAAGATGGGACTTGAACCCACGGCCACCTGGGCCACAACCAGGTGCTCTACCTACTGAGCTACTTCCGCCACAGAAAAATCCTTATAGACAGGATAAATCATTTTGGCAAGCTTTTTTTGCATTGCCGCAGCTCTGGATTTTATCTAGAAAAAAAACTACACTGCGCCAACCGTTGCGGGGGCGGCCTGCGGCCATCTTTTCGACCGCTGCTGCGGCAGGTCTGCCATCCCGCCCGCCACCTGCGCCAGGCTGCTTTTCTCCCGTCTTGGGTTGGCCCGGTGACCGGGCCGGATTTTCGCGGCCACACGCATAAAAAATATTCCGGGGATATATAATGGATAAATTGGTCATTGAAGGCGGCGTGCCGCTTACGGGCAGTATTGAAGTAAGTGGCTCCAAAAATGCGGCCCTGCCGATTCTTTTTGCCGCCATCCTGCCCGAACAGCCGGTTACCATTACCAATGTTCCTGACCTTCGCGATATTCACACCACCCTCAATCTGCTCAGGGTACTTGGTTGCGACTGCGAGTACGAAAACGGGCAGGTGCGCATTGTTCCGGGCAGCCTGTTGCCCGAAGCCCCGTACGATCTTGTGCGCACCATGAGGGCATCGGTGCTCTGTCTGGGACCGCTGCTTGCCCGCATAGGTCAGGCCCGTGTGGCGCTGCCCGGCGGCTGCGCCATTGGCGCGCGCCCCGTAGACCAGCATCTGAAAGGGCTGGAGCAGATGGGCGCGAGCTTCCAGCTGGAAGAGGGGTACATTATCGGCCGTTGCCGCAAGCTCACGGGGGCGCGCATCACGTTTGACATGCCCACGGTGGGCGGTACGGAAAACCTGCTCATGGCGGCAGTGCTGGCCGAGGGCAAGACCGTGCTGGAAAACGTGGCCCTTGAGCCTGAAGTGGTTGATCTGGCGAACTTCTTGTGTGCCTGCGGCGCCAAGATAAGCGGGCAGGGCACGTCGTGCATACGGGTTGAGGGCGTTACCTCCCTGCATCAGGCCACCTACCCCGTCATGCCGGACCGCATTGAAGCCGGAACATTTCTGGCGGCGGCGGGCATTACGGGCGGCGAGCTTCTTTTGCACAACTGCCCTTATGACGAGCTTGAGTCCGTGATTCTCAAGCTGCGCAGCATGGGTATGGAAATTACGCAGCAGGGCAGCGGCGTTCTGGCACGCTGCTGCGCGGCTCCCCTGCGCGGCACGGACGTGAAAACCCAGCCGTATCCCGGCTTTCCCACCGATATGCAGGCCCAGATCATGGCGCTCATGTGTCTGGCGCAGGGCGCCAGCGTGGTGGAAGAAAGCATTTTTGAGAACCGTTTCATGCATGTTCTTGAGCTGATGCGCATGGGCGCGCAGATCAAGGTATCGGGCCATACGGCCATGGTGCGCGGCGTGCAGAAGCTCACGGGCGCGCCTGTCATGGCCTCAGACCTGCGCGCCAGCGCCTCGCTGGTTCTGGCGGGCCTTGCTGCCCACGGAGTCACAGAGGTGCGGCGCATCTACCATCTGGACAGGGGCTACGAGCATATCGAGCACAAGCTTAACGCCGTGGGCGCACGCATACGGCGGGAAAAGCAGTAAACAGCCAAGGAGAAGCCATGCAACGCCTGGCGCTTATTTTGCTTTTGTTCATGCTGGCCGGTCTTAACGGCTGCGCTTATGGCGGTTACGGCCTGTATGACGACCAGCGCCTTGTGGATACCATTTCCAATGACAAGGGACTGGCGACCAAGATCAAGACAGCTCTTATGAATGAGAGCTTTACCGGCGGCTGGTCCGTGGCGGTATACAGTTTTTATAACCATGTCTTTCTGGTGGGCGAGGTTCCGCCGGACATGCAGGGCAAGGCCCTGACCATTGCCCGCCGGTATAACCCGCTTTCGGTCACGCCGCACTGGTTTACCCCGGGCAGGAGCGATACCAGCAATATTGTGCTGGCAGCGAAGCTGCGCAAAGACCTTATCGGAACCAAGGGGCTTTCATCCACCCGCATTGATACGGAAGTGAACGCGGGCAGGGTGGTACTGCTGGGTGTTGTCAAGGATGACGCTGAAAAGCAGCTTGCCATTCAGGCGGCGCGGGCTGTGCCGGGGGTAACGTCGGTAACGAGCTACCTTATGCTGCCGCAAAAGGCCGGACAGCTTGGCGCGGGCGCATCCGAACAGCATGACGGCATGGGCCCGGCTGACGGCGGCTTTGTGCCTGATAATGCTTCGGGCGGCGCTTCGGGTAGTGCTTCGGGCGGTTCGGGCAGTTCGGGCGGGCTTAATACCTCCCCGGCGGCTTCAGGTGGATCATCGGGTGCTTCCGGCAATCTGGAAAGCCGCGACCTGCCCTGACGCAGACAGCCAGAGCCGTTCCAATGGAGTGAGTTGACTGCTCTCTGCAGGGATTTTCAGAAAGTCCCTGCCGCGAAATGCGATCAGGCGGGCTTTCGCCTGCCGTAAATGAGCATTTCAAGCGCTTTAGCCGCCCGGAGCGTGACGTTTTGAATGCTCCGGGGGGTGCGTCAAGCTGCCTCTCGCATCGGGGGAATGGTGCTCACGGATTCGAGAGCACCGGCTTTGGCGAGTTTTTTCATGTAATGCAGCAGGGGCCGCACGGCGCACGATTCTGGCGCGGGCGGCCCCTGCTGCATTTGAAATATTGCCGAAAAAACGGTGGCAGCCACTGCCGGTTTGGGCCGTCTTTCTGGCCGAGTATCATCTTGTGGCTCAAGGGCCGTCGTTCTGCCTGCCGGAAACAGCGGTGGCGCGCCGCTTCAGGATTTTTTGCGACCCAGAGCCAGTCCCATGCGGCGTATGCCTTCCTGCGGTTCGGCAGGCAGCATTTCCCAGTTGGCCTCTTTGTGACGCAAAAGCGCGGCAATAACGTCCAGAGCTTCTTCAACGCTGTCCGTCCAGTGGCTTGCGGCCCCGTGCAGCATGAGACCGGGGCCTTCCAGCGGCCCGCATATGCCAAGCACCGGCACTCCGGCCCCGGCGGCCAGCCCCACTTCCACCCCCGCATCCTGCCCGGACGCTCCGTAGTAGATGACCATGTCTGCCTCAAGGCAGGCGTTGCGGCAAAAGGCGTAAACCTGTCCGCCGTCGCGGTCGGTGTCCATCCAGATGCGGCGTTCTGCCGGGGTCAGGCCGGGGGGCGGCACGGCTTTTTCCGTCCAGTCCAGAATGCGGCAGCCCATGCCGCGCAGTTCGCGGCCCAGAAGGCGCACGCCGTGTTTGTGCTTGAAAGAGCCGGCCACATAGATGCTGAATGCCGCCATGAACAGTCCTTACGGGTTTTGCAGGTTTTTGCAGTTTGCATGCAAGACGGATGCAGGGCACGCCTTGCCGCGTGGAGGAGAAATGCCCCCTTGCGGCGGCCTCAGTATTCGATGCCGGGCGCGGCCTTGATGCCCTCGCGCCAGGGGTGCTTGATTTCGGTCATGGAGGTCACAAGGTCTGCCGCGTCCACCAGCCAGTCCGGCGCATTGCGGCCCGAGAGCACAAGGTGCGTATCTTGCTGCCGCGCCAGAGCCATGAGCTCTTCAATTTCTTCGCGCAAAAGAATGCCCGCGCCAAAGGCGTAAAGGCTTTCGTCCAGCACAAGCATGTCGGCCGCGGGCATCTGCTGCCGCGCCCATTCAAGCACGCGCAGGGCTGCCTCGCGGTGGGCGGGGCGGTCTTCTTCACGCCGCAGAAAGCCGCAGCCCCCGGCCAGAAAGCGTTGCCCAAGCCACTGGGCAAGCATGGTCTGTTCGCCTGCCTGTCCATCGCGCTTCATGAACTGGCCAAAAGCCACGGTCATGCCCTGTCCCAGGGCGCGCACGGCCTGTCCGGTGCAGGCACTTGTTTTTCCTTTGCCGTTGCCTGTGTACACAAGAATCATCAGCTCCACACTCCTGCCAGGGCCGTATGGCATGAAGGGCACGCGCCGGGCGCGTCCGCCTGCATGAGCGACCGTATATTGTAGCCCCGGCGCTCAATAACCAGATTTCCGCACCGGGGGCAAAAGGTATTGCTGCCCAGAGCGCTTTGCACATTACCAATATAGACAAAATGCAGGCCTTCCTCGCGGCCGATAGCCCATGCCTCTTCAAGCTTTGCCAGCGGAGTGGAGGGATGGTCGGCCATGCGGTGCGCGCCGTGAAAGGCTGAGAGATGCCATGGCGTGTCGGCCCCCAGTTCCTGCCGGATGAAGGAC
The DNA here is from genome assembly GCA_905214305.1 of uncultured bacterium. Lineage (GTDB taxonomy): Bacteria > Desulfobacterota > Desulfovibrionia > Desulfovibrionales > Desulfovibrionaceae > Desulfovibrio. The sequence goes on from CAJMLK010000064.1 coordinate 5,345, forward strand.
GCGGCGGCCCTGAGCTCGTCGCGGCTGTCGTTGACCCCGGGAATGACAAGGGTCGTTACCTCAAGCCACCAGCCCATTTCCTTGATGGTCTTGAGGTTGTCGAGCACGGGCTGTAGCCGCGCTCCGCAGTATTGCCGGTAAAAGCTGTCGCTGAACGCCTTGAGGTCAACATTTGCGGCCTGAATGCTCCGGCTCAGAACCGCCAGACAGTCCGCCGACATGTAGCCGTTGGTGACCAGCAGGCTGCGCATGTCCCGAGCAGCGGCAAGCGATGCGGTTTCGTAAACCAGTTCAAAAAAAACCGTAGGCTCATTATAGGTAAAAGCCATGCTGCGGGCGCGGTTTTCCTGTGCCAGCACCACCAGATCTTCGGGCGCGGCGCGCCTGCCGGGAACAACGCCATTGGCGGGTATGTGGGCAATGTCACTGTTCTGGCAGAATTTGCAGGCAAAGTTGCAGCCCGCGCTGCCTACGGAAAAGGTGCGGCTGCCGGGCAAAAAGTGGTAGAGCGGCTTTTTTTCCACCGGATCAAGGTTGACGGCGGTGACCACATCGCGCACCACCGAGACGAGTTCTCCGTTGACGTTGGCCCGCACGCCGCACAGGCCCTTGGCTCCTTTTTTCAGGCGGCAGGCGTGCGCGCACAAAAGGCACAGCACGCTGCCCTGATCCTGACCTTGCAGTGGCTGCCAGAGTTGTGTCTGCATATCAGCGCCCCTCCGTGCCGGAACCGGCGGGTTGTATGCTGCTGAAAGGCACGGAGCGGGCCGCTCCACCCTGTTCCGGCGCAGGTGGGCTGCCTGGGGGCAAAGGCCCTGCGGGCGGGCCGGAGGATGGGGGCATGCCCGGTTGCCCCTGGGGCGCGCCTTGCTGCCGCCACGCCTGCTCCTGCGCAAGGATGTCGGCCTGCTGGTCGGCCCGCTGGTTGAGGGTGGGTGGGGCGTATTCCTGCGGAACGTTCTGCGGGGGCAGCCCGTCGTTGCCCTGCCGGTAGCCCCGGTCATAGCCCTGATTGTACCCCTGATCGTAGCCTTGCCCGAAACCCTGATCATAGCCCTGATTATAGCCTTGACCGTATCCCTGCCTGCCCTGATTGCCGTAGCCGCCGTCAGGCCAGCCTGGGCCGCCGGGCCGCGGATTGCTGTTGAAATAAGGATCCTGCTGCCAGTTATAGCCGGGGCCACCCGGCTGGGGACCGGGGCGGCGGGGCGGATAGTCAGGTCGCCCACCGCCGGGACCGGGGCGTTGCTGCGGGCGCTGGTTGCCATAATGCGGACCGCCATTCGGGGCATGTCCGGGGCCATAATACGGTTCCGGGCGGGGTTTGCCGGGAGCGGGAAAGCCGGGATACGGGCCGCCGGGAGCGGGAATGCCCGGCCTGATGCCGCCCCCTTGCCCGCCAGTGCCATAGCTGCCGTCGGGCGAAACCCAAGGAGTCACATAGATGGGACCTGTCCATTGCTCGGGCTGTTGTGGCGGCGGCGGGGGCGTTACCGAGGTGACAATGTCGCCGTTGCTGTCGCGCCACGTGTGGCTCTGCCCCCGGCGCTCCAGCCCTTCCGCTTCAAGGTCGCGCGTGCCCCATACCTGTGCCCCGCCCTGCTGTCCGGGGGGTGGCTCGTAGTTTCCCTGTCCGGCGGCCAGCAACGTGGCGGGGCGCAAGGCCCACAGGCAGGAACAGAGGCACAGCAGGCATATGGCAAATATATTTTTCATGGTTGTCCTCACTTGGGGAACAGGTGCGCGGGCTGCGGCGCGGGCTGCGGCACGATCCGGCGGTTTGCGGGACGCGGCGCATGCTGATCCGCATGCGCTTTTGGAGCAGATGCAAGCAAATTTTATGCCTGCGCCACGCTGATGCAGCATGGCAGCCGTAAAAATGCGGCGTTTTTGCGGCGATTCCGTTGGCCTGCCCGTGGCGCCTGGGAAAGTCCGGCATGACGCGGTGTGGCTGAAATTTGGCGCTTCTCGCGCTGCCAGTCTAGCAACGGCTGGGCAGCTGGTCTACAGTGAAGCGGAAATTGACGGATTTTTGTTTTGGCGGAGGATGGTGCAGCAGGAAGGCTGAAGGCCCGGCTCAGGCAGCGCTGTGGGGACGCGCGTTGTACGCAGATGTCTGCATGGATATCAGCCCAGATACCCGTACAGATGGCCGGACAGATGTCCGTACAGATGGCCGGACAGACAGAAGAAAAAGGGCGGTGTGCTCCGCGTGAACCATGACAGCGGGAAAAGAGTTTGGCTGCAGGGGCTGGCAGCGAAGGGTGGGGAATAATGCTGGCAGGGCCGTGCAAAAAAGTCGCTTGGGCTTTGCGGCAAAATCTGCTAAAGAACCGCAATCCAAAGGAGGCTACGGATGTCCAGCGATCGCGCGAAAGCCTATACTCAGGCAGGCGTTGACATTGAGGCGGGAAACACCCTTGTGTCGCGAATCAAATCCATGGTGCAGAGCACCCAGACCAGGGGCGTCATTTCTGACATAGGCGGCTTTGGCGGCCTTTTCCGTCCCGATCTCAGCGGCATGAGCGAGCCTGTGCTGGTTTCTTCCACCGATGGTGTGGGCACCAAGCTCAAGCTGGCTTTCGCTTTTGACAAGCACGATACCGTGGGCATCGACCTGGTGGCCATGAGCGTGAACGATATTCTTGTTCAGGGGGCCAATCCTCTGTTCTTCCTTGACTACTTTGCCACAGGCAAGCTGGACGTGGACACGGCGCACACCGTTATCGGTGGCGTGGCCGAAGGCTGCCGCCAGTCCGACTGCGCCCTGTTGGGCGGAGAAACCGCAGAAATGCCCGATATGTATGCCCCCGGCGAATATGATCTGGCCGGTTTCTGCGTGGGCATTGTGGACAATGCCAAGCTTATTGACGGCTCGAGCATTCAGGTGGGTGACCACATTGTGGGCATTGCCTCGTCGGGCCTGCATTCCAACGGCTATTCACTGGCCCGCAAGGTGCTGGAAAAAAGCGGTCTTTCGCCCGACGACGCCTTTCCCGGAGCGGACGGCGCTACCGTGCGCGACGTGATGCTTGCCCCCACCATTATCTATGTGGAGGCCGTGCGTTCCCTCTTGCGCGACCTTAATGTCAAGGGCATGGCCCACATCACGGGCGGCGGCTTTTATGACAATATCCCCCGCGTGCTGCCGGCGCAGGTGGAGGCCCGCATCAACTTCGGCAGTTGGCAGATGGCCCCGGTTTTCAAATGGCTCAATGAAACGGGCGACCTTTCCTGGCCTGAAATTCTTCAGATATTCAACGGCGGCATAGGCTACGTGCTGGTGCTGCCCCCTGACCAGAGCGAAGAAGCCATCAGCCGTATTCAGGCGTTCAATCTGCGCGCCTGGCATATCGGTGATGTGGCCCGCCGTGGCAAAAATGCTGCCGGTGAAGAAAATGAACAGGTTATCGTAAACTTCTGATTTCGGCGCGTCAGTTCTCAGCCGCTTTGAGTGGCTCAAGCCCGTCTGCGCCGATTTCGCGGGCGGGCTGTTTTCATGGCATTTGCATCAATGTCCGGGACAGGACGGCGGGCAAGCGCGCCGCTTTTCCTGTTCCCTTGCATATACAGTGATACTCCGGCGCCTGTCGCCGGACTGGGGGAAATATGAACAGTACCTTGGGCTGCCTTGGCAATGCCCTGTGGTTCATACTCGGGGGCCTTGTCATGGGCCTTGTGTGGTGGATGTTCGGTGTGCTCTGTTTTATCTCCATCATCGGCATTCCCTGGGGGCGCGCCTGTTTCGTCATGGGCAACTTTGCCTTTTTTCCCTTCGGCAAGATGCCGGTCTCGCGCGAGGTGCTCACCGGGCAGCCCGATGTGGGAACCGGTATGCTGGGAACTCTGGGCAACGTAGTCTGGCTTGTTTTTGCGGGCATCTGGATCGCCCTTGGTCATCTGGTGTCTGCGGCGGCCTGCGCCGTGACCATCATCGGCATTCCCTTTGCGTGGCAGCACGTCAAGCTGGCGGCGCTGGCCCTTTGCCCCATCGGCAAAACCGTTGTGCCTGCCCCTGTGGCCCAGGCAGCAGAAGAAGCCGCCACCCTGCGCGGTTACCACAAGCAGTAATACGCCGGATCACGGCGGAAAAAACAGGGCAGGAGCAGCATCATGACGGAAAAAACGGCATTGCGCCGGGCCATTTTTCTTGACCGCGACGGAACCCTGAACAGGGATACGGGCTATGTTCACCGCAAGGAGGACTGGCAGTGGCTGCCCGGCGTGCCCGAGGCGCTCAAGCGCCTGCGTGCCGTGGGCTATGTTCTGGTGGTGGTAAGCAATCAGTCGGGCATTGCGCGCGGCATGTTTGATCGCGACGCTCTCAACCGTCTGGAAGAATGGGTCAATGCCGATCTGGCGGCAAAAAACGCCGCCATTGATGCCTGGTACTACTGCCCGCACCTGCCTGAAATCACCGGCCCGTGCCAGTGCCGCAAGCCCGAGCCGGGCCTTGTACTTCAGGCTGCAAGAGATTTGCACATCGACCTTGCCAACTCGTGGATGATCGGTGACCGCGTGCGAGACGTGCGCGCGGGACTGGCGGCGGGTTGCCGCAGCATTCTGCTGCACCCTGAAGGGGGCGGTCATGAGGATGACGAGGACGTGCCGGAGGGCGTGTCGGTAGCACCGCACCTGCCCGCTGCCGGGGTGCACATTCTGGCTCCGCGCATGCGTGAACTGCGCGCGGCCCGTCTGCTGGAAAAAATGAAAGACTGAGGCTGCGCCAGCCGGGCGGTTTTTTCCGGCATGACCGGCGGTCAGGCATGCTGACATCTGGCGCGGGCTGCGCGGTTTTGTGCTGCGGGAGCTTTTTCGCCCAGTTCGCCAGAGCTGTTAAAGCCTTTTCGCATTGAGAATATCTATTTCGCATCGCGAATATCTGTTCCCAATGCTTCCAGCCACCCGCTCCGGCGTTTAAGCGCGCAGATAAACTGCGCCTGCGCCTCCGTAGCGAACTTGGCTTAAACTTTGAGAATGCACATGCTCAAAGTTAATCTGCTCCAGTCAGAGCAATTTCAATGTTGAATTGCTCTGACACATTTCATCGGCATGCTGTTCCGGTATCTCTCCGGCCCGCGCGATGCCGCCAGCGAGATGTCCGGGCGGTCTGGCAATGAACGGCAAAAATATGTTATCGGCCCGCAGTTTCGGAATGGCCTGAAGCGCGAGCCACAGGCTGCGTCAAGCGCTGCATGCTCTGTGATCAGGTATACTGAGGCTCGTTTTCCTTGATAATCTGAAAAGATTTCATGGCCTTTATTGTGCCGGCAATGCCCTGATACTTGCATACGCCTGCCACGGTGCAGTCAAGCAGGTCTTCTTCATCCTTGTCCAGCACCAGCACATCGCCCACCTGCATGCGCAAAAGCTGGTTGCCCGTAATGGTGGTCTTGCCAAAGCACACCTTGAGTTCTATCGGGGTTTCCATAAGGCGCTCCTTAAGGCGGGCCACCCATGCGTGGTCTACCTCAAGGCGTTCTGTCTGAAAGCTGGCGTGCAGTTTGGAGCGAATGGGTTCAATGGTGGCGTAGGGCAGGCAGATGATCATGGAGCCAAGGGCCGTATCCAGCTCTACCTCAAAGGTGATGACCACCACCACATCGCTGGGCGGCACAATGGCCGCAAACTGCGGATTGATCTCACTGCGTACCAGTTCCAGTTTGACATCATGCACGGGCCGCCAGGATTCTTCCATATTGTCCAGGGCGATCTTGACGATCTTGTCCACCACGGCCTGCTCGATGCGGGTAAATTCGCGTCCTTCCACCTTGGGCTGGGAGCCTGCACCGCCGAAAACGCTTTCCACAAGGGCAAAGACCAGACGCGAATCCACCACCATGATGGCATTGCCGCGCAGGGGGTCCATCTTGAAAATATTGATGGAAGTGGGCACAGGCAGAGAACGCATGAATTCACCGAACTTGGTCATATCAATGGATATGGGGTTCAGTTCCACACGTTTGCGCACAGAGTTGGAGAGCGCATTGGTACACAGCCGGGCAAAACGGTCGTTGACGATTTCAAGCACGGGCATGCGCCCGCGTATGATGCGGTCCTGATTGGCAAGGTCAAAAGCGACTATGCCGGAATCGTCTTCCGGCGCTTCCACCTCGCTCTCGATTTCGCCGCCTGAAAGCCCGCGCAGCAGGGCATCCACTTCATCTTGCGCCAAAACTTTGTTCATGCCAGCCTCGACAAACATCCTGTGAAGGTTCTGGGTATCCGCTGATTACATCTTCGATTTGCCCGGTTCGATGCCAAAAAATGGAAGCCATTTTTTGGAAAGGCACAAAAACGTTCATTCAACCGGGGAAGTGAATTCCCCCATTCACGTTTTTGGGCTTCTGCACGCGCAGGAGCCACGAAAGGGGCTTTATCCAGCGCTTCCCTGAATCGCCTCGTTATCACGAGCAACCTTGCAAGAAAAAGGCCAGTTTGACAAGTGATGGAATGCTTTCGCAGGGCAGCGGGCCGTTCATGCGCGCCCTTTTTCTTGCCAACCCCGGTCCCTTGAGGCAGTCTACAGCCGGAGCAAAGTCCATGCTGTTACGAATATTTTCCGCCGCCCCCGACAGTGCAGATTCTGCGGGGGCCGCAGCCGCACCGCTTGTGGAGCTGACCGCCACACCGGGCCATAGTCTTTCACGGGCCATCTGGCTTTCCGGTCTGTTGCCGCCTTTGCCCCTGTGCGCGGGGCTTGGCCGTTGCGGGCGCTGCCGGGTGCGTTTTTGCAGTTCCGCGCCACCGCCCCTGCCGGCCGAGGCGGAGGTTTTTTCCCTGCCGGAGCTGGAACAGGGCTGGCGGCTGGCCTGTCGCCGTCAAGTGCCTGACGCCGGGCAGCTTGATCTTGCCCTGCCGCCGGAAAATCTTGCAGGGTATGCGGAGCTTGCGGCCATGCCGGGCGGAGACGCCCCGCAGCCCGCGTCCATAAACGCAGAAGCAGGTGCAGAAGCAGAAGCGCTTTCGGCATCCGGGGCGGAGCTTGCTCCGCTGGCTCTGGCTGTGGATCTTGGTACAACATCTGTGTACTGGCGGGCCGTGCGTCTGCCACCGGCGTGCGAAAACGGCGTGAGTGCGCTGAATGCGCCCCGTGCGGCGACAGAGTCAAATGCCCCGGCTGCGCCGTCGGGCCACAGTGCCGACAGGCGCGACCCCGCGCCGCAGGTTATGGGGCAGGGGCGCTTTTTGAACCCGCAGGCCGGGGCAGGGGCAGACATCATGTCCCGTCTGGCCGTGGCGCGGCATGAGCCGGGGCGCGGGATGCTGGCCGGTCTTGTGCGCCAGAGCCTGCGCCGGGTGATGGACTCGTTGGAGCGCGGCGGCGTGGGGCGTGTTGAGCGCCTGTGCGTGGCGGCCAATACGGCCATGACGGATATTTTTCTCGACCGCCCGGTTGAAGGGCTGTGCGCTGCCCCCTATGTTCTGGAGCATCACGGGCATGAGTGGGCGCGAGTGCCGGACTTCCCGCCCGTGTATATTCCCCCCCTGCCCGCGCCCTTTGCCGGAGGCGACGTAGGCGCGGGGCTTGCGGCGCTGCTGGCTGCGGACGTGCCGCGTCCCTTTGTGCTGGCGGACCTTGGCACTAATGGCGAACTGGCTCTGGTGGACGAGGCGGGCGGCCTTTTGCTTGCCAGCGTGCCGCTTGGCCCGGCCCTTGAGGGTATTGGGCCACAGTGCGGGCAACTTGCCGGGCCGGGAGTGATCACGGATTTCAGCCTTGCGCCCACGGGGCTTGCGGCGCATTTTTTTGTGCCGGAACAGCATGCCGCTCACAGGCCGGGTTCTGTGTCGCATGCCGGGCTGGATGCTGTCTGGGGCGCGGGCGATCGACCGGATATGGATGCCGATGTGTATGCCGGGGCAGGCAGGAGCCACGGCGGGCATTGCCCTTGCCCGTCCTGTCAGGCTGTGAGTGCCCGGGCGGTGCATGCCGGGGCCACGGCTGGCGAAGGCGCGCGACGAGGTTTGGCGGAGGGCTTGCCCTCTGCGCGCGGCATCAGCGCCACGGGGTATGTGTCTTTGCTGGCCGTGCTGCTGCGCGCCGGTCTGCTGCGCGAAGACGGAGCTTTTGTGCCGGATCCTGCCATGCCGCTGGCGCGCAGGCTGGCTTCCATGCTGGAAGCCGGAAAGGACACCGGCGGGGCGCGCTTGCGCCTGCCCCACGGGCAGTGGTTATGCGCCGCAGATGTGGAGGAACTGCTCAAGGTCAAGGCGGCCTTTGCTCTGGCCCTTGAAAGCCTGCTGGCGGCAGCGGGGCTTGCCCCGCAGAGCGTGAATGCCCTGTGTCTGGCCGGAGCGCTGGGTGAGCATGTGCGGGCGCATGACTTGCAGACGCTTGGCTTTATTCCTCCATCTCTGGCTCCGCGCCTGCGCGCCGTGGGTAATGCCTCACTTGACGGCGCGGCGCTTCTGGCCCTGTACCCGCGGCAACGCGAGCAACTGGCCCGGCTTTGCGCAGGAGCCAATGTGCTTTCTCTTGTAGACGAAAAGAATTTTCACCAGAACTATTTGCGCCATATGCGCTTTGGAGCCTAAATGTCTGAGCAGAGTAAAAAGAATTCCCGATCCCCCCGTCCGCAGCAGGGCGATAAAACGCGCGGCAAGGGCGACAGGCCTTCGCGTCCTGGAAAGCCCGCTGAAAACGGCGCGGACAGAGCCGAACGGCGCAGATCGGGCAATGACAAGGCTGGCGGCCACGGCGGCCACGGAGATGCAACGGGCAATGACCGTTCACGGGGTGGCAGACCTGCCGGATCAGGGAAGGGTGGCATGTCTGGCGGAACCGGTGCGGACAGGAAGCGCCCCGGAAAGCCTGCTCACGGCGGTAAGCGCGATGAGACCGGGCGTGACGATCGCAATCGTTCAGACAACCGCCGCGACAGCCGCCGTGATGACAGATCAGACAGCCGCCGCGATGACAGATCGGATAATCGCCGCGACAATGCCCCAGACAACCGTTCGGACAACCGTCGTGACAGTCGTCCTGACAGCCGCCGCGAGAACCGCCGCGATGACAGGTCGGATAATCGCCGCGACAGCCGCCGCGATAATGCTCCTGACAGCCGCTCGGACAACCGTCGTGACGGCCGTCCTGACAGCCGCCGCGAGAACCGGCGTGATGACAGGTCGGATAATCGCCGCGACAGCCGCCGTGATAATCGGACGGATGGCCGTCAGCCAGATAGCAGGGGCCACGGCGGCAAAGAGCAGGACAGGCTTTCCGGCAAGAGCTGGAAGGAGCATGCCCCCGCGCGCACGCCGCATGAAGCTCGAGACGTTCGTGCCCCGCGCCGTGACGGCGCGTACGGAACCGCATGGCAGGGGGCCGAGGCCCTGTTTCCGCATCTGACGGAAGAAGCACGTCACATCCTTGAGCAGTTGCCGCAGGCCCTGTCGCGCGTGTGGCCTTTGAGCAAGGCGCACCGCCGCACCCTGCCTGACGACGTGGCCGGTCTTTCGCGTCTGCTCACCACCGAGCGGGCCGCGCTGGATCGTCCGTACTGGAGTTCACCGGCCTTTGTCAGCGCCTATCTGTACTATTTTCTGCCGTGGAATCTCGTGCGGCTCACCCGCCTGCTGTCGGCCATGCCGCTGCCTGATCCGCATGCCGCAGCGCCGCAGGGCGGCAGGGCGCTGCTGCTGGACGTGGGTTCAGGCCCGCTGACATTGCCCCTTGCCCTGTGGCTGGCCCGTCCCCAATGGCGTCAGGCTCCCATTCAGGTGCTGGCGCTGGATAATTCTTCGCAGCCGCTGGACCTGGGTCGCGCACTGTTTGAAGAACTGGCCGGGCTCACTTTTCATGAGCCGTGGGCCGTACATACGGCCAGAGGCCAGATGGAGCACGCTGCCCGGCACGCTGCCCCCCTGCTCGCGGGTGGGCAAGCGCGCCCCTGGCTGGTCAGCGCGGCCAATGTGCTCAACGAACTGCGCTTCGGCAAGCGCAGTGGACGGGGAAGCTCCCTTGAAGAGCGGCTCGGCATGCTTGAGGACGATGCGCCGGAAGATTTTGGCAGCGCCGACTATTTGGCGGATACTGATGACGAATTTTCCGAAGGCGGCCACGTGTTGCGCCCCGGCCGATTGCATGGCCGAGGGGACGTTGAGGGTGAACGGCCTGAAGACTGTCGCCAGGAAAAACTGGTACGCTTTCTGGATTCTCTGGCCCCCCTGTTTCACAGCCGCTATGCGGCTCCGCAAGGCCCGGCCCTGCTTTTTGTGGAACCCGGCACGCGGCTTGGCGGTTCCACCATTATGGACTTGCGTCAGCTTGCGGTAGAGGGGGGGCTTACGGCGTTGGCCCCTTGCCCCCATCAGGCCGCCTGCCCGCTGTCCGATGGTCAGGGGGGGCGCACATGGTGTCACTTCACGTTTGGCAGCGAAGGCGCGCCGCGCTGGCTTGAAGAGCTTTCTGCGGATTCCGGACTTGCCAAGAGCGGTCTGAGTCTTGCGCCCCTGCTGCTTGCCCCCGTGGCCCCGGCAGAGGCTGCGCGCATGGCTCCTGAAGGCCCGCACGGCGGCGGCAAACGGCCAAGGTCGGGCGTCATGAAGGCCCGCGTGCTCACTGCCCCCTTTGCCGTCCCCGGTCTGGCGGGGCGGGGGCGCTACGCCTGTTCCGCCTGCGGGCTTTTGCTGCTGGAAGATGCCGATGGGCTGCCTTCCGGTCATGCGCTTGACGTGAATGTGCCTGCGGATGCAGCGCGTGACGGCAAGAGCGGTGCGCGCATTGTGCGGCGGCCCGGCTCTTCCGCTTCTGGACAAGGCCCCCGGTATGCGCAGGGCCGCCATGAAAGAGGCGGCAGAAAAGCATAGGCTTTCGGGGCGGCTCAGGACCATTGCCGTTCTCAGCCCTGACCACGCCTTTTGCCGAGCGTGAGGCCCTTGAGTGTGAATGCCCGCCCAATGGGCAAAGGGGCGGCTGTGGCGTTTGGCAGCGTCATGGCAGGGCGGCGTTTCTGCATCCACAAGCCGTGGGGCAATTGCCGAAACTGCGGCGGCGCCCTGACGGCGACCGTCTGCCCGCGCTGCCGCCGGAACAGTTTCAAAGTGGAGTTGCCCTGATCCCGGCTTGGCGGTTTGCAGGTTCTCCTAGAGCAGACTAACTTTGAAATGCTTCACATTTCAAAGTTTTCATTGTGGCTTTAGCCAGTTGAGCGCGCCAGCGCGCGAAACAGAAAACCACCCGCT
>CAJMLK010000065.1 GCA_905214305.1 uncultured bacterium
CGCTGGTGATGTTGGGCAGGCGGATGATTTCCAGCACCTTGGCAACGTTGATGCCATAGTAGCCGCTGTAGGCGCTGCCGTCCGGCTGCTTTTCGTCTATAAGAAATTCAATGATTTCGAGTTCATTGTTATTGACGTTGAGCATGCTGTTTTGCGACATGACTACCATCCTGTCTGCCTGCGCATGGCGCGCGGCAGGGCTTGTGTGCTGACGTGGAGCAGTACCCGGCTCCGGGACACGGGGCCGCTGTTGTCCTTTATCGGCCGAAATGCTTTTTTTCTTAGAGCGGCAGCAGGGTGACAGTGTGATTTTTCACTGTTTTTTTCAACTCGCTGCCGGAATATTTTCTGGCCGTGCATCTGCCGGCCGCCGGTTGGTATTTTGGGCCGCTGCGTCAATGCCCCGGCAAAAATCGTGTGCGGCCGCCGGGCGCGTGTGGCGGCACGGGGCCGGGCCTATGCCTTGCGACGGGCCGGGCGCGGTGTTCTGGGCGGCTCCAGCCGTGGGCAGAAATCTGCCATTTCACACTGTTCGCACAAGGGTTTGCGGGCCTCGCACACCTCGCGTCCGAACCAGACCATGCGGTGGTTCACGTCACCCCATTCCGCACGCGGAAAAAGGGCCATGAGGTCGCGCTCCACAACAACGGGATCAGTAGACTCCGTGAGGCCCAGCCTGTGGCTGATGCGCTTGACGTGCGTGTCCACCGCAAGCCCCTCATTGATGCCAAAAGCGCCGAACAGTACCACATTGGCCGTTTTGCGCGCCACTCCCGGCAGGGTCACAAGCTCTTCGAGGCTGTCGGGGACCTGCCCGCCGTAGACTTCACACACGCGGGCGGCCGCGCCCAGCAGGTTTTTGGCCTTGCTGTGATAAAAGCCCGTGGAGCGTATGACCGCCTCAAGTTCTTCAACCGGAACCCCCACAAGGTCGGCGGGGCCGGGCCAGCGACGGAACAGTTCCGGAGTGACGGTATTGACCCGGGCGTCCGTGCACTGGGCCGCCAGCACCGTGGCCACCAGCAACTGCCACGCTGTTTCGGCATCCAGGTGGGTATGGGGGGCGGGGTAGCGGTCTTTCAGGGCTTCAAGAACTTTTCGGGCCCGTGCCGGGCGGGAATTTTTCACACTCATGTCCGTCCTATGCCACAGGCGTCGGCAGCCTGCAAGCCTTGGCGGGCGCGGTTCGCGCCCTCTTTGTTTTTTGCGTGTTTGGGTATAGGATGCCCCGAAAAGATCTGCTGTACGGGAGCGATCATGTCCTATCTGGTTTATGTTACCGCGCCTCATGAAGAGCTTGCCCTTGATATTGCCCGCATGCTGGTGGAGCAAAGCCTTGCCGCCGGGGTGAACATCGTGCCTGGAGCGCGCTCCATTTACCGTTGGCGCGGTCAGGTGCATGATGCCCCGGAATGCCTGCTGCTGGCCCAGGTAAGCCGCGAGGCGCTGCCTGCCTTTGAGGCCGCCGTAAAAGCCATGCACAGCTATGAGGTTCCCTGCATTGTGGCACTGCCCATAGAGGCCGGTCATGAGCCGTATCTGCGCTGGATCAGAGAAAACAGCCGTTCGCCTTTGCCCTGAAAATAGCTGGTTTAAAAACCGGAGCGCTGTTCCGGCCGGATTTTCTGTAAAAGCCGGGCTGCGAGATTTCGGCATAGCCTTGCGCCCCTGCGGCGGGCGCCCGCTCCCGCATCCGCCAGAGCAATTTCAAAGGGAAATTGCTCTATTACATCCGTCTACCCCATAACGAGAGGAACTCATGTCCATTTACGTTTCCGGTTCTCTGGCGTTTGACCGCATCATGACCTTCCCCGGCAATTTTCAGGATCATATCCTTATGGACAAGCTGCACATGATCAATGTCAGCTTTATGGTGGACGGCATGGACGAACGCCGGGGCGGCTGCGCGGGCAATATTGCCTATTCCCTTGCGCTGCTTGAAGAAAAGCCGGTTATTGTCGCCGCTGCCGGACGCGATTTTGATTCTTACGCGCAAACGCTCGCCGCCCACGGCCTGCCGCTGGACGGCATCCGTCGTGCTGACGAGGTCTTCACGGCCCTGTGCTACATTACCACAGACCTGAACAGCAACCAGATCACGGGTTTTTATCCCGGGGCCATGAGCCTGCCCGCGCTGTATGATTTTCCGGCTCTTGACCCGGCAAGGGATATTGCCATCGTGTCGCCCGGCAACCTCGATGACATGCGCCGTCTGCCCCGTTTCTATCGTGAAAAGGGCGTTCCCTACATCTTTGATCCCGGCCAGCAGTTGCCCGTGCTGACCGCCGAAGAACTGCTTGACGCCATTGAAGGCTCTCTGGCCTGCATTACCAATGACTATGAACTGAACATGATCTGCAAGGCCACGGGCAAAAGCGAAGACGAACTTGCCGCCAGCACGCGCTGGCTTGTGACCACCCTTGGCGCTGAAGGCGCGCAGGTGCGCGGCAATCAGGGCGAAAACGTGCGCATTGCGCCTGTTCCCGTTGAAAGGGTGCTGGACCCCACCGGCGCGGGCGATGCACACCGCGCGGGCCTTATCAAGGGGCTGGTCAGCGGCCTTGCCATGCCCGAAGCTGCCAGACTCGGCTCGGTGAGCGCCAGCTTTGCCCTTGAAAAGCTGGGAACCCAGGAACACGTCATTACCCCGGCGCTGTTCCGCCAGCGTTATGAGGCGGTCTTTGGCGCGCTGCCCGAGGGGATTCTGGGCGCGTAAGTCTGGTATTCTGTCGGGCTGCTGCGGCAGATGGCGCGCAAGCCGTACGCAGCAGCAGGCACTGTACAGGCCCTGGCAGGCGGGTGGCAAACAGCCTCCCGGCCTGCCCGGCACAAAGCTGTCGCAGGCCGCATGATCCGCTCAGGGCATCAGGGTGAAGAGACGGTTTCGGCAGGGGCGGTCCTGCGCGAGCTTCAACTGTCCCGGAGTGTTTCCCTGTCCCGGAGTGTTTCACAGTGCGCCGTGCGCATCAGGTGAAATGCCCCGGCTGGACAAAACAAGGTGCAGCATAACCCGCAAGGGCGGTGCGGCGGCGGTCCGGTTTCGCAGCGTCCTGCCTGAAGGGCGCCCTGCCGGAATGTGCGCATGCCAAACGCGCCACTGCTGTTTTTTTGCCGGAGGAAAGCATGCTGTATATAGCACTTATGGTCTTTGGCGGATGTCTTGTGGCCCTGCAGTCACCGGTAAATGCCGCTTTGAGCCGTACGGTGGGCATTCTGGAAAGCAGCTTTGTTTCATTTGCCGGTGGCACGCTGTTTCTCGGTCTGGCAGTGCTTTTTTTCGGGCGCGGGCAACTTTTGCGGTTGACGGAAGCCCCGTCGTGGCAATGGATAGGCGGTGTTTTCGGCGCGATCATGGTGCTCAACAGCGTCATCGCCGTGCCGCGCATCGGCGTGCTGACCACGGCGATGGCAATGATTTTCGGCAACCTGCTCATGGCGGCCATCATTGACAATTACGGCTGGTTCGGCTTGCCGGTAACGCCCTTCGGCTGGCGTCGGCTGCTGGGTTTTGTGCTGGTGCTGGCCGGTCTGGCGCTGGTGTTTCGCCGCTAGGGCTGTTGCGCGTGGCGGTGTTCCGGCAGCGGCCAGCGTGCTGATGCAGCGGCATGCCTCCGCTGGCTGTCTTTCAGCCGTTGCCCCGGGGGCTTGCGGATGCAGGCGGCAGAGCTGTTTATCTGCGCTGTTACGCGCCGAAGCAGGCGTCTTTGAAGCATTGAAAATAAATACTCTCAATGAGCAAATGCCATAAAGGAAAGATCATGCGGGTAGACGCAGTAAAGGCCGAGCTGGCAAAGCACGGTCTGGCTGAAGGCTATATGGAATTTGAGGTGTCGAGCGCCACCGTGGATCTGGCGGCAGCTGCCGTGGGTTGCGAACCGGGGCGTATTGCCAAGAGTCTTTCTGTTCTGGGGCCTGAGGGGCCGGTAGTGCTGGTGGTTATGGGGACGGCCCGGCTGGATAACCGCAAGTTCAAGGATGCCTTTCAGTGCAAGCCCCGCTTTATCAGGCCCGAAGACCTGCAGGAGCAGGTGGGGCATCCTGTGGGCGGCGTTTGCCCTTTTGCCCTGCATGACAGCGTGCGCGTCTATCTGGACGCCAGCCTGAAGAGCTTTGATCCGGTCTATCCCGCAGCCGGAGCGCCCAATAATGCCGTAAGGATTTCTCTTGCCGAGCTGGAGCGCATCACCGGCGGAACATGGGTTGATGTCTGCAAGGAAGCGGAAAACACATAGAGCAAGTTCACTCTGGCACTGCCCGCGGCTGCGTGGGCAGGCTTCCACCGGGAGGTGCACCCGCAGTTAGCTTGCGCGGCTATGCGCCGAAACAGATTTTGCGAGTGTGCATTCTCAGCGTTAGTCTGCTTCAGGGCTGCCGGAAGGGCAGGGCCTCGGGGCGGCACAGGCTGTTTGCGGCCGGGTGCGTTATCGATTTCGTCTGCGGCGGCAACCGCCGTGCCCGCACGATGCGCCCTCACCGCTGCAAAGTCTGTATTCCCCGCCCTCGATGCGCAGCATCTTGCCGTTGACGAGGGCGTCGGCCAGCTTTTTGCGTGCCTCGGCATAAATGCTCTGCACTGTGGTGCGGGCGATGTGCATGCTCTCGGCGCAACCCTCCTGGGTCATGCCTTCAAGGTCAATGAGCCGCAAGGTTTCGTACTGATCCACTGTCATGACAACCATGTCCTGCCCCGGCCCATGCGGTTCATGCAACATTGCTGACCCATGCGGCTCGTGTGGACAGGCAGGCCCGTGCCCGGTCTGCCCCCTGTGGCGGCCTCCCCGGCCCAGCCCCCGGCCTTGCCCGAATTCCGATCCATGCCCTGACCCGCACGCCGGGGCTGGAGCCTGCGCTGGCGCGTGCAGCGTTACATAGTCCGCGCCCGGATCAAGCGCCGCCGCTGTAGGTGATGGCGAAGCCATACGGCAGCCGAGCTCGCTCTGGGGCGAGGACGCGCCCGGCAGGGGGCCGAAGCAGGTATTGCTGGGCATGGCGCACACTTTGCGCCACTTTTTGGGTCTTGGCATGGTTTCTCACCGCATATCAAGGCCGCCCCAAGGGAGCGGCCTTCTGTTTATATTTGTGGTCTGGTTTTCCCGACCCGTCTGTCCCTGAAGCAGTATCACGTTGAGCTTGCTCTGGCGACTGCAAGAGGAGGGCAATTTATTTGCGCTGTCAAGCTCTCGGGCAAGCTCTCGGGCAAGCGTGCTTCAAGCTTCAGGAATGCCCATTCTCAAATGTTCGCTCAGGCAAGATGCGATTTTTGGCTGAACCAACGCCACATTGTGGCGCGCTGCACGTCGGTGCAGTGTTGGAGTATTTGCCTTTTTTCAGGGCTGACAGGCTTTAATTGCCCGAGGTGTCATCCGTGGGGAAGCGGGAAGAACCGTCGGGACCGTTGTCGGACATGTTCTGCCCGCGGCAGGCTCCCTGACGCATGCCTCTGCCGTGGCACATGCCCCGGCCCTGTCCCTGTCCTCTTCCCTGTCCCCGGCCCCGGCCAGAGCCGCCTTCGCGCGGGGCTTCCATGCCGGGCATGCTCTGTCCGTGGCAGGCGCCGTGGCGCATGCCGCGCCGCATGCCTGCACCACCCTGCTCCGTGTTTTGTTCCATACCGTTTCCGCCACACATGCCGCGTCCGCGCCCGGTGCGCGGGCCGTTGCCTTCAGGGCCTGTATTGTCATTGCAAGGCATAAAGATCTCCTTTTGTCGTACGTGCCCTGCGCTGGGCACAATTGTTACTGACATATGTCATAAACAAAAGTATGGGCATTATCTGACATATGTCAACAACATTTTTTATTAATGAATATGTTTTGTAAATAATGATGGTTATTGGACAGGGAAAAATGAACCTTGATGCCTCCTGCGTGAGCAGACGCCCGCCGCAGAGGCGTAAGCGCTGTCTATTGGCGCTGTTACACAGCGAAGCGGGGGACCTGGAAGCATTGGGAATGGATGTTCTCCATGCGAAAATGCTGCGGGTCAGGCCCGGCGCGGCAGAAAAAAGGTGTGCGCGCAGGCGCGCTCAGTGGAAAAAGGAGCGGCAGGAAAAGGCTTGGACAGGCATACGCTGCCGGAATATGGCCTGCCCGGGCGTAGCAGGGCGGGCGGGCATTTCACGGGCTGGCCATGAAAAAAGGCGGAAACCTTGCGGTATCCGCCTCTGGAAAGGAACGCCGTTGCCGTTTTGCGCCGCAGGCGCTGCTGCGGCTGCCCGCACCGTGGCAGGCGCAGGCATGAAGGCAAGGCAAAAGGACAGATCTGGAGCATTCTGCTTTTGAAACGCTCCCTGTTTCAACACATCATTCTGGCGCAAAACGTGACTTTCGCCAGAATCCACGTCACGTGGCGGCGTCAGCCGCCTTGGTGTCAGCAGAGCACTTTCAACGTGAAATTGCTCTATTTGGTATAGAGAATAAGGGCGACCATATCCAGGTCTTCCGTGCCGGTATTGAGGATGCCGTGTACTTCGCCGTCATTACAGACAGTCACGTCTCCGGCTTTTACAAGCACTTCGGTTCCGTTGTCGTTGTAGGTTCCCTGCCCTTTGAGCACATGATAGATTTCAAGTTCACCGTTGTGCTTGTGGCTGCCGATGGCGCAGCCGGGCTTGAGATTCACCAGATTGAACAGACGCCCTTTTCCGGCCAGACCGCCTTCATTGACGATTTTGGTGAATTTGGTGGTTCCGGGGCCACCGAACATTTCCTTTTCAAAGCCATCCAGTGCATCGGCGCGATAGATCATGTGTTCTCCTTGTGCCTTTGTTTGGTTGCGGGCTTCACGCTGCCCCATGCCGTCCGGCGGATGCGCACCCGCTGTGAGGCATGGGGCAGCTGTTTATGCCTTTGCTTCGTCGTCATCCGCGACAGGCGTTTCTGCGACAGGCGTTTCTGCGACAGGCGTTTCTGCCGCGCTTTTGGTCGCATTCTTTCCGTTGGCCGCATCGAGGCGGCGTCGGGGCCGTCGGCTTGGCTTGCGCGCGGGGCGCTGCTCCGCAGGGGGCGATGCGCTCTTCATGCGGGGCGGCATGTCCTTGATGTGGATGTCCAGCTGGGGGAAAGCCACTTCAATCCGCTGGTTGCGGAATTCCTTTTCTATTTCAAGGCGGATGGCAGAGGCCGTGGAGCCGCCCACGTCATAATCGCGCACCCAGAAAAGCAGGCTGAAATCAAGGGTGCTGGCTCCAAACTCCGCAAAGGTCACGCCCGGCGGGGGATACTTGAGCACGTTGCTGTTGGCGTTGGCCGTTGCCAGCAGGATGCGCATGACGGCGGCCGTATCGCTGCCGTAGGCCACGCCCACCTTTATTTCCTTGCGCACGGTGCGGCTGTTGCGCGTCCAGTTGATAAGACGGCTTGCCACAAATTCCGAGTTGGGCACAATAATAAGCGCATTGTCGAATGTTTCCACCATGGTGGCGCGCACGCTGATTTTGCGTACCCGTCCCTGGGTTCCGCCCACTTCCACCACGTCCCCGGCTTGCAGGGTGCGGCTGAAGATAAGAATGAGGCCGGAAAGGAAGTTGTTGACGATGGTCTGCATGCCAAAACCGATACCCACGGAAAGGCCGCCGGCAACCATTGCAAGGTTGCTCAGCTCCATGCCCAGTGCCTTGAGCACGAACAGGCCGAAAAAGCACCACAGGGCATAGGAAAAGGCCGTCTGTATGGGCGGAATCAGCGTGGCATCTATTTGCAGGCCCTGCTTGGGCAGACGCCCCAAAAAGCGCGAGCCCATGGCAACGGCCGTGCGTGTAATGTAAAAGGCGCTGACAATCATGAGCAGGTGCAGCACGTTGAACTGTGTTGCCCCCACATTGACGCCGCGCAGAATATAGTATTGCAGCAGGGGCAGGCCGCCGGGCAGGGTTCCCACCCACTGGGTCACACCCACAAAGGCCACCACCAGCACCACGGGCGCTGCCAGTGCTACCGCCGTGTGGGCCAGCGCCGCCCGCACACCTTCCTTGGGCAGCTTTTCGCTGATGGTGGTGACAAAGCTCATGCCGCCAAGCGAAAGTTGCAGGGCAAGAGAGCAGGAAACAAAGCAGAGATACAGCACCATGCTGTAAAGGTGCAGACCAAAGACCGTCATGATCAGGCAGACCCACAGCACAACGGGTTCGGTTTCAAGCACCGAGCTTTCCAGATGCAGCGGGCCAAGGTCCTGCGTTTTGCGGCGGCGCTGGCGCATGATGTCCGTAATGAGCAGCGCCATCCAGATGACAAGTACAAGTGGCCGGAGCAGCGGCAGATACAAAAGCGCGTAGGCGCACAGAGTCAGCGGAATGAGATGCCAGAAGGGCGATCGCTCCAGATGTACTTCCGGGTATTTGAGCCGTCTCAGGTCCCAGGCCAGGTTGATCTGGGCCACAATAAGGCTCAGGTTGCCCAGCGCCAGGAACAGGCGAAAGAACTCGCCTGTGGCGGAGATGGAGCTGCCCAGCAGGGCCAGCCCCACGCAAAACCAGGGCAGGCTCACACGAAAGATGTGGCGCACTGTCTGCGGCGACGATTCGTTGAGCCAGCGCCGTGAGAGCAGCACCGTGAGAACACCGGCGAAAAGCAGGCACATGAAAAAGCGCAGTATGGCCGTGCCCCAGTTTTCGGCGGTTACGGGAATTTCAACCGGAATGCGCAGCATCAGCCCCTGATAGGAATAGGTCATCTGCCTGGGAAAGTCGGCCCAGGCCGCCGGGCTGAGCCAGGGGACGGGCTTTTGCAGGTAATAGTCTTTCCACAGGGTCGGCAGCTGGGTGCTGATTTCTTCCCGCGTTTTTTCCAGCCGGTTGAGCAGGGCCAGTGAGGGAGCAAGGGCCGTGTCATACTGGGCCAGCACGGCCGTAAGGCGCAGGCGGGTCATGGCAAGAGCCTGAATGTATTCCTGCATTTCTGAGCTGAGGCGCTCATCGTGCAGGTCTTCGGGCAGGCTGTCGGCCAGATAGCTGATGCGCTCAAGCAGGCCCTGCGCCTCGCTGCGGGCGTCCATCATGGGCGACAGTATCTTGCGCACCTCGGTGATGGTCACGGTAAGGCGACGACTGACGGCCTCCATTGCATTGGGCGCGTTCTTATAGGTATTGCTCAGCACCAGAAGGCGGCGGGCTTCGTCTACAAAGGGCTGCACCTTTTCGCTGACGTTAAGGGCGCGGTCGGCAAAGCTGTCGCTCATGGCAAGGGCTTTGCTGTTGACATCCTCAAGCATGTTGTGCTGGCTGCTCCAGACCATTTCCCAGGGGTCGTGCAGCCCGCCGGTTTTTTCTTCTTCCTGCGAGCCTGCGCCGTCTTCATCCTGAGCGGCCGGGCTTTCTTTTTTGTCGGCGGCAGGGCGGACGTCTTTTTTATCCGTTTTATCTGCTTTGTCCTGTCTGGGCGCGGCATTTTCCTTTTTTTCAGCCTTGGGCCTGGGACTGGCCTTTTTTTCGGCCTTGGGCTTGGCGGCGTCCTTTTTCTCCCCCGTTTCCGGGCGAGGGGCCGGGGTGGCAGACGGGCTGCCGGTGTCGCCGGGGACAGCAGGCGCAACCTGCGGATTTGCCGACAGGGGCGCTGCCGATGTTGCACCCGCCGCTTCCTGTGCGGGGGGCGTGCCTTGCGGAGCATGCCCCGCTGCGGGAGCGGGAGTGTCACCGGTCGCGGGCGCGGCAGTGCCATTGCCAGCGGGAACCGGGCTGCCCGCAGCCGCAGGCGCAGGAGTGCCATTGCCAGCAGGAGCCGGAGTGCTATTGCCCGCAGGAACCGGGCTGCCCGCAGCCGCAGGCGCGGCGGTGTCAGCCGGGGGGGCGGTTGATGCCGCGCCGGGTGACGCGCCCGAAGGGGCGGGGGCATCGCGCCGGGTGTCGGGGGCAGCGGTATTTTCTGTTGTTGCGGCAGCCGTAGCGGCGGCCGGGGCGTGGGCTGCGGCAAAAACACAGCACAGGATCAGCAGGAAAAAAATCGGAAGACGAAAGATATATCGCATGTATGACCTCAAGGACCAGCGGTCTGTATGGCAATTCAGAGCATTTTCATCCTGAAATGCTCAGGCGACGGCGAGAGCAGGCGTTTGTTGCGGAGGCGCAAGCCTGCTGCATGTGCTCTGTCTATTTATGTAGTTGAGCGCCGTAACGAGCGAATCCAGGTATCCGCTGATTAAACCTTCGATTTATTCAGCGCGAAGCCAGAAAAAGGAAGCCATTTTTTGGCAAGGCCAAAAAACGCTCAGTTAACGGGGAAGCGAATTCCCCCTGTTCACGTTCTTGTGGCTCCTGCTCGCGCAGAAGCTACGGGAAGCCTGTTATTCAGTGCTTCTCTGAAACGTGAGGATATTCAAGCTCAACATTGCTCTGCCCTGAAAGAAGATTTTTCGGTTGCCGACATGAGCAAAGGCGTTGCAACCCCGGTTGGCAAGGCCACCACGCCCTTCTGCATGCATACGCCAAGAGGCGGAGTTTGAAAAGAGCAGGGCCGGGGCAAAATACCCTGCCGGGACTGGACAAGGCAGACGCCCGGCGGCATATTCGGCCCATGGAAAACCAAACTTTCTCCGCCGGGGCAATGCCCGTGGCTCTGGCCCGTTGCGAAGGCTATGACCGCCGTTCGCTTGACCGGCTGGTGGGCGACGTGCTGGATGCCGCGCATATTGCGCAGTTTCATTCACTCAAGCCGGGAACAAAAGTGCTTGTGAAGCCCAATCTGCTCATGGGCAAATCGCTGGCATGTACCTCGCCCGGAGTGGTGGTCGCCGCCTGCCGCTGGCTGCGTGACCACGGCGCGCAGATGGCCGTGGCCGACTCGCCGGGGTTCGGGCGTGCCGCAGCCGTGGCGCGGGCCATCGGTCTTGAAAGCGCCTTGCGGCCTCTGGGGCTTGCCGTGCGCGAGCTGGACAAGCCCGTACCGGTGACGCTGGATGCGGATATGCCGTCATGGCTGCACGGCGGGAAGGGGAGGCGAAAAAAGCCGTTTTTTCAGGTGTCGAGTGCCGTGCATGAATGCGATTTCATCCTTTCCCTGCCAAGGGTCAAGGCGCATGGCCAGATGCTGCTCACGCTGGCGGTCAAGAACTGTTTTGGTTGCGTAAGCGGCCTGCACAAGGCCGTTGCGCATGCCCGCGAAGGACGTGATCCCGCCTATTTTGCGGACTGTCTGGCCGCGCTCTGGGCCGCCCTGCCCCCCGTGGCCGCTCTTGCCGATGGCGGGGTAGCCATGCACAGGACAGGGCCGTCCAGAGGCGAACCCTTTGTGCTGAAACTGATGGGGGCCAGCCCTTCGGCCGTGGCGCTGGATGAGGCGCTGTATGCGCTTTTCGGCCTTGGCCCGCAGGATGTTCCTCTGGGGGCGGCGCTGGCGCGGCGCAAGGCTCCGGGCAGTGCCGCGGCGGGAACGCAAACGGTTTTTCCACTTTTGCGCCCCGGCGATTTTGACGCCAAAGGCTTTGAACTGCCACAGCATCTGTCCCACACGTCGTTTCATCCCGCACGTTTTGTACAAAGCTGCCTGCGCCGCGTCATTGCGGCCGTAAAAAAATGAGGAAGCCGAAAATGTCCAGAATCCTTCCCGGTGAAACAGATATTTATGCCATCACCGACTCCCGCCTGTCCCTTGGGCGCTCCCTCGAAGAAGTGGCCTCGGCCCTGCTGGGCGCTGGCGTGCGTCTTTTGCAGTATAGGGAGAAAAATCTTAAGGGCGGCGAGATGCTTGAAGAATGCCGCCTGCTGCGCCGCTTGACCCGTGAGGCGGGGGCCTGTTTTATCGTTAATGATCATGTGGATATTGCCATGCTTGTGGACGCTGACGGCGTGCATGTGGGGCAGGAGGACCTGCCCGTGCCCGAAGTGCGCAGGCTTGTGGGGCCGGACATGATTATCGGGCTTTCCACCCATGAACCGGAACAGGCGCTGGCCGCGCGGGCGCTGGGGGCGGACTATCTGGGGGTTGGCCCCATCTTTGCCACGCAGACCAAGGAAGATGTGGTGGCCCCCGTGGGCTTTGACTATCTGGACTGGGTGGCCGCCAATATTGATGTGCCTTTTGTGGCCATAGGCGGCATCAAGACGCACAATATCGCTGAAGTGGCCCGTCATGGTGCGCGCTGCTGCAGCCTTGTTTCCGAACTGGTGGGCGCGCCGGACATTGCCGCCCGTGTGGCTGACGTGCGGCGGGCCATGCACGGCTAGAGCGTTTTTTCAGTCTTTCCGCTGCGGCAGTTTGCCCGGTTCCGGCAGGTGCGGCCAGTGCGGCCGCTTGCTGCCGGGCCGGGCTTTTTCAGTCCTGCGGGCACAGGTCACTGTTGCGGCGGCGGCCCGGTTTTTTTGCCGGAGCGGGGGTGTCGGGCGCACCGTGCAGGCATTGGCGCAATGCCGTCATGTTGGCGGAAAGCATGCCCTTGCGCCAGATCAGCTCTGTGGTGGCGTGGCACAGGGGATGCCCCAGACGGTGTACGGAAAGGATGCCGTCAGAGCGGCAGAGGTGCAGTACCGAGTCCGGCACGGCCCCCACGCCCATTCCCGCGATGACACCCCCCACAATGGCATGGTACGAGGCCAGTTCCGCAATGCGCTCCGGTTCTCGCCCGTGGGCGCGGAACCAGTTGACCAGACGGTTCTGGTAGGCGCAGCCGCCCTGAAAGGCCAGCAGCGTCTTGCGGCCGATGTCGTCGGGGCAGCGGATGGGGCTGTGCCCTTCGGGGGCAATGACCACCAGTTCCTCGGCAAAGGCGTTCATGCGCTCCAGCCGGTCGTCTTCGGGCATGTCTACCACAAAAACCGCATCCAGCCTGTTTTCAAGAACATCCTTGTACAACGAACGGCTTGTGCCGATGACCAGCTCCAGCGCTATTTGCGGATACCCGGCGTGCAGCCGGGCCAGCACTTCGGGCAGGCGCGCCGCTGCCGCGCTTTCCAGCGCGCCGATGCGGAACTTGCCGCCCGGGGTCATGCCCCGTACGCGGCTTTCGGCTTCTTCGGTGAGGGCCAGTATCCTGAGAGCGTATTGATGCAGGGTATGCGCCTTGTCTGTGGGGTAAAGACGTTTTTTTTCGCGCAAAAAAAGCTGCACTCCCAGGCTTTCTTCCAACTGAAGAATGCGCATGGTAACGCCCGAAGGAACGCGATTCAGGGCCTTGGCCGCCGCCGTGATGCTGCCTGTTTCCATCACGCTTACAAGCGTGCGCAGATCGGTCATATCCATTTGTTCACCAAAATTGAAGATCATTGTTATCTTTATTCAGTTGTCATGAACACCTTCACCATTATATGATCTCCAGCAAATGGCAAGCGCCGAAATTGTTCGCGCGGCGGCCCAAATGTGGTGGTATGGGAATGAAAGAGACATGGAAGTTTTTGTGGCAGATGGCCTTTCTGATGGCCCTTTTTTTGGCATCCAACTGGCTGGTGGGCTTTACTGGCCTGCCCATGCCCGGAAACGTGCTTGGCATTATAGTGCTTTTTCTTCTTTTGCTCACAGGAGTGGTTAAAGAGGAACACATAAGCACAGCAGCCAATTTTTTGCTCAAGCATATGGTTTTTTTCTTTGTGCCCGTGGCTGTGGGCCTGATGCAGTGGGGCGGCGTCTTTTATGACTATGGCTGGATTTTGCTGGCTGCCGTTGTTATCGGCGCCATCCTGCCGCTGCTGACAGTGGGGCTTCTGGGCAGAACCCTGCGCCGCCGCACCCGCCGCAAGGAGGAAGAATCATGCAATCCTATGTAAGCATGAGCACGGTTCTCTGCATCCTCGGCACACTGCTGGCCTATATGGCCGTGCGCGCCCTGTACCTGCGCTACAGGCATCCCCTGATCAATATCGTGGCCCTTGGGGCGGCAATCATCATCACGGTTCTTGTGGTCTGTGATATCTCCTATGCCGTATATGAACCCGCCGCGAAAATCATGACCGTATTCATCGGCCCTGCCACCGTGGCTCTGGCCTTGCCTCTGTACCGCTACAGACAGGTACTTTTGCGCTATATTCTCGCCATTCTGGGCAGCGTATGCGCCGGGGCCTTTGTGGCAATGTTTTCTGCTGGCCTGATCGCCCGCCTTGGCGGCCTGCCGCAGGAAGTGGTTATCTCCATCATCCCCAAGAGCGTTTCCATTCCCTTTGCCATTGAAATTGCCGGGCTTTACGGGGGCATTCCCTCACTTGCGGCAGCTTTTGTGGTTGCCACGGGAACCCTTGGTTCCCTCATGGGCGGCTGGACGCTGAATCTTGCGGGCGTGAAGGATCCGTTTGCCCGCGGTCTGTCGCTCGGCACAGTGTCTCACGCGCAGGGGACGGCGGCGGCCTTGCAGGAAGGAGAGGAGCAGGGCGCCATGGCCGGGCTGGCACTTATTCTGGCGGGTATTATCACTGCGGCCATCGCTCCTGTGGTGGTCTGGATGGTGCTGCGCTTTCCCGGCATTGCTTGAGGGCCGATCAAGACTTGCTCTGGCATGGGCTATGGCCTGATACCCGCATATTGGGTGGAAAATTTCCAGCCCGCAGGCCGCATGGTTCTTTGCAGCAACAGCGCACAAAAGGCTGATGTGGTGGCAGCTGTATCGGGTGAGTAAAATTTACTCGGCAGACTGTTTTGGTGGGTAAAATTGCCGCAGATTCCGGCAGGGAAAGCCATTTGGGTTTTTATAAATAGTTAATATAAACATGATGTTGCATAAACGAAGATGTCTGGCACGGCTCTTGCCATTAGTAGAGTGCTCCCACTAATGGCGTAGCCGGCCAGCCTTCCAGGCAGAGGCTGACCGCGGATTGGATTGTCCACACCCTCCTCCTGTGACAACCCCCGAGGCGTCAGGCGGGCGCACCCAGAAAGCCCGCCTGACGCCAATGCTCGTCAAAACTTGCCCTGTTGTGCAAACCCCAGAGACCCGCCCGGTATTACCGGGCGGGTCTCTGGCTTTGGCGCGTTTTGAGCGCTTTGGTACATTTTGAGCGCATCGGGCAGTGGCTGCCCTTTGAGTCGCGCAGGCAGCCTGGCGCTCTTCGAGCAGGCTGGGCCGCTGAAGCAATGCCGTGGCTGGCGCGGCGGGCCTTGAGAGGTGTCCGACCCGCCCGGACAAGCTGCGGCCTTTGGCACAGTTCCGCAGGTGGCGTTATCGGTCAGGTGGCGTTGTGGCGGCTATCACGGCCACGACTGCCGCAGGCTTGTGAGGCGGCAAGGCGTCGGCCCTGTTGCGGGTCAGGCCAGCTTCAAGAGCATGGCCCCGCAGGCGACCAGTATTACGGCAATTCCCCGCCAGATCGTAAATTTTTCATGCAGCAGAACCACGGCCAGCAGCATGCCGAAAATCACCGAAGTTTCACGCAGGGCAGCCACCATGGCAATGGGGGCCAAGGTCATGGCCCATATGGCTATGCCGTAGGAACCCAGCCCCGCCAGCCCGCCAAAAAGCCCGATGGCAGCCCTTTTTTGCACATAGCGCAGGTAGGTCATGCCGTGCCGCCGCAGTATGAAGACGTGCAGCGGTACGATGTTGAGCACGAAAATCCAGCAGGCATAGCTTATGGCATTGCCGCTGTGCTGCGCGCCCAGACCGTCGGCCAGCGTGTAACCCATGATGACAAAAGAAGTGCGCAGTGAAATGAAAATGGCGCTCCTGCCCGCGCCGCGCTGCGCGTTGTCCCTTGCAAGACAGAAAACACCACAGCACAGCGTCAGCACGCCGCACCATGCCCCGAGGCTCAGCGACTCCCCAAAAAAAAGCATGGCAAGCGATGTGAGCAGCGGGGCGCTGCCGCGCATGATGGTATAGGCAAAAGTAAGGTCTACCTTCTTGTATGCTTCAGCAATGCAGATGTAGTAGGTGAAGTGGCAAATGCAGGACATGCCGAGATAGGGCAGGCAGGCCGGATCAGGGAGGGGTAAAAAGGGCACGATGCATGCCGCACCGATGCCTGCGCCCAGGGCGTTAAGGCCGGTTTCGAAGAGCTTGTTTTCTCCGCCCTTGACGATGATGTTCCACAAGGCATGCAGCAGGGCGGCAAACAGGACAGTAATAACAATGTACGCTGGCATGAAAAATTTCACTATGCCCATTGCCGTGCTTTGGCAAGCCCCATCTGCGGTTGTGGCGCTGTGGTTCGCATGCGGGCTTTTTTTGCAGCCATGCATTTGCAGAAATGGTTTAAATCAATTTCGGTTCATCTTGCGATATTTTTCTCAAAACGATGCTGTAGTGCATCCCCTGAAGGGCTAAAAAGCGGAAAGTCTGAAATGAATTTTTTTCAATAAGCTGAAATAAAAGAAAATATTTTGAATGAGGGTCTTGGCATATGTCTTGCTTTTTCTTTCGGCAGCGCCTGCCAAGTGCTGGGTTTATTTTGTCGATCAAAATTTTTCGTGGAGCACCATTAACCTTCAAGGAGCCTTACAATGAAGTTTCAGGGTATGACTATCGGTGTGCCGATGGAAATTATGCACGGCGAACGCCGCGTGTCCGCGACTCCTGACACCGTCAAAAAGATGGTTG
>CAJMLK010000066.1 GCA_905214305.1 uncultured bacterium
TGCCTTCTCGCATTTCGTGGCAAGGATTTTCAAGAAAATCCTTGCAGAGCAGTTATCCCGGGGAGGGGTTGCCCCTCCCCCGCATTTCGTCAACAAGGAAAGGAAGACACATGAAAATCCTGGTCATCAACGCGGGCTCTTCGTCCTGCAAGTATCAACTGCTGGAAATGGACACCCACGCCGTTCTCTGCACCGGCATTGCCGAACGCATCGGACAGGGCGAAGGCCGTCTGACCCACAAGATCGCCCCCGATACGGACAAAGAAGAAAAAATCGTCCAGACCGCGCACTTTCCCACCCATGTGCAGGCGATGGAAATGGTCATTGCCCTGCTCACCGATGCTGAAAAAGGCGTCATCAAGGACAAGAGCGAAATTGCGGGCATCGGCCACCGTGTACTGCATGGCGGCGAAGCCGTCAGCGATCCCGTGCTGGTAGACGAACGCGTGAAAAACATCGTGCGCGAATGCGCCGTGCTTGGCCCCCTGCACAACCCCGCCAACCTCATGGGCATTGAAGTGGCTGAAAAGCTCTTCCCCGGCGTGCCCAACGTGGCGGTGTTTGATACGGAATTCGGCATGGGCATGCCCAAGGAAGCCTTCATGTACGCCCTGCCCTACGAGCTGTATGAAGACCTGCGCATCCGCCGTTACGGCTTCCACGGCACTTCGCACAAGTACATCGCGGGCGCTACTGCCAAGTACCTCGGCAAGCCCCTGAACGAACTGCGCTCCATCACCATGCACCTTGGCAACGGCTCGTCCATGAGCTGCGTGCGCGACGGCAAGTGCTTTGACACCAGCATGGGCCTGACCCCCCTTGAAGGTCTCATCATGGGAACCCGCTGCGGCAGCATCGACCCCGCCATTGTGCCTTTTGTCATGGAAAAGAAGGGCCTTTCCCCCGAGCAGGTGGACACCCTGATGAACAAGCAGTCCGGGCTGCTGGGCCTGTGCGGCCACACCGACATGCGCGACGTGCATGCCGAAGTGGAAAAGGGCAACGACCGTGCTGCTCTGGCCCTCAAGATGCTGGTTCGCAGCATCAAGAAAACCCTTGGCTCCTACTACTTTCTGCTGGACGGCAAGGTGGACGCGCTGGTCTTTACCGCCGGTATCGGCGAGAATGACGATATCGTGCGTGCCCAGGTATGCGCCGGGCTTGAAAACCTCGGCATCAGGATTGACGCCAGCGAAAACGGAACCCGCAAGGGCGGCGCGCGTGCCATCTCCACGCCCGACAGCTCCATCCCCGTGCTGATCATTCCCACCAATGAAGAACTTCAGATAGCCATGGCTACGGTCGAAGTGCTGGGCAAATAAAGCAGTTTCACTTTGAAATTGCTCTGACGGCTGCGTGAGCAGCCGCCCGCCGCACCGTACCCCGGCATCCGCGCCGGACTATGCAGAAGGCCGCTTGAGAAAGCGGCCTTCTGTCTTTTCAGGCATGACACGGCAGCGGCGTTTCGACACCACAGCAGGGCCGGAACCGCAAAACACCTTATTCCGGCAGCAGTTTTTCTTCCAGAGAGGCGTCCACCGGAACGTCCCGTGAAGCCAGCACCCTGTCTATGCGCACCGTACCCGCCGGTGCGTTGCGCATGGGCTTGACGTGACGCACCTCCGCATACTGTATTCCGGCGCGAGCCGCGTCTTTTTGCCAGCTTTTATTGGCTGCCAGCGCGCCCGCCTCGTCCAGAGTGCGCGCCGGAACCTCCTGCCCGCCGTGAGCGCGGCGTATGATAACGTGCGATCCGGGACCGTTTTCGGCGTGCAGCCAGATATCATGCGGTGCGGCCAGTTTTCGGGCTGCCAGGTTTCCCCTGGCATCACGACCGCGCAGCAGGGCAAAACCGTCGCTGCTGATGAAAAGCTGCACATTTTTGGGCAGAGCCGCATGCATGCCCGCGCCCCCGTCGCCGCCGGAGGGCTGAGCGCCAGCAGCCCCGGCCTCATGGCCAGCCGTCCGCCCCACGCCCAGCAGACTGTCGCGCCGGGCAAGATGGATGGCCGCCAGCTCCTGCTCAAGCGCCCTGCGCCTTTGTACCAGATGCTCCAGTCCCCGCCAGCCACGACGGGCCGTATGGAAAAAACGGGCCATTTCCTCACGCACATTCCGGCGCGGGTCCAGCCGTATCTCACGCGCAGGGCCGTGGTCCCCTGCGTCCACCGTGACAGAGGCCGCACGGTATTCGGCGGGCCACTGCCACAGATGCGCCTGCAAGGCCAGAGCATCGGCCTGAAGCCCGGTCATGCCACGGAGTCGCCTTTCCTCTTCAACAAGCTTTTCCAGAAGCTTCGTCAGCTTGCGCCCGCGCCTGTCCAGAGGCAGGGCCGCTTCTCTGGCATTGTCTTGGGCAAGGCGCGAGAGCACAAGGTCCTGCCCCGCCCGCTCTATCGTGTGCAATACATCCGGGGCGCACGCTTCCAGTATGGATGTGCCCTCAAGACGTTCGTCAGGGGTCAGCAGGGCCGCCTGCTGCTCGCGCGCCAGCGGCCATGCACTGATGGCCCGTATGGACAGCACGCCGCTGGACGGGCCGCACGGGCCTGCCCCTACGGCACTGCTCTCGCCGTGACGGGGCGCACCCGGCAAGTCCGCCGCATGAGGCTCGTCCCGCCTGACCGGCGCATCCGGGCCGCCCCCCGTGCCGTAGGCAAATACATCGCCGCCGCCCACGCGCAGGTCTTCAAGCAAGGCCCATTGCTCCGGTTCTTCCAGACAGGCCAGAGTGCGGCGCAGGGCCGGGGTGAGCACAGGCCAGTCGCGCCAGTTCTGCAGCGCCTGCGCCAGTTGCGCCGGTTCCGGCCAGACAGGGGCTTCCTCTTCAGGAGACTCGTCGTGCGTTAAAAAATGCAGTGAAGCGCCTTCCCGCAAGTCCAGCAGCAGCCATGTCAGGCGCGCCTCGCCATCCGGCTGTCCTGCGGCTTCTGCATTTGCTCCGGGCTGCCCGCTTTCGCCCCCGGCCAGCAGAAGCCACAGGCGCCGTTCGCAAAACCTGACCACACAGGCGCTGATGCGGTGACCCACGGCATATTTGCGCAGGCGCATGATCTGGGCAGAAGGGGCCTTGCCCGCGCTGATACGGCTGGAGCCGGAAAAACAGAACGGCTCTTTGCGGGCATAACGCAGACATATCTGGCGCTTGCTGCCGCCGCCATACCATGTGAGCACGAGAAACCCCGGAAAGGGTTCCTGCAGTTTTTCCACCCGCGCGCCGGTGAGCCGGGGTGTCAGCTCTTCACAAAAACGTCGAAAAAGATGAGCGTCCATAGGTATGAAAAAACCCGCCGGGGGCGGGAACGTTGCTGTGTCCGAAACGGAAGGACGGCCCTGCGCCGCTGCCGCAAACAGAACAAAAGAAAGAGAGGAAAAAACATGCCCGTGAGGCGCGGCCTCGAAGGGCGGCCTGCCGCGTAACCGGGCTGGAGGGAATCGCGCATTGAATCTGGCGCGCGACACGGCATGCGGCTTGCCCCGTACCGGGAGCCTCGGCTTGACGCATGCTTCGGCCCGCAGTCCGGCCTGCCGCGCCCGCCTCTGACCCTGTCAGCCCCTGACCTGCCAGCCCCTGACCCTGTCAGTCATGACGGTCAAATTTCGGCCCGACCAGACCAAAGCCCTCGCCCGGCGAGGGCCTGACCGGGCCGCGCCGTTTCGTGACGCGGCCCGGAAGGCAAACGGTTTTATACAGGCGTGTATAACAATATCACTCAAACACGGCAGCAAGGCTGTCACAGGCAGGCCGCACTCAACCGCATTCCCGCGAGGGCCTCCCCAAAGGGCGTGCCGGACACGGGACTCAGCGGCCAGCGGCGGGCCTGTACCAAAGCTGCCTAGTCTCCTCTGAGGTGTTCGTCTTCTTCCTGCTTGGCCTTGCAGTTGATGCAAAGTCTGGTCACAGGGCGGGCCTTAAGGCGCGGAATGCTGATATCATCACCGCAATCTTCGCAGATGCCATAGGTTCCATCATCTATACGGGTCAATGCGGCCTGAATCTTACGGATAAGGCGCCGTTCCCGGTCACGAATACGCAGGGTAAAAGCGCGATCGGATTCGGCAGTGGCCCTGTCGGCAGGGTCAGCGAACACTTCGTTGCTGTCAGTCAGCTCTTCAATGGTGCTGTCGCCCTTCTGCTGGGCTTCTTCAAGCATACCTGAAAGAAGTTTACGGAAATATTCCAAATCCTTGTGATCCATGTAATCCTCCGGCGGACGCCGCTGGGGGCGTAAACACATACTATTAACGCAATGGACCCCTATATCTTCAAGCGAAGACTTTGTAAAGACGTCTCCCAACCTTTGTCGACAGGTGTCGCAACAGTGACACGTCTTAATTTTCCGTAATATTCCGATCCGTTACACGACCATTCGGCATGGCCGCAAACCTTTCTCTGGCTTCTGCCCTGATGACGGCCTTCACATCATCCCAGGGTGTTTCTCCCCAGGCATCACCCAGGCGTTGCGCCACAACATCCAGATCAAGCGCATTCTCGTCCTCCATTCCCTGCCGTGCCCGCACAGCAACCTCACCGCCCTGAGCCACGGCCTTCGGCGCGTAGGAAGCCGCATGCGCGGCAGCGCTTTCAAGCACATGGCGCGGCCATTCCGCACCGTTACGCGCCAGAGCCATAGGCCCTGCCAGATCACGCAGGCGCAGCAACAGGTCGCCGGGCCGAACCGCAGCGGCCAGCTTGTCATTGTCGGCACTGTTGCGGCCGATGCACAGCCAGTAGTGCCGCCCGTCCTCATGATGCCAGAACTGGCGGCCCAGATTGGCAAGGGCAAAATCATCGCCCGAGGCTTCGGGCAGCAGGTTCAGCACCGTCCAGTAGCGGCGGGCATTTTCTTTTTCCGTCAGGCGGCAGCCGCCGCCGGGAGTGGGAATCTCCGTGATGCCGAGTTCCGCCGCCAGATCAAGCTGATCGCGCCTTCCCCGGCCAGAAAAACTCAAAAGCCGTGTGCGGTCCACAAGGCCGCTTTCTTCCATCTGCGTGGGTGGCAGATGCGTGGCTGAAAGGGGCCGCAGCAGTATGCCGCCCACGCCCGCATCACGCATGATCAGGTGCAGGGTGTCGCGACGCTGCGACATGGGCCGCTGGCCCAGCACCTCGCCTGTGGCAAGACCGGCTGCCCCTACGGCTTCCATATATTTTCGTGCCTGACGCAAAAGAAGAATCTTGCAGTCAACACAGGGATTCATGACCTTGCCAAAGCCGTGCTCCGGACGCTGCCGCAGCATGGCCGCAAAGTCTTCGCTTACGTCACGGCTGACAATGTCCAGACCGTAAATCTTGTGCCAGTAAGGCACAGCCTTGGCCGAACCGAAAAAGGGCGTGACAAAATGCAGACAACGCACAGAAAGGCCTTGTCGTTCCAGAACCTTGGCCGCCAGGATGCTGTCCAGACCGCCGGAAAACAGCGCGATAATATCAGGTGTGCTCATGCCGCGCTTGTATGCCAGACAAGGCGCACTGCGCAAGAGGCGAACCACGAAATTTTCTTGCCAGAGCAGTTATCAGGAATTATATTTAACAGACAACAAGCACCGGCAGCTCACGGGACTGCGCTGGCAGCCTTGGAACAGCGCAGGCCGCGCAGGCTTTGGTTCCAGCCCGTCAACCATGCTCTCGCATGTCGGCCCGGCAATGCCATGAAGGGCCTTGCGCGGCGACGACCGGACAGGCTGCGGCACTGTGACCGGCTGACGGCCAAGGCCCCGCGCATTTGCCTTGCCCCTCGCCCTTTGCTATAATCATGCGCTTGAAGATATCTTTACCCGGAGCATAAAATCATGGCCAGAAAACCGGCCCTCAGCCCTGAAGAAGCGCGCGCTGAAGCCCTGGGCACAGCCCTTGCCACCATTGAACGCAAATACGGCAAGGGCGCCGTCATGAAGCTTTCTGACGATGCCCATGTGAATATACCTGTCATTCCCACAGGTTCCATCGGCCTTGACCTGGCCCTTGGCGTGGGGGGCATCCCGCGCGGGCGCATCTCTGAAATTTTTGGGCCCGAATCATCGGGCAAAACCACCCTCACACTGCATATCATTGCCGAATGCCAGCGCCTTGGCGGAACCTGCGCCTTTGTGGACGCGGAGCACGCCCTTGACGTGTCCTATGCCAGACGGCTGGGCGTCAATACGGATGAACTGCTCATCTCGCAGCCCGATTACGGCGAGCAGGCTCTGGACATTGCGGACATGCTGGTTCGCTCCGGCGCTGTTGACCTTGTGGTCGTGGACTCCGTGGCGGCCCTTATCCCCCAGGCGGAACTGGAAGGCGACATGGGCGAAACCCAGGTGGGCGGCCACGCCCGTCTCATGTCGCACGCCATGCGCCGCCTCACGGGCACAATCCACAAATCGCGTACCTCGGTCATCTTTATCAACCAGATACGCATGAAAATCGGCGTTACCGGCTACGGCAGCCCCGAGACCACCACGGGCGGCAACGCGCTCAAGTTCTACTCTTCCGTACGTCTGGACATCCGCCGCATTCAGACCCTCAAGGACAAGGAAGAATCCTTTGGTTCGCGCACGAGGGTCAAAGTGGTGAAAAACAAGGTCGCGCCGCCCTTCCGCAGTGCCATTTTCGACATCCTGTACGGTCAGGGCATTTCACGGGCGGGCGAACTGCTTGACCTTGGCATTGAGGCCAAGATCATCGACCAGAGCGGCTCATGGTTTGCCTTTGGCGCTGAAAAGCTGGGGCAGGGCCGTGAAAAAGTGCGCGCCCTGCTGGACGAAAACATTGACCTGCGCAATCAGATCGAAGCCAAGGTTGTGGAATTTCTGGGCCTTCATCCCCGGGAATTCACCCCCACCGCTGAAGATATTGCAGAAAGCCAGGACCCTGTTATCGAAGACTGACGTTTTCCGGCAGACCCGTTCGCCGCATGCTCATGGCAGCGGCCAACGGGTCTGCGCCGTGGACAGTTGCTTCAATGACCAGAAAGGCCGCACGCCTGCAAGGCACGGCCCGTACCGCGCAGCCCTCATCAGGAGCCAGTATGCTCACCGCCAAAGAAATACGCCGTCGCTACCTCGACTTTTTTCACCGCCACCAGCACGAAATCGTCGATTCCGGGCCGATCATTCCGCCCAACGACCCTTCGCTGCTCTTTGCCAACTCCGGCATGGTGCAATTCAAAAAACTCTTTCTCGGCGAGGAAAAACGCTCCTACAGCCGCGCCACTACCTGCCAGAAATGCCTGCGCGTTTCCGGCAAGCACAACGACCTTGAAAACGTCGGCCGCACGGCGCGCCACCACACGTTTTTTGAAATGCTCGGCAACTTTGCCTTTGGCGACTATTTCAAGCGCGAAGCCATCACATGGGCGTGGGATTTCGTCACCAAGGAGCTGGCGCTGCCCAAGGAAAAGCTGTGGGTAACCGTTTTTCGCGAAGACGATGAAGCCGCCGAACTGTGGGCCGAAATCGCCGACCTGCCCGCCGAGCGCATCGTGCGCATGGGTGAAAAAGACAATTTCTGGACCATGGGCGATACCGGTCCCTGCGGGCCGTGCTCAGAAATCTATGTGGATCAGGGCGCGGACATGTCCTGCGGCCCGGACTGCGGCATCGGCAACTGTGACTGTGACCGCTTCCTTGAAATCTGGAACCTCGTGTTCACCCAGTTTGACCAGAGCGCCGACGGCACGCGCACGCTGCTTGCCCGGCCCAACATCGATACGGGCATGGGGCTTGAGCGCATGGCTGCCGTGGCTCAGGGCAAGCGCTCCAATTTCGACTGCGATCTTTTTCAGGATATTATCCAGTATGCGGCGGGGCTTGCGGGCGTGACCTACAGCTTCAGCGCCCCGGACACCAATGATGTGGATACGGCCCTGCGCGTCATTGCCGACCACAGCCGCGCCGCCGCCTTTCTTATTGCGGGTGGCGTGCTGCCCTCCAACGAAAACCGGGGCTATGTGCTGCGCCGCCTTATCCGCCGTGCCCTGCGCTTTGCCACGCTCATGGGCGTGCACGAGCCTTTCATGCACAAGGTGGCCCGCAAGGTTACCGAGGTTATGGGCGATGCCTACCCCGAACTGGTGGAAAGCGCGGACTTCATCGACCGCGCCGTGCTTGAGGAAGAACAGCGCTTCTCCCTCACGCTCAAAAAGGGGCTGGACCTGCTTGAAGAAGAACTGGCAGCCCTCAAGGAGCGCGGCATTACGCTGATTCCCGGTGATTTCTGCTTCAAGCTTTACGATACCTACGGTTTCCCGCTGGACATCGTAACCGACGTGGCGGAAAAACGCGGCTTTCGCGCCGATGCCGAGGGCTTTGAAAAACACATGCAGGAGCAGCGCAAACGCGCCCGCGACCACCAGAAAAAAGGCGGCCTGCTGGGGCAGGGCGAAGACGGCCAAAGCCCCTTCAAATCCCTGGCCGATGGCGGAGCTGAAAGCCGCTTTGTGGGCTATGAGGGCCTCACCGCCCAAAGTGCCGTCACCATTCTGCTCGACGCCGCAGGCCAGCCCGTGGACGTGCTCGGCGAGGGCGATAGCGGCTATGCCGTGACCGAAACCACGCCCTTTTACGGCGAAGGCGGCGGTCAGGCTGGCGATACGGGCCTCATGAGCGCCACCGCGGGCGAGGCCAGAGTGCTCACCACCCACAAGCCCGCGCCCCAGCTGCTGGTACACGAAATCGAGGTCGTCCGGGGCGAAATACTTCAGGGCAAGGAAGTGCGCCTGGCTGTGGACCCTGACGAACGCAAGGCCACTGCCCGCAACCACACCTGCACCCACCTGCTGCATGCGGCCCTGCGCCGTGTGCTCGGTACACACGTCAAGCAGGCCGGTTCACTGGTTGACGGTCGCCGCCTGCGCTTTGACTTTTCCCACATTGCGGCCCTTACGCCCGAAGAACTGGCCGCCGTGGAACGTCAGGTCAATGCCGCCATTCTGGCCGACCTTGAGGTCTCCGCAAAAGAAATGCCCATGGCTGATGCGGTGGCTGCCGGGGCCATGGCCCTTTTTAATGAAAAATATGGTGCGACTGTGCGCGTGCTCACAGTCGCAGGCCAAGAAATGTGCGATCCTGAGTCCGTTGAACTGTGCGGCGGCACACATCTGACCCGCACAGGCGAAGCAGGAGCCTTCTTTATTGTGAGCGAAAGCGGCGTGGCCGCAGGCATGCGGCGCATTGAGGCCGTCACGGGCTGGAACGCCTACGGACATACCGTGGAGCAGCGCGCCGAACTGGGCAGCCTTGCCACCCTGCTCAAGTCCAAACCCGGCCAGCTTGCCGAGCGCGTGCAGGCCCTGCACGCCGAAGTGAAAAAGCTGCGCAAGGCTTCGGAAAAAGCGGCCGCGGCCCCTGCTTCCGGCGCGGAACTGGCCGCCCGTGCTGTTGAGGTCAACGGCGTGCGCCTGCTGGCGGCCCGTCTGGACAGTGTGCCGGTCAAGGCGCTGCGCGAAGTTATGGACGATGTGCGCTCACGGCTTTCTGAAAATGCGGTGGCCTGCCTTGCCACGGTTGAAGAAGACAAGGTCGGCATACTTATCTATGTTTCCAAGGACCTGCACGGCAGATTCACGGCCCCCGCCCTCATCAAGACCGTGGCCGCGCCCTGCGGCGGCTCGGGAGGCGGCAGGCCCGATCTGGCACAGGCAGGCGGCAGCCGGCCTGAAGGACTGGACGAAGCCTTTGCCGCGCTGAAAAAATGTATCGAACAATAAGGATCGTGTGATGATTGGCATTTCCAAGCTGTACTGTGGTCAGGTGGAGCCTTCGGACGCCCTGCGTTATGGCCGTGAGTCGGGCAAGCTGCCCTCGCATCTGCTGCAGTTTTCCAAGGACAAGAAGCCTGTGGTGGTCTGGAACATGACCCAGCGCTGCAACCTCAAGTGCGTGCATTGCTACGCTCACGCCATTGAGGTGGACGGCACGGATGACATCAATACCCAGCAGGCCAAGGCCATGATCGACGATCTGGCCGCCTACGGCGCTCCGGTCATGCTTTTCTCCGGCGGCGAGCCGCTGGTGCGCAAAGACCTGGTAGAACTGGCAAGCCACGCCACGTCCAAGGGCATGCGGGCCGTCATCTCCACCAACGGAACCCTGATCACCAAGGAAAAGGCACGCGAACTCAAGGCCGTGGGCCTTTCCTACGTGGGCATTTCTCTGGACGGCATGGAAGAAATACATGACAAGTTCCGCGCCGTGCCCGGCGCGTTCCGCAAGGCTCTGGAAGGTATTGCCAACTGTCAGGCCGAAGGGCTGAAGGTGGGCCTGCGCCTTACCATCAACAAGCGCAACGCCGGTGAAATTCCCGGTATTTTCCGCCTGCTCAAGGATATGGAAATTCCCCGCGCCTGTTTTTACCACCTTGTTTACTCGGGCCGCGGTTCCGAGCTTATCAAGGAAGACCTTGACCACGCGGAAACCCGTCAGGTGCTGGATCTCATCATGGATGAAACCCGCGCCCTGTTTGACGCGGGCAAGGGCAAGGAAATCCTTACTGTTGATAACCACGCCGACGGTCCCTATGTGTGGATGCGGCTCAAGCGCGAAGACCCCAGGCGTGCGGAAGAAGTTTTTGAACTGCTTCAGTACAATGAGGGCAACAGCTCCGGCCGGGGTATCGGCTGTATTTCCTGGGACGGAAAAGTTCATGCCGACCAGTTCTGGCGGAACCATGTGCTCGGCAATGTGCTGGAGCGTCCGTTCTCGCAGATATGGGACGACCCCTCCATTGAACTGCTGCACATGCTCAAGGACAAGAAAGCCCACGTCAAGGGCCGTTGCGCCAAGTGCCGCTTTCTGAACATCTGCGGCGGCAACTTCCGCGCCCGCGCCGAAGCCTATTATGATGACATCTGGGCACAGGACCCGGCCTGCTACCTGACTGATGAAGAAATCGGCCTGAAATAGCTTCTTTTTGTGAGGAGGCCCCTTGTTCAAAAAGGGGCCTTTTTCGCACTCTCTGCCAGTTTTTACAAGCGCTATCGCATGATAGAGGCAGCCTGGCCTGAAAAACAAGGATAGAGCCATGACTCCGTTCCATCGCGGCCGCCGTCTGCGCGCCACCCCCGAGCTTCGCACACTGGTGCGCGAAACCGCGCCCCTTCTTGTGGAAGACCTTATTCAGCCCTATTTTGTGGTTGAAACAAAAGACCCCAATTTTCGCAAAGAAATCGGCTCCATGCCCGGCCAGTACCAGCTGAGCCTCAGCCAGCTGGAAAAACAGGTGGAGCAGGCCGTGGACACGGGCCTGCATTCTGTCATCCTTTTCGGCATTCCGGCCACCAAGGACGAAAAAGCCTGCGGCGCCTACGCCGACGACGGCATCGTGCAGGAGGCAGTGCGGCTGCTCAAGCGCCGCTGGCCCAAGCTTTTTGTCATGACAGACGTGTGTCTGTGCGAATACATGAGCCACGGCCACTGCGGCATTCTTACGCCCGAGGGCGTGGTGCGCAACGATGCCACCCTGCCCCTGCTGGCGCAGACAGCCGTGAGCCACGCCAGAGCCGGAGCAGACATGGTGGCCCCCTCGGACATGATGGACGGGCGCGTGGCCGCCATTCGCGCAGCTCTGGATGAAGCCGGTTTTTCGCGGCTGCCGCTCATGTCCTATGCGGTCAAATACGCCTCGGCCTACTACGGCCCTTTCCGCGAAGCCGCCGAAAGCGCCCCTGCCAGCGGCGACCGCAAGTCCTACCAGATGGACCCGGCCAACCTGCGCGAAGCCCTGCGCGAAGCCTATGCCGACCTTGAAGAAGGCGCGGACGCCCTGATTGTCAAGCCCGCCGGGCCGTATGCCGACATCATCCGCCTTGTGCGCGATCATGTGGATGTGCCGCTCTGCGCCTATCAGGTCAGCGGCGAATACTCGATGATACGCGCCGCCGGACTGAACGGCTGGATCGACGAAAGGGCCGTCATGCTTGAATCGCTCGTGGGGCTGAAGCGCGCCGGTGCGGACATGATCATTACCTACTTTACAGAAACCCTGCTGCGCGAAAAGCTGGCAAGGTAGGGCGGAAGCACCATGAGCAAGCACATGCATCACGCCGGGGGCCACCCGGGCGGCATGCCCGGCAGCGCGGGCAACCCCATAAGCGGCCACCCCGGTCAGGCGGAAGAAGGCAAACATGGCGCACAGCCGGGCGGCCATCCGGGAGGTCAGCCTGGAGGTCATCCGGGCGGGCATCCGGGCGGACATCCGGGCGGGCAGTCCGGCGGGCACGGCATGAGCGCCCCCCTGCGCACCCTTGAAGACGGCAGCCCCGCCTGTCGCCTCATCGCCTGGGAAGTTACCCGCTCCTGCAACCTGGCCTGCAAGCACTGCCGCGCAGAGGCCCACACGGAGCCGTACCCCGGCGAGCTTTCCACGACCGAAGCCAAGGCCCTTATTGACACCTTCACCGAGGTGGGCAAGCCCATCATCATCTTCACCGGCGGCGACCCGATGATGCGTCCCGACGTGTACGAACTGGTGGCCTATGCGCACAGCAAGGGCCTGCCCTGCGCCTTTTCGCCCAACGGAACCCTCATCACGCCGGA
The DNA here is from genome assembly GCA_905214305.1 of uncultured bacterium. Classification (GTDB taxonomy): domain Bacteria; phylum Desulfobacterota; class Desulfovibrionia; order Desulfovibrionales; family Desulfovibrionaceae; genus Desulfovibrio. The sequence goes on from CAJMLK010000066.1 coordinate 12,520, forward strand.
AAGCGCGCAAAAAATCAAGGCCGCTGGCGTCAACCGCTGCTCCATCTCCATTGACGGGGCCGATGCGGCCAGCCATGACAGTTTTCGCGGAGTTCCCGGCGCGTTTGAAGCATCCATGCGCGGCATCGAGTACCTCAAGGCCGCTGGCGTGCCGTTTCAGATCAACACCACGGTCACGCGCAACAACCTCACGAGTTTCAAAAAAATATTTGAACTGTGTGAACGCATCGGCGCGGCGGCCTGGCATATCTTTTTGCTGGTCCCCATGGGGCGTGCCGCGGGTTTGGCCGATCAGGTGATCACGGCCCAGGAATACGAAGACGTGCTGCACTGGCTGTATGATTTTCGCAAAACCACCAGGATGCATCTCAAGGCCACCTGCGCGCCGCACTATTACCGCATCATGCGCCAGCGGGCCAAAGAGGAAGGCGTGGGCGTCACCCCCGAAAACTTCGGCATGGATGCTCTCACCCGCGGCTGCCTTGGCGGCACGGGCTTCTGCTTTATCAGTCATGTGGGGCAGGTGCAGCCATGCGGCTATCTGGAACTTGATTGCGGCAATGTACGTCAAACGCCCTTTCCCAAAATCTGGCGCGAAAGCAAACACTTTTTGCAGTTCCGCGACCAGTCCTGCTACACGGGAAAATGCGGCGAGTGCGAATATCACAAGGTCTGCGGCGGCTGCCGCGCCCGCGCTCACAGCATGGACGGCGACCATATGGGCGAAGAGCCGCTGTGCACCTATATTCCGGCCAAAATGCGCAAGAAAGGCCGCGACGGCACGTCCGGGGAGGAAAAATAATGACCACGCAAACATCCGCCGCCAGCCGGCCCGCACCGCAGGCCAACGCCACCCTTGCCGCACTGGACAGCGTGGACAGACAGTTGCTGGACATCATCCAGACGGACTTTCCCCTGTCGCCGCGCCCCTACGCGGAACTGGGCCAGCGTCTGGGCCTGAATGAGCAGGAAGTGCTTGACCGCGTACGCGATCTCAAGGCCCGCAAGATCATCAGGCGGCTCGGGGCCAACTTTCAGTCCGCCAAGCTGGGCTTTGTGTCCACCCTCTGCGCGGCCAAGGTTTCCCCGGACAAAATGGATGCCTTTGTGGCCGAGGTTAATGCCAAGCCGGGCGTGACTCACAACTATCTGCGCGAACACGATTACAATATCTGGTTTACTCTTATCAGCCCGTCGCGGGAAGAAACGCAGGCGATTCTTGATGGCATTACCGAGGCGACGGGTGTGCCCATTCTCAACCTGCCCGCCACCAAACTGTTCAAAATCCGCGTGGACTTCCGCATGGACGGCGACAGCTGAGGCAAGCAACACCAAGAAGCCCTGCTGCGCGCCTTATAAATGGCGACAGTGCTTGTGTGGAAACACACCGCTCGTTACACATGCTGTCTGCATGCGTAGTTTCCTGCGTTACAACGGCTGCAACTGCGCTTGCCGCTCAGTGGCGGGCGACTGCTCGCGCAGCCGCCAGAGCAATTTCAAAGTGAAACGGCTCTGGCTCCGTGCCACAGTTCCGGCCCGTTTTTGCCCATGCAAGGACGGGCCGGATTTTTATGGATTTCTTATGGATATTTTTGCGGGAGCATGAAGAAAATTTGCTGCAGCCGTGGCCGCAAACCGCGCGCAACGCCAAGCACGGCCATGCACGTATTGTTGCAAAAGTATTCGCCACAAGATGTCGTCCTCACTGCATGCGCTGCCGCTGACCGGCGTCAGAAAAATTTTGCCAGCCTGCCGGGCAAAAAAATCCCTCAAACCGCCCCTGGCCATGAGCCGGTCCCCCTCGCAAACTCTTGCCATGACGGAGCAACTTTAGTACACAGGCCAGAGGTATTTTAGCAAAACTCTAAACTTTTTCTTCATATGCCTGCCTGACCCGCGCCCCAGATCAGCCCGCGCTGTCTGCCGCGCGTTTCCGTCAGACCAGGTTCAAGGACGCACCATGCCCAGCCGTTACCGTCACAAGAGGCTCAATTTCCTCAGTGTGTCTGCGTACTTCCTTGTCATCATGCTGCTGGCCTGCCTTATGCGTCCCGGCCCCTCTCAGGCGGCTCCGGCCATTCCTGAGCACGGCTTTCTGGAAACCAGCTCTGCAATCCTGTATGATCTGGACCACAACGTCATTCTTTTTGAGCAAAATGCTGATCAGCGCATCGCCCCGGCTTCGCTGACCAAGGTACTCTCGATGTTTCTGGCGCTGGACAGCGTCAATCAGGGCAAGCTCAGTCTGGACAGGTCCATAACGGTCAGCCGCGTGGCCGCCGGAACCGGCGGTTCGCGCATGGGACTGCGCGAAAATGATGTGGTGACCCTTGAGCAGCTGCTCATGGGCATGGCCGTTTCTTCGGGCAATGATGCCAGCATGGCCGTGGCGGAAGCGGTGGGCGGCTCAAGCCCGGCCTTTGTCACCATGATGAACGCCAAGGCTCAGGCACTGGGCATGCGCGACAGCCAGTTTCGCAATCCCCACGGGCTGCCGGCCAAAGGCCAGTACACCACCGCCCGCGACATGCTCACTCTGGCGCGGGCCTATCTGCAAACCTACCCGCAGGCCCTGCGTTTTCACAACACACACACCATCAGCCACAAAGGGCGCGTCACCTGGAACAAAAACCCCCTGCTGGGCCAATATCCCGGTGCGGACGGGCTTAAAACGGGCTGGGTCAACGCTTCGGGCTACAATCTTATTTTCACGGCCAGTCAGGGGCCAAGACGGCTGCTGGCCGTTATTCTGGGCGCGCCCGATTCACAAACGCGCGGTGTTGAGGCTTTTCGTCTGCTGGATGCAGGTTTTCAGGTATGCGGCAACAATGCCGCGTCTGTAGTGGCGGCGCTGGATTGCCTGCCCCCGGAACGCTATAATCTTGATATGCGCAAGACCGCCCGCGAGGCCAGGCGCATGTATGCCGACAATGACGCCACGCCACGCAAAAAAGTGAGCAAGGCCAAAGGCAGCAAGGCTCCTCAGGCCAAGCAGACGGCCAAAGCCAAGCCCAAAAAGAAAGATGCCCACAAGGCCTCGCGTCAAAAGCGCGATTCCGGTCAGGCTGCCAGAACGGCCCCCGGCCGGGCGGGCTGATCCATACGATTGCCAGAGCAGCTGACACATGAAAAGCGGGCAGGCAGGCTAAAGCCTGCCTG
>CAJMLK010000067.1 GCA_905214305.1 uncultured bacterium
ACTTTGATAATATACATTCTCAAAGTTTGATGCACGCTCACTTCGGCGTTTAACCACGCAAATAAATTGCGCTTACGCCTTCGCTGCGGGCGTCTGCTCGCGCAGCCGCCAGAGCAATTTCAAAGTGAAATTGCTCTGGTCATGGCGCGGGTGTGTGCGCTGGCGTGCCTCAGTTGAAGATGCCGCTCTGGCGCATAAGTTCCTGCCCGTTGGCCAGCGAGGGCAGCAGGGTTCCCACCATGATGCAATAGTGTACGGCCACCGGGCGAAACGAATAGCGCGGTAAAACAAAAATAAAGATAAAGCAGAGGGCTGCGATAACAAAAACGAAAACATTGGCCTGCTGCGAACCCCAGGGAATATTCTTGAGGTGCAGAAACGCATAGATGCCCCAGCAAAAGGTCATGGCACAGACAAACAGGGTGTTGAACAGCGGGTGGCTGCGCCAGCTGGCAAGGTAGGGGGCGATCATTGGCCCGTCCGTGCCGTCATGGGGCCAAGCCCGCCGCCCACGGCTATGGCCGCGGCGATATTGCGCGCGGCCGCGCGCAGGTTGTCCGAACCCTCGGCCAGAGCCTCCCCAATGGTGCAGGGGCGGTAAAGTACACTGAAAATGGCGTCAATGCCGTGCTGGTGCACCACCTCCGCGTCATTGCGCAGGGAGCCGCCGATGGCGATGACGGGCCTGCCGTGACGTTTTGCCACGCGGGCCACACCCACCGGAGCCTTGCCAAAGGCTGTCTGCCCGTCAATGCGTCCTTCACCGGTGATAACAAGGTCAGCATCCCTGACAAGGGCGTCAAGACCCACGGCTTCGGTGACGATTTCGCTGCCTGGGCGCAGGCGGCCCCGTAAAAAGGCGTACATGCCGCCGCCCATGCCCCCGGCGGCTCCGGCTCCGGAAATTTCTGCCATATCAATGTCGAGGTCACGCAGGGTGATGGCCGCGAAATTGTGCAGATAGCCGTCAAGCTGCTGCACCATTTCGGGCGTGGCCCCTTTTTGCGGGCCAAAAATGGCCGATGCGCCGCGCGGCCCGCAAAGAGGATTGTCCACGTCGCAGGCCACATCGATAATCGTGTCTTTCAGGCGTGGGTCAAACTCGGACAGGTCAATGCGCGCAAGCGTGCCGAGGCCCAGCCCCGTAGGCTCGATCTCCTGCCCGTGCGCATCGAGCAAACGCACGCCCAGAGCCTGAAGCATGCCGACGCCGCCTTCATTGGTGGCGCTGCCGCCAATGCCCAGAATGAACCTGCGCGCCCCGGCATCCAGAGCCGAACGGATGAGTTCGCCCGTGCCGTAGCTTGTGGTGCGCAGGGGGTTGCGCTGCTCCGGCGGCACAAGGCCCAGACCGCTGGCCGTGGCCATTTCAATGACAGCCGTGCCGCCATCGCCGGTCAGGCCATAAAAGGCCTCCACGGGCTTGCCGAGAGGCCCCCTGACCGTAACCGGCACAATGGTTCCCTGTGTGGCTTCCACCAGAGCTTCCACCGTGCCCTCGCCGCCGTCGGCCACAGGAACCTTGATGTAGTCGGCCCCGGGGAATATCTCGCGAAAGCCCGACTCGATAAGCGTGGCCACTTGCAGGGCCGACAGGCATTCCTTGTATGAATCCGGCGCAATGACAATTTTCATGCAATGCTCCTTATGGCATTTTGCGCTTGGGGCAGTCGTATGGCCGCAGTGCATCGGTTTGCGACGGCCTGTGGGCATTGCCGCGCTGCGCAAGGCAGGATTTTTCATGCATCAGGGCAGCGGCGCCACGCCTGAAAAATGTGGCAGCGGGACGTTGAGGTCCCGATTCTGCCACTCACGTTTTTCCGTTGCAGGCGCACGGTTCCCGGGCAGAAAGGAATTCTTCCGCCCGGGGATGCCGCGCGCTGTCCGGGTGTGCCCGGATATATTGAGATGCTCGGACATTGCGGGGTATGCCCGCGCAGTCGCCCGAGGCTTTTCAGGCGGTAAACATTCTACACAGTGTCTAGAGGAACATCTGCAGCAGCAGGGTTCCGCCAAGGCCCAGCACAGCGGCGATGGTCGTGCCCGCCGTGTAGGTAGCATACATGGATGCCATGGGAATGCCGAGTGATTCTTTGACAAACCAGAAGCCGGAGTCCGTCACCTGCGAAGCGCCGATGGCCCCGGCTCCAATGACGATGGCCATAAGGGCCGGGTCAAGCTGGGGGTTGGCGCCGAGCACCGGCATGATAAGGCCCGCGGCTGTCATCATGGCAACCGTGGCGCTGCCGAGGGCAAAGCGCAGTGTGATGGCGATAATCCAGGCCAGAATGAGGGGGCTTACCTGAAGGCTGGTCAGCACCTGCTTGAGCACAAGGCCCACGCCGCTGTCGGTGATGATCTGGTTGAGGGCGCCCGCAGCGCCGATGACAAGCATGATGGACGCCAGAGGGGCCATGCCCGATTCGCTGAAGCGGCCGAGCTGATCCCAGTTGAAGCCGCGTGCGCGGCCCAGCACAAAGTAGGCCACCACTGCCGAGATGAACAGGGCGATCATGGGCGTGCCGATAAAGTTCACATAGGTCATGTAAACAGGGGGATTCTGCTTGTCGATGCTCAGTTCCACAACGGTTTTGGCAATCATGAGCAGCAGCGGCAGCAGAACCACGAAAAGCGTGCTGCCAAAGGGGGGCAGTTCCGATTCCTTGCGCGGCTCGGTGTCGGCATAGGCTCCGGTAAGGGGGACGGGGGGCAGCCGCCTGGCAATGAACTTGCCGTAGATCGGCCCGGCCACGCAGGCGGCGGGCAGGCCCACCAGCAGGCCGAAAAAGATGACCTTGCCCACATCGGCCTTGAGCAGGTCGGTAACGGCCATGGCCGCCGGATGGGGCGGCACGATGCAGTGCACCGTGGTCAGGGCCACCACAAGGGCCATGCCCACCTGGATAAGGGGCAGTTTGGATTCTTTGACAATGGAGAACATCAGCGGCGTGAGCAGGATAATACCCACCTGAAGAAAGACGGGAATGCCGCAAACATAGCCCACGATCATCATGGCCCAGTGCGCCCGTGACTGCCCGAGAATGCGTATGAGGGTGCGCGCCAGCCTTTCCGCCGCGCCCGAAACCTCCATAAGTTTGCCCAGAATGGCCCCGAGGGCGAGAATGGGCGCCAGAAAGCCCAGAGTTTTGCCAAGGCCGCCTTCAAAGGCCACCACAATCTTCGCCAGCTCCATATTGTGGGTCAGCGCCAGAAACAGGCTGGCGGTGGTCAGTGAGACAAAGGCGTGTATCTTGAACCAGATGCACAGCACAATGACGATGGCGATAGCAATCGCCAGCATTGTCATTGAATAGCCGATTCCAAAAGCTTGAGCGGTTCCCATCATCACTCTCCCAACGGCGGTTGCGTTCTGGCCCGGCGAACTGCCGGGTCAGGGTGTGCAGGGGCAACAGGCTGCCCGCAGGGCGTCGGCGGCCTGACCATTTCAGTTCGTCCGGTTTCAGGCGTGAGCATGCCTGAAGCCGGGGGCATACAGGGCGGCAAGGCGTATGGCCTCCACCATGCTTACGGCGCTGGCCTGACCCTTTCCGGCAATGTCAAAGGCCGTGCCGTGGTCCACGGACGTGCGCAGTATGGGCATGCCGAGGGTCAGGGAGATGGTGCGCTCAAAATCCACCATCTTGGTCGCGATATGCCCCTGATCGTGGTACAGGGACAGCACCGCGTCCCATGCGCCCTTGAGGGCAAAGTGAAAGACCGAGTCGGCGGGGTTGGGGCCGTGTGCGTTGAGGCCGCGCTTTTTGGCCTCTTCAATGGCCGGAACGATCTCCACATCTTCTTCATTGCCGAAAAGGCCGTGTTCGCCGCAGTGCGGGTTAAGCCCGGCCACCACAATGGAGGGATTTTCAATGCCCAGCAGGCGCATGGCATCGGTGCAGCGGGTCAGGTAGTCCAGAACGCGGTCTTTTTTCACGGCCCGGCAGGCGTCCATGAGCGAAAGGTGGCGGCTGAGAAAGAAAACGCGCAGGCCATGCACCTGAAACATGGTCAGGGGATCGGCCGTGCCCGTGAGGTCGCCCAGGATTTCGGTATGCCCGATATAGGGCACGCCGCCCGCCTTGAGCGATTCCTTGTTGATGGGCGTGGTGGCAAGCACATGGGCCTTGCCCGCCAAGGTCAGCTCAACGGCCTTTTTGATATACTCAAAGGCCGCCTTGCCGCACTGCCCCTGAATTTTGCCATAGGCAAAATCGGCCAGATCCAGATTGTCCATATTCAGGATATTGGCTGCGCCTTCGCGCCAGCCATCGAGATTTTCATCAACCTCGTTGAAATCAGGGTTCACATGCATGAGGGCTGCGGCGCGTCGCATGATTTCGGTATTGCCCACCACAAGCACGCGGGCGGCTTCGGTCACCACCGGGTCCACAAGAGACGCTGCCAGAATTTCGGGGCCGATTCCGGCCGGGTCGCCCATGGGGGCGCAAATGAGAGGTTTCATATGTTTTCCTTGTTTTTATGCGTGTTATGATGGGCGTTTGCGCGTGGATATCTTGGTAAAGAGGTATTCCACGCATTCCACCAGGCTGTTTTTGTCGCCCACAAAGCCGCCCTTGGTGATCATCGGCAGATTGTCCTGTACGCCGCCGACAATATGGCCGTAAACGGCAAGGGGCAGAACCTGGTCGCGCACCGTAAAGCCGCCTGCCCCCAGCGTGCGGATGACAGAAACGGTGACTTCGCCGCCGGAGGTATACAGGCCGCCGATGCGCAGGTCTTTTCTGCGCAGGGCGCGGTCGGTCACGTCGGCAATGGCGTTATTGATGCGCAGCGAAATTTCCGCATGCGTGAGGTTCATCCGGCGCGACATGTCGTCCAGAGAAAACACGTCTTCCTTGCCCACGGCCGTGCAGATGCCAAGAACCGTGGCGTCCGCCGGGGGCGCGCATACGGCTTCAAGCACGCGGGTGCATTCTTGGGCCGCGGCGTTCGTTCCTTCCAGAATTTTATGCACATTCATGTGGACAAGGCGGCAGGGATGGGCAAGGTGCAGAGCTTCCATCTGCACCCGTGTAAGCTCGCTGGTGCTGCCGATGGCAAGAAATACGCGGTCTTCATACTGCGCGCGCGGGGCACGCACGCGTACGGCCGCCAGTTCGGCCGTGAACGGGCCGGGATCCACGGACACGAGAGGATAGGGCGCGTCAGCCAGCGACTGGGCGATGGTGGCGATATCCTCATCGGACACGGCATCGCAGGCCGCCACGCGGCAACCCTGGGCGCGCAGGGCCTCAATGCGGCGGCGCACGGCTTCTGCTCCGGCCAGCACGGTTTCAAGGGGAACAAAACCGCATTGCAGCGAGCTTTGCTCTGAAAAAATCTTGAGCACCGAGGTGTGCCTGATGGGCGTTGCCGCATCCTGTGCGATGGGCGAACGTTCCAGCGGCACGCCGTGGACGATCTGGTATCCGCCCACGCAGATGCGGCCCGAGGAAGGGTAGGACGGCACAAGCACCGCAAGGGATTCCTGATGCCCGTAGCTTTCGTCCATAGCCTTGATGGCGGCCTCTATTTCCGCGCCGACATTACCCCGCAGGGTGGAGTCCACCCGTTTTGCCACCAGAGCCGGTTTTTCGGCGCAGAACATCTTGACCGCAGCATGCACCGCGTCCCAGGCTTTTTGCGGCGAAAGCAGGCGGCTTTCGGCATTGAGAGACACTGCGGTAAAGGCCGCAAAATACTGCGGGTCCCATTTATCAAGGCCCAGGCAGGTGGCGCTGGAAAAACCCTTGGCGGTAAGCAGGGCCCCATTGGCATTGGCGCCGGTAAAGTCATCAGCGATTACAGCTATATTCATGTATTTCTCCTGTTTTCCGGCAGCAGGCGAAAGACGGACGCCCGCCGGGGGGAGCTGGTCAGGAATCGGCATACAGCAGGCAGGCTCCGGCGGCTTCAAGCTGCTGGCGCGCGCCTGCGGAAAGCCCGCAGTCCGTGATAATGCGGTAAAAGTCATCAACCCCTGCCACGCGCCAGGGACTGAACTTGGCGTACTTGGAGGAGTCCACAAGCAGAATGCTTTTGTCCGCGCTTTCCATAAGCTGAATCTTGCGGTGCATCTTTTCAGAGGAGCTTGTGGTTACGCCGCGTTCGGCTTCCCACACGTTGATGCCCACAAAGGCCAGGGTGGTGCGGATGCGGCGCAGGTACTCCATGCCTGAAGCGTCGTTGCAGGCCCGGCTTACGGGGTCCACCCGGCCTCCGGTAAGAAAGACTTCGATATGGGCGTGGCCTGACAGGAGCATGGCGATTTCAAGGTCGGGAGTAACCACGCTGAGGCGGCTGAGCGGCAACGACGGCAAGAGGCGGGCAAGTTCAAGGGTGGTGGTTCCCGCGTCCAGAGCGATAAAGGCGTTGTCTTCGATAAAGCTGCAGGCGGCGCGGGCAATGTCGGCCTTGGCCTGACGCATGCACGAAGCCTTGTGCGAACGCGGTATGTCATGCGCTTCAAAGCCAGGGGGCACGGCTCCGCCCCAGGTGATTTCAAGCAGATTCTGTTCTTCCAGCGCCTTGAGGTCGCGCCGAACGGTCATGATGGAAATACCCAGAGTTTCAGCCAGCTCGCGCGTGTTCACAGCGCCCTGGCTTTTGATGATGCGGGCCATTTTTTTACGTCGTTCAACCGGCAGCATGGCAAGTATCCTGTTCAGGTGGGGTGTTATTTTTTAGGATAGTTTGTTAAATTTTGTTATGTTCGGTTGCGGGCATCGAGTCAAGAGGTTCAACGAAAAAAGCTCCGGTTTTTATCCGGAGCTTTTTATTTTTGAATAGAAGTTTGAGATTTTGTTAAATTTTGTTCCAAAGGCTGACAGCGATGTTTTCTGTAATCCTTGTCAGGCGGCAGCGCGGTATTTGCCCGCTTTCAGTTCATGCAGGTATTCCCTGTTTTTTTGCAGATAAAAGGTCAGCACCCGTGAAAAATCCTTGCCGAGCAGGCCCTGCAAAAGTTCGGTTGTAGTTTCACGTTCCAGACGCAGCAGGGAATGCAAGGCAAGGATGCCCTGTTTCTCCTCCGCCGGAATAGCCGTGATTTTTTGCCAGAAAATCTGTCGGGCGCGGGGCTTGAAATACCACATGTACATCATGTCCAGCATGTGCTCCAGAGCCTGCCGTGCTGCCACCGGATCGCTCTTGTAGAGCTTTTTCCAGTAATCCTGAGGATGTTGCAGCATTTTTGCCAGATTGCGATGAGGAAACAGCAGTTCCTGGGTGGCGAGGCTTTTAAAAATCTGCGCAAACTTGCTGTCATAGTCGCTTTGCCGCATGCGCAGGTAATGGTTGCGGTCGGCAAAGCCCTCGATAATAGCCGCCACAATGTCTGAAGAGCACTTGGAAACGATGGCAGCGCAGTTTTGCAGCAGCATCATGGGGTCCGGCAGCTGCATGAAGATGAAAAACTGCAGCAGCCCGTGGCCGAGCAGCATGGATAACGGTATGGACAGGGCGCTGCGAAACAGGTTGCCCACCACGGCTTCCTTGGGCAGGCCCCGGAAGATGTTGTGGCCGGAAATGTAGATGCTGTTTACCAGCGCAATGACCGTATAGACCATGACGGCATTGTCCTGCACGGTTATGCCCAGCAGGTCTTCAAGCAGCCACAGGCGCACGGCCACTTCCAGCAGGGGAACGGATATGCCCGTGTACATGAGGGAGTCTGCCATGCGGCTCCAGCTCACATAGCGGTTCCAGGGCAGGAGCATGGACCGGCTGAAGGCCCCGCCACCGACCATGGACTGGGCCACGTTGCGCACCGCCGTGATGGCAAACCAGAGCAGCGCGCCGAACCATGTGAGCACCCACCAGCTGCCCACATACCAGAACGCCCATTGCGCGGGCAGAAATCCCGCCAGAATCTTGAGCAGGTTGATCACGTCGCTGTTGACATAGGTGGGGTTCCAGGGGCTGACCTCAAAGGCGGGGCTGGAACCTTCCCTCGGGTTTTCCCTGTTCATGCCCTTGGCGTCGACACCGCCCAGGGTCACAAGATTGCCATCCTGTCCCACTGTGGTGGTCTTTTTTTCCAGCCCCCAGCCCCGCACGCGGTGGCAGCCAAGCTGGCGGAGGCCCGGCAGGCGGCGCAGGCGCTTCACCCACCAGGGCTGGGCATATGGCGGTTCGTGGTGCTGCACAAAACTGTAGATATCCGTGTGTACGGGCAGAAGCAGGCGCTGCTCCTTGTCTTCCCGCGCAAGGGCGTCGCGCGCCTGCTGCGGCAGGGTTTCAACAAAGACAAGCCCCATGCCGTGGGTATGGTGCGAACGGCTTGTGGAGTCCGTGCCGATGCGTGAACCCAGCGGGGCGGACGCATAGAATTCCTGAAGCCGGGGCAACTGGTCGAGCACGGCCTGTAACAGCGGGCGGCGCGAGGACTCTTCCGGCTCTTCCCGCACTATCTGACGAACCACCTGTTTGAGGCGCAGAATGCTGCCCTCATTGATGGCCCGTTGCAGGCAGTTGATGGCTTCCACATGGGTGAGCTGGCCACTGGTCCATTCCCGCAGGTTGAAAAGTTCGAGATGGGTGATGTGCCCCTTGCCGCGCCACAGCAGTTCCAGAATATCCTGAGGGGTCAGGCCCGCCAGATTAAGCACCATCTGGCACGGGTGCAGGGGGGTGAGCGCCTCAAGCAGGGCCTCCGGTTCGCGCAGCAGCACTTCGGGCAGGTTTTTATGCGGCGTGTAGGGAAAGACCATGTCAGGATTGGCCGCCGGGCTCAGCCATTCGGCGCGGATGGTGTCGGGCACGAAGTCGTCAAGGCTTTCCACCAGCGCCCCGGTTGCGGCGCGTGCATCACCCTGCTGCTGTTCCATCTGTTGGCGCAGGCGGCTGGCGGCCTCGCGCACCAGCGGCGACCACTGGGAAAAAATATACTCCGCCAGATGCAGGGACGAAGGCTGCCGGTGTCCCACATAGGCCAGAAAATCACCTTCTTTCAGCGGGTCGGGTGCGGGGATGCCCAGTTGCCCGGCCAGACGGGGAGCATGCATGGTGTTCCAGGCCCGCAGCAGGCGCAGGGCATGTTCCTGCATCCAGGTGTTCACCGCGGCGTATTCCGACAGCACCCCGGCGATGTCGGGCCTGCGCAGCAGGTCGGCAAAGGCTCTCGGGCTGTTGATATCAAGGGGAACCCAGGTGAATTCCACCATCTTGTCACCAAAGGACGCGCGAAACTCGATGCCGATGCGCACCGTGATACCCATGATGCGCGCGGCGCGCAGCAGTTCTCCCGCGGCTTCGGGATCAACGGTATTGTAGTAGATGACCGTCAAAAAGCGGATGCCCTTGACCCATGCGTCCATGACCAGATGTGTGGGGCTTTTGCGGCCCTTGGTGTTGGCATCGTGGACGTGGTGGTCGAAGGCCTGCTGGTTCCAGGCCTCGGGCATTTCCAGCAGATGATAGCGGCAGAGCAGCTTGCGTATGATGCGCGGTGCGCCGCGCACGGCCTGATGAAATTCGTGAGCCAGAGGGAGCTGCAAATGGGTATGCGGGCTGGAGCGCACAAGATCCTTCATGAGCTGGATGAGCACGCGCGCGGTATTTTTCTGCAAGGGGGAATGCACGGAATAGAGCACTTCGTCGTGCAGACGGCGCAGGGCGTGCAACCTTTCCTGTGTTCCGCCGTCTTCAAGGCTTTCAAGCAGGATGATGACGGCGCGGGCCATGCGCAGGCCCGGTTCGGAGGTCAGTTCGATGACGCCGTTGGGGTGCAGGGCCGGGTCTGGCTGGGGCAGGGACTGGTTGTGTGCCCGTGCGGCGGAAAAGTCGTTGACGAGGCGGACAAGCTGATGGTCCTGCGGGTCAAAAAGCCACGGCGCGCAGTGTGCGGGGGCAGAATCCATGCCCGGCTGCGTCGCATGTGATGCATGTTTATTTTCAGTTCTGGAAGTATTCATCATGTTTCAATTCTTTACACCGGCAATCAAGAGATGCTGCGCGCGTTCGCCATGTTTGAACGCGACGGCATTGGCCTTCGCCAGCGAGATACAAAACCCCCCTTATCCTGCGCGTAAGAGGGGCTGCAATGCCGTGCCGCGGGAAGTGCGGCAGGCCGGGGAGGAAACCGGAGCCATTTTGCCTTGAAATTGTTCTGGCTGCTGCGCGGGCAGACGCCCGCCCGGCTGGCTCGCCAAACCCGCACCGTTAAGCGCGTAGCGGGCATAGTACCTTGAAAAGGCATGCTCTCAAAGGCAGGGCGCGCTGCTGGTGCTGTTCCAGCTGGTCGTTCACCTTGCCTCAACGCCGCAAAGCAGGAGCCGGCGACTGGCGGCAAACCGGATGAGGCAAGGGCGCCGGCCACAAGAATGCCAAACAGACGGCCTGTCGTCGAGAGGAAATGGTATGGCAGACATACCATGAACCGGCGGCCAAGGCGATGGCTGCATCTGGCGTGATTCTGACTTGCGCCAACAATGGAAAGTTGCCTGGCATGACGGGCAGAAGGCGCTTGCAGTTGTGGGCGCGCTGTTGCACCGTTGTGCATGCCGCTGCCGGGCTGGCTTTCTCCCGGCCTTGCGCTATGCAAAACGAATGGCCAGAGGTCAGGCCATTGTGTGCCGACCCTGCGCCGCATCCGCTGCTCTCGTGCCTGCGCAAGCAGTGCTACTGTTGTTGTGCGAAATAATTTCATTATTTGCAAGGAGTTCCTATGTGCAGATTGACCGCTCTGCTGGTAGTGGGGCTTTTGCTTTCCGCATCTGTGGCTTCGGCGGCCGGGTCGGGCCAGTATGAAAAAAATGTGGCGGCCTGGAAGCCCCACGGGGCCGTGAACGGCCTTGAGTACAAAATGGCCCTGAACCCGGCGCTGTTCAAAACGGACAAGGCCAAGGCATCGTTCAAAAAACTCTGGGAGGCCCTGTCGGCCGCATCCGCAAAAAACGGTTTCGTGCTGATGCGGTCAGAGAAGGACAGGCTGCGCCTGCGCACAAGAAGCTATTATGACACGGAAAATCTCGCCCTGCGCGATGCGGGCTTTGTGGTGCGGATCACCACCAATTACAAGAAAGACGGCAGTATCAGGGACGGCAGACGGCTGACCGTAAAAACATCCGGCAAGGATCCCGCCTTTATTCTGGGGACACCGCTCAACCCGGTGGGCATCAGGGGCGAGATTGCCGCTGAAGACCACCCGTATCTTGACGCTCAGGGCAATATGGGCAGCCGTCTGGAAAAAAGCGTGAACATGCGCGGCGATGAACATGTCTTCGGCGATCTTGGCAGCCCGCAGTTGCAGCAGTTTTCGCGTTTTGTGCCCGCGCTGACCAGGAGCGGCCTTACCCCTGAAACGCCCCTCAGGCCCGTAACGGTCTGCACCTATTCCGCCAGGATGGGCTTTGTGGATCTGGCCGGGGTTGAGGCGGAGATAACCTTTGAGGCGTGGACGCAGCGCTGGGACGGAGAACCTGTCGCGCTGGAAGTTTCTGTGGGTATTGAAGATCAGGATTATTATGCCATTCCCGGGGTTGTGGCCGCCGGGGACGAGTTTTACCGCAAGGTGCTCATGCAGGGGCTTGCCCACATGAAGCTGCCTGACGGCGACCAGTTCGGCGGTTCCAAGCTCAGGATGCTGCGGGGCATGCAGTAGCGTTTGCGGTAAAGGCAGGCATCAGGGCCAATGTAAAAAGCGGGGTAATCCCCGCTTTTTACATTGTGGCGCATGGCCTGGCGCTATTGTCTTTTGGCGGCACTCGGGACCATTGCCTGTTCGGCTTTGGCGTTCGGGATCAGCGGGAGGGCACTGGGCCGCGTTTTCGGCTGCGCGCTGCCCGCTGGCTTCTGAATGCCGATCAGCCGGTGCTAGCCGGGTTTGCCCTGTGTGGCAGAGAGCCTGCCGCCTGCCTTCAGCAGTTCCACCAGCAGCCCCATGATCTGCCTGCCTTCGTCGCTTCGCAGCGCTCCGGCCACGCCGAATATGCCAGTGGGCCTGACATTGGACGTGTCAATCGTGCTCATGAGATCCATGAGCGAGTTTATCTTGCCCTGCAGCCCCGGATCAGCAAGGCGTTGCAGCAGACCTACGGCAAAGGTGAGGCCTTCCCCGGTCTTTGCAATGTCTTCGGGGCTCAGGGCGTCCAGCATGGTTCCGCCTGCGTTCTTGAGGGCGGAAGCTTTGGCGAACACGCCGTCCTGTTCCCATTTGCCCATCTTTTCAACAATATGGGGAAATGTCGGGCCAAGGGCCGGATGGAGAACGTGCCACAGGTCGGTGGCGTTTTCCAGCTGGTCAAGCAGCCACGTGATCCTGGGGACGGTCAGCAGTCCTTTTCTGACCAGATCCAGAATGTCGTCAAGGGTGACTCTGCCGTTAAGGGATTCCATCTCTTCAACGGCAAGGCGGAACGCATGGTTGCCGATGGGCGTCAACTGCTCGATCAGCATCCTGCTGTTTTCTTTGGCCGCTTGAAGGTCGGTAAGCTTTTCTTCAATGGCATCAAGCCGTTCGAGAATTTTTTCTTCAGGTGTCATAGCGTCCCCCAGCCTACTTGTTTCTCAGCAAGGAGGTGTCTTTGCCTGCAAGATACATGTTTGGCTCAAACGGCAGCTCATGCCCCTTGAGCATGAGGTTGTAATACACCCATTTGAACATGAGCTTGCCCCAATAGTTTATATGGCTCTCGCCCAGCAGTTCAAACGGGCCGACACCGGGGAGCGGAAACATGCCGGGCAGCGGTTCGATGGCGTAGCTGAAGTCGATGAGCGACGCCTTTTCAAAGCCCGTAACAATAAAGCAGTTGGTGTGGCCGTCAAACTTGTAATAATTGTCAGTGCCTTCAATGTCGGACATCATGTTCTGGGCGATGACGTCCACTTCAAAGTGGGCCACTGAGCCTGCCTTGGAAGCCGGAACGTTGGTGGCATCGCCGATGATGTACATGTTCTCGAACTTCTTTGACCGCAACAGTTCCTTGTCCGTATCAACATAGCCGGTCACGTCGGACACTTCGGATTCAATAAGGAACTGCTGCCCCAGGTTGGGGGGAATGGTCACCAGAAGGTCGTAGTTGATCTCGTCGCCGGTTACCGAGGTGATAACAGCGCGGTCGGCTTCAACGCTGTCCACGCTCCAGTTTGTGGTAACCTTGATGCCCTTCTTTTCGCAAAGCGCGCCAAGAATGTTGTTTGCCACTGGCTTGGTAAATGCGCCCGTAAGGGGAGTGACAAGCTCAATTTCCACATGGTCGCGCACGCCCATCTTTTGCAGATACCAGTCGGCCATGTACACAAATTCCAGCGGCGCCACGGGACACTTGATGGGCGTTTCGCAAATGTGAAGAACCAGTCTTCCTTTCTTGAAATGCTTCATCTTGCCATAAAGGGCTTCCGCACCGTCGTGGGTGTAGAAGTTGTGGATCTTGCCGCCCCAGTCATCCAGCAGGCCGGGCACTTCATCGGGGGCGATTCTTGCGCCCGATGCAATGATGATCCAGTCATAGGTGTGCGTGCTGTTTTTGCATTCGACCTTGCGCGCAATGGGGTCAACGGCGTTGATCGTGTCTATGACAAAATTGACGCCGCGGGCGATAAAGTCTTTTTTGGGGCGAACGCAGCCCTGCGGCGTGTCTACTCCAAAGGGAACCAGCAGCCAGCCCGGCTGGTAGTGATGCACGGGGTCTCTATCTATAAGAGTGATTTCCCACTCACGTTCGCTTAACAGTTTTCTCATTTTTGTGGCTATCATGGTTCCACCAGCGCCAGCACCAAGAATAAGCAATTTTTTCATCTAATTGACTCCAATTGAGAGATAGAGCGTTTTGCCTTTGACAGTCTGCGCCCACTACGTGCAGCCGATATTTGCACGGCTGATATCCTAGTTGTGGGGTATTATTTCCGTCCTAGCATAAAATTTTTGAATATGCACCATATAAACCAATAAAACAGGGCAAGTAGGCTTTAATTGATACTCGATTAGTATGTTTATGGAAGCGGAAGTGTCGGGCATTGCAGCAGAGTTGCGCGGGAGGAGAAAAGAATGCCGCAGGTGAAAACAGCTGCTTGGCGCTCGTATGGGATGAGGCCCCATGCTGGCAAGCGCAACGACAAGAGCAGGGTACGCGCGCTGAATATATGCCGCATCTTTTTGCCGCAGCGAAACTGGCGCGTCCATAAAGCCGGTGCGCACGACCCTCTAGCCATCCCCACCAAGAGCTACGCCATGCAGCCTTATGCCCTGTGCTGATTCACTCTCTCGGCGCGAGATTTTTATTTACAAGCAAACACAATGTTAAACATTGTAAAATGCTGAAATAACTATTTAATGTCCTTAAGGATGGCCTCCTTGAAAATTGAGCCTGAAATGTTGTCGAATCCACCAGAAAGGCGTAATAAATGCAATAAAGATATATTTCAGCTGGTTATAGTGTAATATTTTTGCAATCTGGTTATATTTTTTGATGTAATAAAATTACTCTTGCTGTAATTTTTTCAGCATCTTAACTGGCTGAATTTATATGTATATTACAAAAAGCTTTAAAATGTTACTCCGTATCACACCTGAAATACAGGCGATTACAAATATTACGCTGTTGCGGATCCCTGTCCTGCTTTATGCTGCCCCGTGCCTGCTGCACACTCTGCCGCCCATTGACAAAGAGTATAATTTTTATACCATATCAACATGGAATTTGAATACGACCCGGCCAAGAGCGCGGCCAACAAAATAAAACACGGCCTCACCTTTGAAGAGGCCAAGGCCCTGTGGGAAGACGAAAACCTTCTTGAGGTGCCAGTGCTGCGCACAGGCGAAGAGCGCTACCTTGTCATCGGCGCTATCAGCGGCAAAATGTGGACCGGGGTTATCACTTACAGGGGCGGGGCCGTGCGCATCATTTCCGTACGGCGCTCCCGCAAGGAAGAGGTGGAATACTATGAGTCATGAAAAGCAGATTTCAGCCGAGGAATTTGACCGCCGCTTTGACGCTGGCGAAGACATTTCCGGCCATGTGGACTGGGCAGCAGGCCGCAGGCCCAACAAACAGACGCAGCGGGTCAACGTGGATTTTCCCGTGTGGATGGTAGACGCCCTTGATGCCGAGGCCCGCCACCTGGGCGTGAGCCGCCAGGCGCTGGTCAAGGTGTGGATAGCCAACTGCCTTGCGCGTGATGCGCACAGCGCCAGATAAAATTATTTTCACTGCAAAACAGAAGAGCCGGACTATCCGGCTTTTTTTATTGTGGCTTTAGCCAGTTGAGCGCGCCAGCGCGCGAAACAGAAAACCACCCGCT
>CAJMLK010000068.1 GCA_905214305.1 uncultured bacterium
TGACGGCCTTCTTGGGAATGGCCTGCGGAAAGGCAATGGTGATGGCCGTGGTGTTGCTGATCAGTTCGTTAAAGGCATCGGGTGTTTTTTTGCTGGGGCATTTTTCGGTGCAGGCGCCGCAGCCGGTGCAGAGGCTCCAGTCCACATAGGTGGAACGCTTGCGGATTTTCACCGTAAAGTTGCCCACATAGCCCGAGATGTCTTCCACCTCGGAATAGGCGTACAGCGTGATGTTGGAATGCTGCGCCACGTCGACCATCTTGGGGCCGAGAATGCAGGCCGAGCAGTCCACAGTGGGGAAGGTCTTGTCCAGCTTTGCCATTTTGCCGCCGATGGTGGCATCGCGTTCCACAAGCACTACAGGCACGCCGCCGTCGGCGCAGTCAAGGGCGGCCTGAATGCCCGCCACGCCGCCGCCGATGACCAGCACGCGCTTGTTGACGTCAAAGCTTTTGGCAAGCAGCGGCCTGTTGTTGCGCAGTTTTTCAACCGCCAGCAAAACCAGTTCCGCGGATTTGTTGGTATTGGCTTCCTTGTCGCGGCCGATCCACGAGACATGCTCGCGGATATTGGCCATTTCGAGCATGTAGCGGTTGAGTCCCGCGCGTTCCACCGTGCGGCGGAAGGTCGGCTCGTGCATGCGGGGTGAACAGGAAGCCACCACAACGCCGTCAAGCTTGTGCTCGTGAATGGCAGCCTCAATGGCTGCCTGGCCGGGTTCGGCACAGGTGTACATGGGGTCGTCGGCATACACCACGTCAGGATAGGTGCGGGCAATTTCAGCCACCTTGGCGCAGTCAACGGTGCCGCCGATATTGCTGCCGCAATGGCAGACGAAAACGCCTATTCTCATGACCTGCCTCCTTCAGCGGCCTTGTCTGCGGCGGCGGAATTGCGCCGGAGTTCGTCCAGCTTGCGGATGAGGCCGTCAGGGCTGACGCGCAGTTTGTTAAGCCCCAGCTCCTTGTGGTCAAGGCCAAAGGCTATGCCCATCATCTGGGTGAAGTAGAGTACCGGCAGGCGGAAGGCCGTGCCCATTTCCTTGGACGCCTGCTCCTGGCGCAGGTCAAGGTTCATCTGGCAGAGCGGGCAGGCCACGATAACGGCATCCACGCCAAGCTGGGTGGCAAGGTCGAGAATGCGCCCGGAGTTGCGGGCTGTCATCACGCGCTCGGGAATGCCGAACGACGCGCCACAGCAGGCGGTCTTGAGGGGAAAGTCCACCATTTCCGCGCCGCAGGCGGCGAGCATGCTTTCCATAAGTGTGGGATTTTCCGGATCGCCGAAGTTCATGATCTCCGCCGGGCGGCTCATGAGGCAGCCGTAATAGGCGGCCAGCTTGAGCCCCTTGAGGCTCTTGCGCACCCGGGCGGTGATGGTTTCCATGTCATAGTTTTCGGCAATGCCCTGCATGACCGAGGTCACGGGCGGGAAGGTCTTGGCAGAAGGCCCGTCGAGCAGTTCGTCCACCCGCTGGCGAAACGCAGGGTCTTCCATGCGCTTTGAGGCCAGCTTGAGGTTGGAAAGGCAGCTCGGGCAGGGCGTGAGCAGCAGCTCGGCCTGCTGCTGGGCAGCAATGTCGAGGTTGCGCACGCAAAGGGCTGCGGAAAGCTCGGTGTCCACGGCGTGGGCCGGGGTGGAGCCACAGCAGTTCCAGTCCGGAATGTCCACCAGGTTCATGTCCAGAGCTTTGCACACGGCCTGGGTGGACATTTCATAGTCCTTGGAAGAGCCTCGTGCCGAGCAGCCGGGGTAGTAGGCAAAATTCATGGGCGTACCCCCTCGCGCTTGGCGCGTTCTTTATAACGCGCAAAAATGCGCGAAACCGGGGCGGCTCCCTGGGGCAGCACGTGGGGCTTGAGACCCAGCTTGCCTTTCTTGAGAGCTTCCGGGGCAAGGTCCACGTCAGTGAACACGCGCATGGAGCGCATCATATACAGGGCCATGGTGCCGATTTCATAGGTGCGGCCAAAGGCCCGCACTGTATCAAGGAAGGAAAACCAGAATTTTTCTACCTTGGGCACGGTCACGCGGCCTTCTTTGCGGGCCATGTGGCGCAGGGTCTCCATAATGCCCGCAACGTCGATATTATTAGGACAGCGCAGACTGCAGGTCGAGCAGGAAAGGCACATCCAGATAGAGCGCGAATTCAGCACTTCATCCCTGAGGCCAAGCTGTACGGCGCGCATGATCTGGCTGACCTGCCGGTCATAGACAAGGCCTGCGGGGCAGCCGGCTGTACAGTTGCCGCACTGGTAGCAGGTTGAAACATTTTGGCCGCTTAGCGCCTCCACTTCCGCCGTAAAGGCGGCGTCGCGCATCCGGCTCAGATTGATGGCGTCGTTCATGTGAACTCTCTGGTTAGAGGCTGTTGTGGGAAACCCCGGACAAGTCAAGAATGTCTCAGGGCGTAACGCAGAACACCGCAAAAAGCTAGTTCCAGGGCAGTGGAACCTTTCAGGAACGCACCTTTCCGGCCGTGTTGGCCGCCGCATCAAGCGCGGCCCGCAGGCCGAGAAGATAGCTCGACGGTCCGAAGCCGCAGATGCTGCCCGCGCAGACGGGCGACAGCACGGAATGGTGCCTGAAATTTTCTCGTGCATGCACGTTGGACATGTGCACCTCGACCACAGGAATTTCCAGTATGGCGAGGGCGTCGGCAATGGCATGGCTGTAGTGCGTCCAGGCTCCGGCATTGATGACGACGGCCTGCACGTCCTCATCCGCGGCCTTGTGGATGCGCTCCACCATGACGCCTTCGTGATTGGTCTGAAAACTCTCCACCGCGACACCAAGTTCCTGGCCCAGCGCCGTCAGGGCGTCGTCTATCTGGGCCAGAGTGGCGCTGCCATAGTGGGCCGGGTCTCGCCTGCCGAACATGTTCAGGTTGACCCCGTGCAGGACCAGTATGCGCATATGAACCTCGTTTTCGCCTGCCGAACATTCAGACTGGCGGTTGTTGCAACGGCGGCCGCCGGATCATGCAGTCCTGCGGCGGCATGTGGCCGCGTTGCGCCGCAGGCGTGGTCTGGCAAGGGGCCGTGCCTCGCAATGCGCGTGTCAGCTGCTCTGGCTGGCGGTCAGCGCCGTTTCCAGCGCGCGCCGCGCTTGCGGTGGAAGGGAATGCCCCGTCCACAGGCGGAACTGGGCGTCTCCCTGACCGAAAAACATGTCCAGCCCCGTAAGGCAGCGCCTGCCCGCACGGGCGGCCTCATGCAAGAAGCGTGTTTTCAATGGGTTATATACGATGTCATAGGCCAGAGCCGTTGCCCCGGCAGCATGCGGACCGAAGTTTTTGCCTGCGGCCTCAAAGGAATAGGGGCTTTCATCCTCGGCCTTGCCCCGCATGCCCAGCGGCGTGGTATTGATGACCAGAAAAGCCTGCACATGGTGGCGGCTGTTCCAGTCCAGCGGTTCCAGCCCGAACTCTTCGGCCAGAGGCAGATGCGAACGATTGGAGGGCGTGGCAACATGAATCTTTCCGGGCCTGCTGCCCGGCTCCAGGGCCGTCAGCCCGGCGACCACGGCCCGCGCCGCGCCGCCCGCGCCCAGAACAAGCACGTTTGCGCCGCCGAGCGGCTCCTGCGCCAGCGGGGCCATAAAGCCCGTAACATCCGTATTGTCGCCGCAAAGCAGGTCGCCGCGCCGGTAGATGGTGTTGACCGCGCCCACGCGCCGGGCCAGAGGGCTGATTTCGTCCAGCAGGGGCAGCAGGGCCACCTTGTGCGGAATGGTGACGGAGCAGCCGTGAATATGAAGCAGGCGCACGCTGTCCACAAAGGCGGGCAGCTTTGGGGGCGGTACTTCCCAGCGCAGATAAAGTCCGGGCAGGCCGAGCGTTTTGAAGCCCGTATTGTGCAGCAGTGGAGAAAGGCTTTGCGCCAGCGGCCAGCCCACAACGCCGCACAGCAGCGTGTCTGCCCCGTCCCGACCCGTGCACGGGGCGGGAGTCTGGCTTGCTGCGGGAATGCTGGCTTCTGCTGTTGCGGCGCTCATTGTCCGGCTCTCCGTTCCTGCGGTTTCCGTATTGCCTGTGGCCGCAAAACGCGGCATGCCTGCTTTGGCGGATAAAAATATGGCGCAGCATAGCGCATGACCGTGTCAAGGGCAATGCTGATGTGAGCCCGCCGCCCGGCCGGACGCACTCCATATGCACACCACATGCCCGGTGGTGCGGGAGAGGAGTGATTGCGACAGCACATGCCGACCCTGTGCCGGGAAAAAGGTTTCATAGCTTTCAGCAATGGAATGTACATGTAATCATGTATGTCATGTATTATGAGATATTATTCTTCTGCGTGCGCTGTAACAGAGCACGTGCATGGACGGGCAGGAAGCCGCGACCCGGCCAAAAGCGCGGGCCGCCCGATTGTGCAGCGGGCGGCCCGTAATGGCTTTATACTGTGCCTGACGGCTGGTCGGGCGATTTCTCCCTGAAATTCTCTGGCGGATGCGTAAGCGCAGTTTATCTGCGCGGTTAAACGCCGGAGCGGGCGCCCTGGAAGCATTGAGGATAGGTATTCTCAATGCGAAAATGCCCTGGACAGTGTCGTCACGAGCGCCTTTCCCGGTATCTCTGCGTCGAACTTCGCCTCTTATTCCGGTCGAGTACCATAAGAGTACACTCCCTGCATAAAAGACTCGTTCTCCTTGATATACCAAGGAAATTCATCTCGTGACGACATTGTCTAGAAGGAGTAAACCACCGTGAGGGACGCCTTCCATGCATCGGCAACATTGAGGCTGTCGCCCGAGGTGTTCTGATACCGTCCCCACACGTCCTTATCGAGCCAAAGGTGTATGTAGCCCAGGCCCAAGAAGAAGTTGAGGTTTTCAGAAGCCTTGAACGTGCTGTCCAGGTTGATTTCCATGCCGGTGTCTTCGGTGGTCAGGTACGTGCCAAAGGAGTTGAAGTCCGTATTGTTGCGGTAGACCTGTCGTCCCGCGCCGTCCTCAGCCTTGCGGCCCGTGATGTACTTTGCCATTTCGGGGCTGTTGGTTCCGCCGAAGTAGTTCAGGCGCAGGGTATGGCTGAGATTGTCAAGAAAGCTCAGGTCCTTCAGGCGCGCACCCACGCCCCAGGTTCCGCTCGGGTTGGTTCCGAGCACGCCCTTGGCTCCGCCCATGGACGGATTGCCCCGGTAGCCGAATGTGGAAAGCGAATTGTTCA
This sequence comes from uncultured bacterium, assembly GCA_905214305.1. Classification (GTDB taxonomy): domain Bacteria; phylum Desulfobacterota; class Desulfovibrionia; order Desulfovibrionales; family Desulfovibrionaceae; genus Desulfovibrio. The sequence goes on from CAJMLK010000068.1 coordinate 5,171, forward strand.
GGTTGTTGGTGGTGGCAATATAGGGCAGACGCTCCGAACCGTTGTGGGGATTGTCATCATCGCCGCTGAAGTACCAGCCGTAGACGCCGGGCAGGCCCCAGTCCAGGGCGTATTCCATGACCAGCATGCCGTACCAGCCCTGACGGTTGAGGTACTCGTGCTCGCGCTTGACGCCGCCGTAGACAAAGTCGGCGCGCAGGCGGAAGGGATCAAGGGCTGTCCAGTCTCCGGTGATGCCGCCCCAGTACATGGTGCTGTAGTCGTCATCCCAAATGGATGAGCCGGTACGTCTGGTGCTGAATGCGGCAGGGTACAGGCCATCGCGCAGTTGCAGACCGTCAATGCCCTGAGTGCTTGCCATGGGGTTGCTGAACGTGAATTTCTTGCTGCCGCCGGGCATGCCCGTAACCGTGGCGGGCATAAGGCTGTTGGGCCCCATGCCGCCGGCCATGGCCCACGGCGTGATCTTCAGGCCGTCAAGGGTGACCGGGACCGTAAGCGCAACAAGGTCAAAGTTGTCAAGAAAGTTCGTCGGCTGGCTTGAATCGCCCTGCCAGTTGTCGTTGAGCAGGCGCATCCAGGCCGCGCTTGCCGTCACATTGGGGCTGAACGTCCATGCGGCGCTGAGCGCGGCCAGATCGTCGTGCAGCACCGGGCTGTCCATGGCAAATCCCGGCAGCTTCATGCCCTGAAGGCCCATGCGCAGCTTGAGTGCTGTGCCCGGAACGCGCCAGTCAAGATAGGACTGCTTGACCTTGACCATGTTGGCGCCATCGGCGCCGAGCGCGCCGCCCTGTGCGGCCATGCCCCAGCGCTGTTCACCGATTTCAAAAAATACCGTGCCGGAAAGATTTTCAGACGCCACAGCGTGCAATTGCAGGTGCAGACGCTGAATGGCCTCAAAATTGTCCCTCTTTTGGTGTACGGCAGCCCACTGCTGGCCGATTTCGCGTTGCCCCTGCCGGTCTTTGCCCATAAAGCTGCCGCCCTGAATGTAGTCAAAGGCATACTGCCAGCTGCCCCTGACCTTGAATTCCACAGCCTGTCCCGGAGCCGCCACCCCCAGAAGCATCGTGGCGGCCAGCAAAAAACCTGTCAGTCTTTTCATCGGAAAACTCCCCCAAATTCTTGTTGACGAAATGCTGTTACCCCGAAGTCTAGCCAGTGTCGTCACGAGATGAATTTGCTTGGTATATCAAGGAGAACGAGCCTTTTATGCAGGGAGTGTACTTTTATGGTACTCGACCGGAATAAAAGGCGAAGTTCGACGCAGAGATACCGGGAAAGGCGCTCGTGACGACACTGTCTAGCCAACCATGCGCCAGTAGGGCATGGCGATGGCTGCCACAAAAAGTCCTGTCAGGAGCATGCGCAGGGCCATGACCACAAGCATGTCCCTGAACCGGATGTAGCCGCTGCTGTAAAAATAGAGGTACAGGGCGTATTCGTAGGGAAAGAGCAGGTTGTCCAGGCCGTACTGAAAGGAAAAGTAGAGCAGCCTGGGGTCAATGCCCATCTGTACGCCAAGCTCGGTAATGGGGGCCGAAAGGGTAGAGGTGGCCGCCAGCGGCGTGAGCAGAAAGTTCATCGCCACGCCTACAACGTAGGAGCATACGGTGGCGAGGGTTGTTCCCGTTTCGCTGAACAGCGGCAAAACAAGTCCCGCCAGCCACTGGGTGACCTTGAGAAAGCCCCCGGCGCTGCCGATGGCCATGCAGCCCATGATGAAGAACAGCGGCGCAAAGTTGATGGCACTGATGCGTTTGCCGTTCATGAGGCTCACGCCCGGCAAAAAGGCTATGCCTGTCACGAGCACCAGCACGGTTCCTGCGCTCAGGTGGTGCAGCGAGTCGGTGGAAAGCAGCACCAGCGTGCTGCACAGCAGCACCAGAGCACGGCGCTGCTCGTCGCTCATGCTGCCAAGCTCCGCGTGTTTTTCACGCACGGCCCGGCAAAGGCTTTGCTTGTCAACGCTGGTGCGCAGCACCAGCAGTACCAGCCCCAGCGACATGAGGGTATACAGCATGGCCGGAACAAAGTTGAACTTTGCGTATTCCATCCATGTGGTCTGGGTTCCCATAACCTTGTCCACAATGCCCATGCCCATGACAAGGTCGCCCGCGCCCGTGAGGTAGGCAAGCTTTGTGGAGCCGACAGCCAGGCAGGCAGCCAGCACCACGGCCGTGGCTTCACGGCTTTTGGGCTTGAAGTCCAGCGCATCGCAGAGCGACAGCGACACCGCGCAGATGATGGCGGCCTTGCCCATGATGGAAGGAACCAGCGGCGAAATGATGGCCGCCGCCAGCGTGATGCCCGCCAGGGCCCCGGCAAAGCTGCCGCCTGTGAGCTTGACGCAGGTGAGGGCAATGCGCTTGCCCAGCCCGGTCTCCTGAATGATCTTGCCGAGCGTGAAGCCGCCTATGACAATAATGGGCACTTCGGAAAGCCACGGGCCGTAAACGACTTTCTGGCTCAATCCGCAAAAAAGGATGTACAGGATGGGCAGAACAATACCCACGGCCACTTCGTTCATGCTGTCCACGGCCCAGGCAATGACGGCCCACAAGGTAACGGCCAGAAAGGCCGCCATTGGGTCGGTAAATGCTTCGCTGCGGGGCATGACGAAATAGACGGCAAGCGGCAGAATGAGGCTGAATGCCCATTTTGCCAGCATGGCCGGTGTAAGGTCAGAAGTTTTAATAAACATGGCGTCCTCGTGAGGGGTCCGGACTTTGTCCCGCCCCGGCCGGCAAACCGGGGCGGGATGTGGAGGGTTGGTTAGAGCAATTTCACTTTGAAATTGCTCTGGCGGCTGCGAGAGCAGACGTTCGCTACGGAGGCGTAAGCGCAGTTTATCTGCGCGGTTAAACGCCGAAGTGAGCGTGCCTTAAACTTTGAGAATGTATATTCTCAAAGTTAATCTGCTCTAGTTGCCGGAGGGGTCTTCCACCGAGGCTACGCACAGGGCATTGCTGCCCTCATACGGCTGGCAGCCTTCCACGGTAACCTCTTTGTCGCGATCTCCGGCAGCGGCTGCGCCCGGCACGCGGAAGGTGGTGACGTCCAGAGGCGCAATGGCCTTTTCCACGGGCTTTTCCACCTGGGGAACCCATTCATAGGGCACGCGGTAGGCGCGATAGGTCATGTTCATGGGCACATGCTTGCCCCAGTAGGGCGAAATGAATTCCCACACGATTTCATGATCCTGAGTGACTTCAAAAACGCGGCCGTCCGAACCTTCGGTGATGAGGGTGTTGCCGTTGGGCAGGCGCTGCATGCCGCTGATGAAGGGGCTGTAGAAGCGGTTGCTGTCCATCGGCTCAAGAAAGCCTGCTTCTTTGGGCGTGTACTGCCAGACAATCTTGAGGCTCACGGGGTCAATTTCCAGCACGCGCGAATGGTCGCGCAGGGCCGCCTTGACGCCCGTGGGCGCACCGGGGTTGGGCACGTCGTAGCCGCCCCATCCGCCGTTGTCGAAAATAAGAATGTTGCCTTCACCGGGCAGGCCGCGGGGGATCATGTGGGCATGGTGCTGGCCGATGATCCAGCCGATGGCCCTGAGTTCGGGCGAGCTGTCGTAGTCCGGACCGAGCTTCCAGGTGATTTTGCCGGTCTTTTTGCTGATGATGAAGATGATGTTGGCTTCGCGTCCGTCCACAATGATGTTGTCGGGATGGAAACGTTCGTCGCCCGCGTCGTACCACTTGTTGGGACCAAGGGCGGACATGGAGTTGATGTGTATCCAGTCGCCCATGCCTTCGGGCTGCGTGGGCCGGTAGTTGGGGTTGCGCGCCAGCGTGTTCTTGGGGCCTTCTCTGAAGCCCATTTCGTCAAAGTGCTCGTTGCAGCACCATTCCCAGAGGATTTCGCCATTCCAGTCGACCTCAAGAATAAGGTCGTCCAGCAACAGCTTGTCGCTGATGGCGGCATTGCGGGCGTTGCGGTGGCAGAGCACAAGGGTGTTGCCTTCCAGAGCCTTGGGTTCCATGCCCGGCGTGAAATAACCCACAGGGTTGCCTTCGCGCTGGAAGTCATGGTGGTAGCGTGCCATCCAGCGACCTTCAGTGCCGGGATCCTCAATAAACTCGTTGCGGTCGAATTTCCAGACGATATTACCGTCCCAATCGGTCTGGACAATGTCAAGGCCGTCCTGCACACTGTACTTGCCACTGCGGCGACCGCGGCTGGTAACAAGATAGCCACCGGGAAGAATTTTGTTGGGCATGCCGTGAACGCCCTTCCAGACGTTGACCTCGCGGCCATTCATGTCCATAAGGACTGCACCGACTTCCTGAGCCTGAAAAATGGTGAATCCGCCCCAGCATTTTTCTGGGTTGAACAGGGTGACTCCTGTAGGATAAATTGTCGGATGACCCATGATGTATCCTCCTTGATGTTTTAAAAGGCGAAATGGCAGTTCGCCTTTTCTCCATGTGGATAAAATTTTTGTGTGTTGCAGAATCAGGGTAGCGGCAGGCAGGCTGAGGGCGTGTTCCGTATGCAACATTTTTCACAACAAATTTTCCGGGCAGGCGCGCAGCGTGGAGCGGGCGTTGCGTTTTGGAGATAATATCATGGAAAATCAAATAGTTGCCGAGAGAGTTACGGGCAGTCGCAACTGGGCCTTCAAGGAAATGAAGGGCATGAACGCCCCCTGGCGGTCAGTGCTGTATCTTGCACGGCGCTTTGCCTGGGCCAAAGGGCACGAAGTTCCGTTTCGCAACAACCTTTATTTTCTGGAAAAAGGCCGCGTCAGGCTGACACATCAAAGCCTTGAAGGCATGGAAAAAATTCTCTGGTACATTCATGAGGGTTGCATCTTTGGTGAAACACCTTTTCTGGACCCCATGCCGTTGGAGAGTTTATTCACATGTGCTACGGACTGTGTGGTCTACGGCTTTTCAAAAGAGAGCTTTGATACGATCAGCCGGGAGCGGCCCGACCTGATTTCCAACCTGCTGCTTTCCATGTCACGCAAGCTGCGGATCCTGTCCAATCAGGCTTCTTCCCTGTATGTGGACAATCTGCTGATGCGGGTGTGCAAGTTCATGGCGCAGCACCTGGAGCCGGACAGTCGCCCCCTCACCGCGAATCTGGGCATTTCGCGGCAGGAGATGGCAAGCCTGCTTGGGGTACATAGAGTTTCTTTGTACAAGGTGCTGAAACAGCAGGAAGAGGAAGGACTTTTTGGCCCCTTTGAGGGCAATGCGGTGGTGATTTTGCAGCCGGAGGAATTTTTTCGGCTGGCCTCGGCGTAGAGCACCTTCAGAGCAATTTCAATGAGAGATTGCTCCGGGGGGTGTGGGGGCAAAAGCCCGCTGTGGAGGCGCAAGCGCAGTTTATCCAGTCGGTTAAGCGCCGGATCGGGCGCCCTGGAAGCATTGGGAATGGATATCCTCAATGCGAAATGCTCCAAAGTGAAACTGCTCCGGACAGTGACGTCACGAGCGCCTTTCCCGGTATCTCTGCGTCGAACTTCGCCTTTTATTCCGGTCGAGTGCCATAAGAGTACACTCCCTGCATAAAAGGCTCGTTCTCCTTGATATGCCAGGGAAATTCATCTCGTGACGACACTGTCCGAGGCAGGGCGGATTATGAAAAAAGGGCGCGTTGCCGTGTTGTGGCAGCGCGCCCAGAGCCTGTTTCAAGAAGAAACTGTGGCCTAGCGTTTCAGTTCCACGGCCTTTTGCAGCATCTGGTCGGCAGTGGTGACGACCTTGCTGTTGGACTGAAAGCCGCGCTGGGTGATGATCATGTTGGTCATCTCCGTTGCCATGTCCACGTTGGAATTTTCAATGTTGTAGGCGCGTATGGTTCCGTAGTTTTCGGTTCCGGCCACGCCCATGTCCATCTGACCGGCGTCCGGGGTGGCGCTGAACATGTTGTGCCCCTCGCGGCGCAGGCCGTCTTCGCTTGTAAAGCGGCATACGGGGATCTGCCACAGGTCCATACTCTGGTTGTTGGAGAAAAGCCCGACCACGTTGCCGTCGGCAGAAATGCTGATATTGCTCAAAAAACCTTCGGGGTAGCCGTTCTGGACGTTGCGCCGCGTGACCGGTGAAGACCCTTTGTAGTTGGTGGTGGCGTCAACGCTCACTGTGGCGTCCTGCCCCATGCCGCCAAGCGAGTTTTGCACGGCGCCCACGGCAGCCGCATTGGCCGGGGCGTTTTGCCAGCCTCCGGCGGCACTGATGCCGAGATTCACCGTTGTTCCCACGCCGTTGACCGTCATCTGCGGCAGGCCGCTGTCCGACAGGGCGGAGGGAACCCAGTCCGCCAGATCCTTGCTGCCCGCAGCGGAAGGGGTAAAGGCCGTCATGTCGCTCAACTGCCCCTTGGCGTCAAAGGTCAGGGTTCCGGTCATCAGCGCGCCAGTGCCCGCCGCGATGCCGCCTGCATCTCTGGGGGTGTTGCCTGTGGCTATGAGGTACTGCACCACGCTGCCGGGGCGGTCGCTCGGGGCCGCGTCAAAGTAGATGGTGGCCTGCTGCTGCGTGCCGTTTTCGCCATACAGGGTGATGTTCTGGGCATAGCCGTAGCCCAGATTTGAAAGCGGCGGCGCATTGTTGGCGTCGTAGGAACTCAGCATGGTAAAATAGGGATTGGTCGCATCGGTGCTGCTTGGCGTTTCCAGCCCGAGATTGAAGCGCATGTCCACAGACGTGGTGCTTTTTGAGGGCATGGTGGCGAACTTGTCTATGGTGATCTGTTGCAGGCCGCCCTTGCTTCCATCGGTATTGTATTTGTAGCCGTTGAGGGCAAGGCCCGAAGGTGTGCGCAGAACCCCGTCCTTGTCAGGGCGAAAGTCTCCGGCGCGGGTATAGTAGAGGTCCACGCCGTCCGTCACCTGAAAAAAGCCTTTGCCGCTGATCGCCATGTCTGTGACCGTATTGCTGGTCTCAAGCGCCCCCTGGCCGAAAAGCGTGCGTACAGACTCCACCTGAAGGCCCATGCCCACCTGACCGAGCGCTACACGCGAGTTGTCCTGCGCATTCCACCAGTTTCCCATACCGCCCTGCTGGGCGTAAAAAATATCGGAAAAGAGAATGCCCTGCTGCTTGTAGCCGATGGTGCTGACGTTGGCGAGGTTGTTGGTGGTGACATTCATGCCCTCCGCCAAGCCCTTCATGCCCGTAGCGCCTATATAAAGTGACGAGTTCACGCTGGCCTCCATAAAAATAGGGGCGGTGGAGGAAAAACATTCCTCCCCGCCCCTTATCTTGCAGAGAGCGTGCCAGAATTTCTGGTTTACTTTTCCATTGGCAATCCGCGCTGTTGCCAGACACTGATGCCTTCATTCATGTGCAAAATATTCCCTATCCCGACCTGCTGCATGCTGGTGTAGGCTCCGGCGGAACGGTTGCCCGTGCGGCAGTAGAGCAGCACCGGCACATCTCTGGGCAGGGCGGCGATCTGCGTTTCAAACGGCCCGCCGAAATAGTCAATGTTTACTGCTCCGGGCAGATGCCCATCGCGAAACTCGGCGGGGGTGCGCACGTCAACGATAATCAGGCCCTGCGGCGGGTTTTTCAGCAGTTCGGCCGCGTCCTGCACGCTTATGTCCCTGGCGGCTGCGGGCAGTGCCGCAAGCATGACAAGGGCGATCAGGGCAAGGGCGCAGAAAAAACGGCGGCATGCGCTGTTTTGCACTCTGTTTGTCATAAAGGCTCCATTGGGCCGGTCATTTGGGCCGTGTCATCCCGTGCCATCGTCCGGCCCGTCATCTTTCGTCGCGGTCTGCGCGCTTGTACCCGTGTCATCCGGGCCTGCCTGCTCGTATTTTGTGGCAGGGATTTTTCTGAAAATCCTTGCCGGGCAGTTAGGCAGTGTCGTCACGAGATAAATTTCCTTGGTATATCAAGGAGAACGAGCCTTTTATGCAGGGAGTGTACTCTTATGGTACTCGACCGGAATAAAAGGCGAAGTTCGACGCAGAGATACCGGGAAAGGCGCTCGTGACGACACTGTCTGGCGCATTTCATTCATAAATTGCGCTACTTTACGGTAGCGCGGGCCTTGGCAAAGCCTTCGGCCGAATTGCGGATGACGCTTTCGTCCACGCAGAAGGCCAGACGGAAATGCCCCGGGCAGCCGAAGCCCGTGCCGGGCACTGCCAGCACGCGCTCTTCAAGCAGGGCATTTACAAAGGCCACGTCGTCGCCGCCGGGAGCCTTGGGGAAGAAGTAGAAGGCCCCGGAGGGCATCTGGAATTCGTAGCCGGCCTGTTCGAGCACTTCAGCCATGGCCGTGCGGCGGGCGGCGTAGACCTCAAGGTCTACCTGACTGCCCAGAGCCGCGGCCATGATGTGCTGGCCCACCACGGGCGGATTGACAAAGCCCAGAATGCGGGTGGTGAGGGTAAGGGCGGCCATGAGCAGTTTTTTCTCTTCCTCGGGCAGCTTGGGCGAAACTGCGGCGTAGCCCAGGCGTTCGCCCGGCAGGGAAAGGCTTTTTGAAAAAGAACTGATGGCAATGGCGTATGGGTAGAGGGGCAGCACCGAAGGAACCTCAACGCCGTCATAGGCCAGAAAGCGGTAGGGTTCGTCAGCTATCAGCCAGATCGGCTTGCCGTATTCCTGGCTCTTGTTGAGCAGCAGATCGGCAATGGCCGCTATTTCCTTGCGCTTGTAGACCACACCCGTGGGATTGTGGGGCGAGTTGATGAGCACCACGCGGGTCTTTTCGCTGATGGCGGCTTCAAGCGCGTCCAGATCAGGCGCAAAGGTGTCTTTCTTGCTTTGCACGGCCTTGAACACGCCGCCGTGGTTGGACACGTAAAAACCGTACTCCACAAAATAGGGAGCAAAGGCCAGCATTTCTTCACCGGGATTAAGCACGGCGCGCAAAAAGGCGTTGAGCACGCCAGCCGCGCCGCAACCCAGGATCACGTCTTCCGCCGTCAGGGTTACGCCCTGTTCGCGGCTCAGGTAGTCAGCCAGCTTTTCCCGCGCCCAGGCGAATCCGCCGTTGGGCATATAGCCGAAAGCAAACGGTTCGTGAGCATGCTCGGCAAAGGCGCGCAGGCCCTCGGCCACTGCGGGCGGGGCGGGCAGATCGGGATTGCCCAGGCTGAAATCATACACCTTGTCCGCGCCGTAACGCGCCTTGAGATGTCCTCCGGCCTCAAACATGCGGCGTATCCATGATGCGTGTTCGAGGTAGCCGGTAACACTGTCGGCAAGAATAGACATAAAACGACTCCCAGTGGTTGTTGTATTCGCCATGACTATTGGTTATGCTTCCAAAAGCCGCATAAAGCAATTGTCATTTGGAGGCTCTGATGCGTTTTGATATTCTCGGCAAAGCCGTGCGCGTCCTGATGCCCGCGCTGTGCGCGGCCCTGCTGTTGCCTGCCTGCTCCGCCAAGGAGCCGGAAACCGCGCCCAGCGGCATGACCCTTACGGTAAATCTGCGCGATGTTCACCGCTGTTCGCGCATTTCGCCTGAAATAACGGTACTCCAGGCTCCCAACGGTACGGATTATTTCGACGTGCGCCTGGTAGAATACACCGGCGACGCCCAGGAGCTTTTCCTTGGCGGCGGCCAGTGGGATAACGACAGTTCCGGCATCATACCCGAAGGCGGCCTGACCCGCCACTATCGTGGCCCCTGCCCGCCCGCCGGGCAGGCCAGGGACTTCGCCTTTGTGGTTGCAGCCATGAAGAGAAACAACGCGCAGCCGCTGTCTGTGCGTCTGCACCGGTTTACGCAGGAGTAGACGCCGGGCGGTGAAAACCGCCTTGTACCGTGAAAAGCACGATGAAAAGCATGATAAAACCGCCACCGGGACCCCGGTGGCGGTTTTTGCTTTCGAAACGCTGCTCCGTTGCGGGTTTTTTGCCGTATGCGAGCAGTTCAGGCCGTATTCTGTTCCAGAGCAATTCCGCTTTGCAACCGCTCTAGATGTAGAGTGTCAATACGTTGTTCACCCTCCTAGCTTCGAAGCTGGAG
>CAJMLK010000069.1 GCA_905214305.1 uncultured bacterium
TGAGAATATCTGTTCTCAATGCTTCGAGGACGCCCGCTCCGGCGTTTAACCGCGCGGATAAACAGCGCTTGTGCCTCCGCGGCGGCCCTTTGCTCACACAGCCGCCAGAACAGTTTCATGCTTAATATGCTCCAGAGCTTTTCCACACTGACATGCTTGTTTGGCAGGCGAAGCCAATATGCACCCTGCGGTTCGCCGTTATCCCGCAGGGTTTGGATAGCGACCGTTCCTGGCCCGTTGCGGTCAGCGGTTGCATGACACCAGCGCTTGGAGCAGGTTACGGATGCAATGCGGTAACTGCTCTGCAAGGATTTTCAGTCAAATCCTCGCCATGAAATGCGGGCAGGCAGGCTTTTTGCCTGCGCAAGCGAGCATTTCAAGTGCTAAATGCTCAAGTAAGGAGGCTGCCATGCGTGCAGTACTTTCAATGTTATTGTTGGCTCTTTTGGCCTTTCCGGCTCACGCCGCTTTTCAGGGACCGGGGGCCAGCCCGGCCGAAGGCTTCAAAGGCCCGACCGTGGGGATTGAGGTCACCACGGTCAAACAGGCACTGGACAGCAAGGATGATGCCGCTGTTCTGCTTACCGGCCACATCACGGGCCGCAAGGCCGGCAGTGATGACAAGTATGTTTTCAAAGACGCCACCGGTGAAATAACGGTGGACATAGACAGGGAAGTCTTTGCCGGTCAAAGTGTCACGCCCGAAAACACCGTGCGCCTTTCCGGCAAGGTGGACAAGGATATGATGAAGCCCGTCAAAATTGACGTCAAGGTGCTGGAAATACTGAACTGATTGCTGTGCGGCCGGGCCTTGGCCCGGCCGCGCCATACGAGTGGAGAAGAGTTATGCGTGTACTGGCGGTGCTGCTGGTTCTGACCCTTGGCCTTGCAGGGGCCATGTTGCCGTGCTCCCGCGCGGAGGCTTCCGGATTTGACGGCCCCGGCGTGGCGACCACGGTTACCCGCGCGGCGGATGTGCTGGGCGCGCAGGACGACGCCCCCTGCGTGCTTGAAGGGCATATTCTGGAAAAGCTGCCGCGCCGTAAAAACCGCTATCTGTTTGAAGATCAGAGCGGCAAGGTGGTGGTGGAAATAAAGAACGAGGTCTTCGGCCACCTCACCGTGACCCCGCGTGACAAGGTGCGCCTGCTTGGACACGTGGACTGGAACCGCAAACGCCCCAACGAGGTGGAGGTGGACGGGCTGTCCATCATCGGCATCGTTGACGCGCGAGATGTGCCAGAGCGTTGAGGCCATGACCTGTTCCTTGCTGCTTGTGGAAGACAACGAGGACATCCTCGCCAATCTTTACGCCTATCTTGAACCGCTGGGCTATTCACTGGACTGTGCGCGCAACGGCAACGCGGGCCTGAGCATGGCGCTGGAGCAGGGCTTTGACTGCATCGTGCTGGACGTCATGCTGCCCGGCATGGACGGCATAAGCCTGTGCCGCCGGTTGCGGCAGGAATACAGGATATCCGCCCCCATCATCATGCTCACTGCCCGTGATGCCGTGGCCGACAGGGTGGCGGGCCTTGAGGCCGGGGCGGACGACTATCTGGTCAAGCCCTTTGCGCTGAAAGAGCTTGAAGCCCGCATCCGGGCTCTGCTGCGGCGCGGCCGCCTGCAGGGCGGCGCAGATGCGGGCGGCCTCTGGACCTGTGCAGATATTGTTCTCAATGATGCAGAACACTGGGTTGAGCGGGGTGGGCAGCGTCTGCGCCTCAGCCCCACGGGTTTTCGTATCCTCAGGGAACTTTTGCGCGCTGCGCCGGGGATTGTGCGCCGTCAGGAGCTTGAGCGCCTGCTTTGGGGCAGCGAGCCGCCGGAAGGCAGCGCACTGCGTACGCATATTCATGAATTGCGGCGCGAACTGGACAAGCCCTTTGCTCAGGCGCTGCTGCATACCGTGCCCCACGTGGGCTACAGGCTGGGGCCGGATTCCGCCGAAGAAGGTCAGGTCGCCGCTCCGGGCACGACAGGCGTGGGCAAGGCCCTTTCCGGCGTGGAAAAAAATGACGCGGAGAATTGCTGATGTCGGCTGTTCCGCGCTCCACAGCCTGTCGCCCCGTTTTTGCCCGCCGCATGATCATGGCTTTCGTCTTTCTGGCTCTCGGCATGGGGGCCGCTCTTGGTCTTGCTGCACATTTTTCTTTTGAATATCTGGGCAGCTATCTTGTTGGCTGGCATGCAAGACCGGTGATGGAAACCCTTATTGAGGCCGAAAAGCGCGCCTGGGAAGCCGAGGACAGTGGCCGGGACCAGCTGTATTACGGCGAAGATCTGGTAACGGCCATGCACTGGACGTTTCTTGTGGGCAAGCAGGTTTCGCCGCAGTGGCGCGATCTGCCTGACGGCCTGCATTTTATGGACGACGGCAAGGAATTTGTTCTGATCGAACGCCGCGAGGGTGTGGAATACGCACTCAAGGGCGGAACCGGGGCCTTTCAGGCCCTGAAAAGCCGTTTTAACGGCATCCTGCTGCTCTGTGCTCTGGCCGGTCTGGCTGTGGCCGTGGTTCTGGCCGTCGTGTTAAGCCGCCGCCTTACCGGGCCGCTGCGTCGTCTTACTCTGGCGGTGGAAAGCCGTGCGCCGGGCAGCCTGTCGTTTTCTGCAGAAAGCGGCGGCGAGCCGCCGTCAGGCGGCACATCTGCCATGCCCGGCCTGTGCGGCCCACCCGCCACTCCCGCCACTCCCGGCACTCCCGGCAAGCCCGCCAAGTCTGCCAAGTCTGGAAGTTCCGGCGCGTGTCCACAGTCCACGGTGCAAACGGCATGCTCCCGGCAGTCCGGCCCTGCCCCAGCGGCGGCCCCACCCCTGTGGCCCCATATGAAGCCCGCGCCTGTTCCCATGACGGACATGGACGACGAGGTGGGGGTTCTCGCCCGTGCCATTGCCGCCCGCGAAGAGGCACTGTACCGTTTTGTGCAGCGCGAAAGCCATTTTACCGGCGACGTGAGTCATGAGCTGCGCACGCCGTTGACGGTCATGCAGGGCGGGCTTGAAGTTCTTGAAGCACGCTTGCAGCGCCTGACAGAAACCGTGCCGCAGGCGCAGGAGCTTGTTCCTGTTGTGGGCCGCCTTCTGCGCACCACATCCGGCATGAGCCGTACCGTGCGCACGCTTCTTCTGCTGGCCCGCAGGCCCGGAGAAATAGAGGCTTCTGTGCTGGACTGTTCGGTGATTTTGCGGGATATCATAGCTGAAATGGCGCGCGAAGGTCTTGCGCACCCGGTGGAGCTTGCGCACATGCCTTTCCGCCAGGGGGCAGATTGTCTGCCCGCCCTGCTGGCCCTGCTTGATGAAAGCGCTTTGCCCGGAACTGTCCGGGGCACGCCTGCACCAGAAATGCCGTCCGGCCCGCGCGCTTTCGGCCCTGTCAGTGTCGCTCTTGCGGTGGCCATGTCCGCTCCTGTTCCGGTATGCGGACAAAAAGAGCTGATAGGCGTCATATTCAAGAATTTGCTGGACAATGCCCGGCAGTACGCCGAAAATGGGCGCGCTTTTGTAGTGCTTGAGCCAGACAGGATGCTGGTGGGCAACAGGGGCCGCATTGTTCGCCATGTGGATGTTTTTTCGCGCGGCGTCAGCCGCACCTGCAAGAAGGGTCAACAATCCCCCCGGGACGGGGCGGGCAACGGGCTGGGGCTTTCTCTGGCGCAGCGGGCCTGCGAGCGTCTGGGATGGCGGCTTGAACTTGCACCTCTTCCCGCAGACGCGGACGGAATGACCGTTTTCAGTCTTGTTTTTCCCCCGGCAGCCCAAGGAGAAGACGTATAATGCCCGTTACTCGAAATAAGCCTGTTTCCGGCCTGTTTTCAGGACGCCGCAAGGCCCTTGTCCTGATTCTGGTCCTTTTGGCTGTTGCCGGAGGCTGGAAACTGATGGGCAGGGGAGCGGGCCGCCCGGACATGGGCATGGATACGCCCCCTGTGCGCGTGGCTGCCGCCCTGGCCCAGAATGTGCCGCATTTTCTCAATGGTCTTGGCACAGTGCTGCCTTCTGGCGATGTGCTCGTTACCAGCCGGGTGGACGGCCAGCTGCTGCGCCTGCATTTTGCCGAAGGTCGCCGCGTGAAGGCCGGAGACCTGCTGGCCGAGATTGATCCGCGTCCTTTTCAGGCCAGCCTTGATCAGGCTCTGGGCAACCTCGCCAGAGACAGGGCACAGCTTGAAAACGCGCGCAAAGACCTTTCCCGCTATATCAAGCTGGCGCAGGGCAACTTTATCGCTGCCCAGCAGTACGAAACGCAGCGCGCGCTGGTGCGCCAGTATGAAGGCACGGTTGAAGCCGATCAGGCCGCCGTGGATTCTGCACGCCTGCAGCTGGAATACAGCCGTATTACCGCGCCCATCAGCGGTCGCCTTGGCCTGCGCAATGTGGACGAAGGCAATATGATCAAAAGTTCGGATTCCGGCGGGCTTGTGCGCATTACCGAGACAAGTCCGTGTGACGTGATTTTTACCCTGCCCGAAAGTCAGGTTCCGCTGGTGGTGCAGGCCCTGCGCCGCGCTGAGGAACAAGGCGCCCCGCAGCCGCTGGTGGTTCAGGCGTGGGACAGAGAGCAGAAGCACCTGCTGGGCACGGGACGCCTGATTTCGATGGACAACCAGATAGACAGCGCCACGGGCACGGTGCGCCTCAAGGCGGTTTTTCCCAACAGGGATGAAGCGCTGTACCCCAACCAGTTTGTCAATGCCAGACTTTTGGTGCGCGTGCTGCATGACGCCATCACGGTTCCCGCTGCCGCGGTGCAGCTCGGTCGGCGCGGCGCGTACGTCTATGTGGTGCGACAGGATGCAAAAGGGCAGGATGAGGCTGAGCTGCGTCTGGTTACGCCGGGCATCAGTGCCGGAGGGTTGACGGTCATCGAAAAGGGGCTTGCATCTGGGGAAAAGGTGGTGGTTGACGGGCTGGATCGCCTGCGCGAGGGCATTGCCGTGCGCGTTGCCGCCACCACGGAAACCCCCAGGGCTGAAAGCGTCGATGCCGCGCCAGAAAACGGGGCCAACGCCTCCCTGTCCGCCCCTGGCGTTTCTCCATCCGCTGATGCTCTGCCTCCGGCCGCGCCCGCGTCCGGCACGGGCAGCGCACCGTAGCCTTATTTCGTGCCGTTCCGGCTCACAGGACACACGCCGCCATGAATCTTTCACGTATTTTCATTCTCCGGCCCATTGCCACGTCTCTGCTCATGGTGGCCCTGCTTCTTTCCGGTCTGCTGGGCTACCGGTATCTGCCCGTGGCGGCCCTGCCGCAGATAGACTATCCCACCATACAGGTGCAGACCCTCTATCCGGGCGCTTCGCCCGATGTGATGGCCTCGGTGGTGACCGCGCCACTGGAACGCCAGTTCGGAACCATGTCCGGCCTTGTGCAGATGAGCTCCCTTTCTTCGGCCGGGGCCTCGGTCATTACCCTGCAATTTGACCTGTCCATGGCTCTGGATGTGGCCGAGCAGGAAGTGCAGGCGGCCATCAACGCAGCCGACAACCTGCTGCCTTCCGATCTGCCCACACCGCCAGTCTATAACAAGGTAAACCCGGCGGATCCGCCGGTGATCACCCTGGCTGTGGTCAGCGATGCCATGCCCCTGACCCGCCTTGAAGACCTGGTAGACACGCGCATGGCCCAGAAAATTTCGCAGCTGCCCGGCGTGGGGCTGGTCACGCTGTCCGGGGGGCAGCGCCCTGCCGTGCGCGTGCAGATGAATCCCCGGGCCTTGGCAAATGCGGGCCTTACCCTTGCCGACGTGCGTACGGCCATCGCAAAGGCCAACGTCAACGACGCCAAGGGCAGCTTTGACGGCCCGGAGCGCGCCAGCACCATTGACGCCAATGACCAGCTTGCCTCGGCCGAGGAATACGCCCGCGCCATCATAGGCTACAAGGACGGCGCACCCTTGCGCCTCCAGGATGTGGCCGATGTGGTGGAGGGGGCGGAAAATGCGCGTCTGGCCGCCTATGTGGCGGGGCAGGGCCTGGGTTTTCGCCCGGCCATCGTGCTTTCCGTGCAGCGCCAGCCCGGCGCCAACGTCATTGGCGTGGCCGACAGCGTGACGCGGCTTTTGCCCGTGTTGCAGCAGACTCTGCCCGGCAATGTGGAAGTGCGCGTGGTCACGGACCGCACCACCACCATCCGCGCCACCGTGCACGACGTGCAACTGGAACTGCTGCTGGCCGTGGCCCTTGTCATCTGGGTTATCTGGCTGTTTTTGCGCAATGCGCAGGCCACGATCATTCCGGCGCTGGCCGTGCCGCTTTCGCTGGTGGGATCGCTGGGCGTCATGCATCTGGCGGGCTATTCCCTCAACAATCTGACGCTCATGGCCCTTGTCATTGCCACAGGCTTTGTGGTGGACGATGCCATTGTGGTCATTGAAAACATCTCCCGCTATCTGGAGCAGGGCATGCGCCCGCTTCAGGCGGCGCTTACGGGCGCGGGGCAGATCGGCTTTACCATCATATCTCTTACCATTTCGCTGGTGGCCGTGCTTATTCCCCTGCTTTTCATGGGGGATGTGGTGGGGCGGCTTTTTCGCGAATTTGCCGTTACTCTGGCAGTGACCATTCTTATTTCCGCAGTGATTTCGCTCACGCTCACGCCCATGCTGTGCGCGGTCATGCTGCGGCCGGAACGCCCTGCGGATCGCAAGGGCGAGGGCCGTTTTTTTGCCCGTCTGCTTGACTGGTACGAGCACAGGCTCGAATGGGTGCTGGCGCACCAGCGGCTGACGCTGGCCGTGGCTGTGGGCACTCTGGCGCTTACGGTTCTGCTTTACATCATCGTGCCCAAGGGCTTTTTTCCCGTGCAGGATACGGGAGTCATTCAGGGTATGGCCGAAGCCCCGCAGGACACCTCCTTCAAGGCCATGGCCGGGCGTCAGCGTGAGCTTGCCGAAGTGATTCTTGAAGACCCGGCCGTGGAAAGCGTGGTTTTTTTTGTAGGGGTAGACGGCATCAACCAGACCATGGCAACCTCGCGCCTGACCATCGAACTGCGCCCGCTGGCCGACCGTGACGCCCGTGCTCCGGCCATAGCCCGGCGCATCATGAACCGGGCCGCGTCGCTGCCGGGCATGACCCTGTATTTGCAGCCGGTGCAGGACCTGACCATTGAAGACCGCGTTTCTCGCAGCCAGTATCAGTTGACGGTGGAAGCTCTGGACAGGGCGCAGCTGGACACCTGGGCGCGGCGCATGGTTGAAGCCCTCAGGCAGCAGCCCCAGCTGGAGCTTTTGACCAGCGACTATCAGGCTCCGGGGCGCATGGCCTGGCTCAACATCAACCGTGATGCCGCCGGGCGGCTCGGCATCAGCATGGCGGATATAGACAACGCCCTGTATGACGCTCTGGGCCAGCGGCTCATTTCCACCATTTTTACACAAACCAACCAGTACAAGGTTGTGCTTGAGGTGGCCCCGCGTTTTCGTCAGGGACCGGGCGACATAGAGAATATCTACGTCAAGGGCGGCGACGGCAAACCCGTGCCGCTGACGAGCATCGCAACCATTGAGGAGCGGCCCACGCAGCTCTCCATCGCGCGGCAGGGGCAGTTTCCCGTAGCCACCATTGCTTTCAATGTGGCGCAGGATTCCTCGCTGGGCGCGGCGGTGGCCGCGGTGAACAGCACGTTCGAGCGCCTTGAGCTCCCGGATTCGCTGCGCATCCAGTTTCAGGGGGCAGCACAGGCTTTCATGGCGTCCACCAACAATCAGGTGTGGCTCATACTGGCGGCCATCGTGACCATGTATATTGTTCTGGGCGTGCTGTATGAAAGCTATATCCACCCGGTAACCATCCTTTCCACCCTGCCTTCGGCCGGAGTGGGAGCCTTGCTGGCCCTGATGCTGGCCGATATGGAACTTGGGGTCGTGGGCATTATCGGCATTATCCTGCTTATCGGCATTGTCAAAAAGAATGCCATCATGATGATCGACTTTGCGCTGGATGCCGAGCGCAATGAAGGCAAGGAGCCTCTGGCGGCCATACGTCAGGCGTGTCTGCTGCGTTTGCGGCCCATTCTCATGACCACGATGGCAGCCCTGCTCGGTGCGCTGCCCCTTATGCTGGGCTGGGGCATGGGCGCAGAACTGCGGCGGCCCCTTGGCGTAACAATGGTGGGCGGCCTGATCGTCAGCCAGGTGCTGACCCTGTTTACCACGCCGGTCATTTACCTGTGGTTCGACCGCCTGAGCCGCCGGGTGCGGGGCAGGGGCGCGGCTGGCGGCGGAAGCGGCGAGGCCGCGTATGACGAGGAAGACATGCCGGAAACGGCGGATATGCCCCATGCGCTTCATGACCGGCCCGGCGAGCGGATTGGCGGCTTGCCCGGCGACGGGAATGGGGCCTTGGCGGGCGATCCGGGCGCGGCCGGTGTTGCGGCTACGGCCCGCAGAAACTCCGCACCGGGTGGGAGCAGGCCATGAGCGCCCCCAAAAGCGCCCCGCATGAAGATGCTCATGACGCCGGGCATCAGATTCGCAAAAAGCCCGTGCGGGGGCATCGCCTTGGCCCCGCCGTTCTGCCCCTGAATATCTCCGCGCCCTTTATCCGGCGGCCTGTTGCCACGGTGCTTCTGACCATCGCCATCACCCTGGCGGGGCTGGTGGCGTTTGGCCTGCTGCCCGTGGCCCCGCTGCCCGAAACGGATTTTCCTGTGGTCATGGTGCGTGCGCGCATGCCCGGCGCAGGTGCGGAGACAATGGCCGCCACGGTGGCGACCCCGCTGGAGCGCGCCCTGGGCCGTATTGCCGGTGTGACGGAGATGACGTCAAGCAGCAGCCTTGGCTCCACCAACGTCATTTTGCAGTTTGATCTGGATCGCAATATCGACGGCGCGGCCCGCGATGTGCAGTCAGCCATCAATGCCGCGCGTTCAACCCTGCCCACCATGCCGTCCAACCCGTCCTACCGCAAGGTGAACCCGGCGGGGGCGCCCATCATGATCCTGTCTGTCACATCAGACGTGCTGACCCGCTCGCAACTGTACGATGCTGCCTCCACGGTGCTGGCGCAAAAGATATCGCAGCTGGCGGGCGTGGGCGAAGTGGTGGTGGGCGGCGGCGCATTGCCCGCGGTGCGCGTTGAGGTCATTCCCGATGCCCTGAGCCGGGCGGGCCTGAGCATGGCCGATGTGCGCCGGGCGCTGGCCGCTGCCAATGCCTACCTGCCCAAGGGCCAGATAGAGAGCGAACAGAACTACTGGCTGGTGGGGGCCAACGACCAGTTGCACAAGGCGGACGACTACCGGTCGCTTGTTGTGGGACGCAAGGGTGACAAGGTTATCCGCCTTGAAGACGTGGCGCAGGTCGTAGACAGCTCGCAGGACGTGCGCAACATGGCGGTGTCCAACGGCCAGCCGGCCGTGCTGCTTATCGTGTTTCGCTCACCCGGCGCCAATATCATCGAAACTGTGGACAGGGTGAAGGACATGCTGCCCCAGTTGCGCTCCTGGCTGCCCGAAAGTGCGGACCTGAGCCTGCGCATGGACCGTTCGCTGACCATCCGCGCGTCTTTGCACGAGGTGGAAAAAAGCCTGATGCTGGCAATGGCACTGGTGGTGCTGGTGACCTTTCTTTTTTTGCGCAACGGCCGGGCCACCTGTATTCCGGCGGTGGCGGCTCCTGTGTCGCTTATCGCCACGTTCGGGGTCATGTACCTGTGCGGTTACAGTCTGGACAATCTTTCGCTCATGGCGCTCACGGTTTCCACCGGCTTTGTGGTGGATGACGCCATCGTGGTGCTGGAAAACATTGTCCGGCGGCTGGAGCTTGGTGAAAGCCCCATGCGGGCCGCTCTGCGCGGGGCGAGGGAAGTGGGCTTTACCGTTGTTTCCATTTCCCTTTCCCTTGTGGCGGTGTTTGCTCCCATTCTTTTTATGGGCGGCGTGGTGGGGCGACTGTTCCGGGAGTTTTCTGTGGTGCTGACCACGGCGGTGCTGGTGTCCATGGTGGTTTCGCTGACCACAACGCCCATGATGTGCGCCAAACTGTTGCGGCCCATGCGGCCCGGCGGCTCCACATCGGGCCAGACATCTGGCCAGACATCTGGCCCGGCAACTGATTCCGCCCCTGATTCCGTTCCTGCCGCGGCTGAAATTCCTGCGGTGGCCCCAAAGTCGGGCGTGCGGGCAAAAAGTCGCGTGTGGAATGCGGTACGACGTTTTCTGTCGGGCCTGGGGGACGCCTGGGGCAAAGTGCTTGCGGGGATGCAGTCCGGCTATGCCCGCAGCCTGCCGGTGGTGCTGCGACATCCGCGCCTGACCATGCTTGTTCTGCTGTTTGTGGTGGCCGCCAATGTGTGGATGTATATCATTGTGCCAAAAGGCTTTTTTCCCATGCAGGACACAGGCGTGATCATGGGCGGCATCCGCGCCGATCAGAGCGCGTCGTTCCAGGCCATGCAGAGCAAACTGGCAAAGCTTGTGGAAGTTATCCGTGCCGATCCGGCGGTGCGGCAGGTTTCGGCCCATATTTCCGGCGGCCGTGGCGGCGGCGGGGTGTTCATCGCCCTCAAGCCTCTGGACGAACGCAAGGTTGACGCGCAGGCCGTGATCGGCCGATTGCGCGGCAAGCTTTCCGGCGAACCGGGTTTGCAGATTTTTCTGCAGCCCGCGCAGGACATCATGATGGGTGGGCGCGGTTCGCGCTCACAGTATCAGTACACCCTGCAGGCCGACAATCTGGACGATCTGCGCACCTGGGGACGCCGCATGCAGCAGGCGCTGGCGGACGTACCCCTGTTCAAGGATGTGGACAGCGATATTGAAGAACGTGGCCTGCAAACCATGGTTACGGTCAATCGAGATGCGCTGGCGCGGCACGGTTTGAGCATGAAAGATGTGGATTCGGCTCTGGGCAATGCCTTTGGTCAAAGCCAGGTCTCCACCATCTATCGAGACAAAAATCAGTACCGTGTGGTGTTGGAATACGGTGAAAACTGGCTGGAAAGTGAAGAGGCTCTGGGCAAGGTCTACCTGTCCGGCAAGGACGGACTGGTGCCATTGCTTGGCGTGTCCAACGTGGCGCCGTCGTTTGCGCCTCTTTCGGTTTCGCATCAGGGGCAGTTTGCGGCCGTGACCCTGTCATTCAACCTTGCGCCGGGGGTGGCCCTTTCGCAGGCGCAGGAGGCCATCGAAGAGGCGCGGGTACGGCTCGGCATGCCGTCTTCCATTGTGGGCAGTTTTCAGGGAACTGCCAAAATGTTCAGCGATACGGCGGGCAATCAGGTCGTTCTCATTCTGGCGGCGCTGGCGGCGCTGTATATTGTGCTCGGCGTGCTGTACGAAAGCCTTATCCATCCTCTGACCATTCTTTCAACCCTGCCCTCAGCAGGGGGAGGAGCCTTGCTGGCCCTCATGCTGTTCAAGATGGAGTTCAGCGTTATTGCCCTTATCGGCGTGCTGCTGCTCTGTGGCATCGTCAAAAAGAACGCCATCATGATGATCGACTTTGCTCTGGAAGCCTCGCGCAGCCGCAAGCTGCCGCCGGAAAAGGCCATCTATGAGGCATGTCTGCTGCGTTTCCGTCCCATCATGATGACCACGGCAGCGGCAATTCTTGGTGCTGTGCCGCTTGTCATCGGGCAGGGCGACGGCGCCGAGATACGGCAGCCTCTGGGCGTGACCATTGTGGGGGGGCTGCTCATGAGCCAACTTTTGACGCTGTACACCACCCCTGTGGTCTATCTGTGCCTGGACCGCGCACGTCTGCGCATCCGCCGCCGGTGGTGGCGTGTGCGTTACGGCGAAGCTGTGGCGGGCAGGTTGCAGGTTTTGAGCAGAAGGACATAGGGCATATTCATAACTTCCTTTCCCCAGTGTCCAGAGCAATCTCAAGGTAAAACTGCTTTTAATCTGTTCCAGAGCAGTTTACGAATGAAATGAGTTAACTGCCCTGCAAGGATTTTCAGGAAAACCCTTGCCACGAAATGCGCGCAGGCAGGCTTTTGCCTGCCGTAAGCGAGCATTTCAAGTGTTAAATGCTCTCTGACGAACCCTCGCCAATGCTATTGCCCCCCCATCAGGTAGATAAAGCAAAAAGCCCACCAGGGGCTGTCTCTAAATAATTCTTTTGTCCAACTGGCTGCGTCAAAAGGCTTTTTTTACTCCAGTCATGTGCCGCAAAAGTACACTCCTTTCGTAAACAAGCCTTTTTCCTTGCCTTGGCGCAAAATCATTTATTTAGAGACAGCCCCTAGGCTGAAACTTTGAAAATTTGAAGGGGGTTTTGTACGTATGCTGGATGGTTGGGGAACGTGGCGGCAATTGCGGGGCAAACCCGCAAGCGCTGAACAAGGTGCGGGCGTGAAGAATTTGCATTACATGTGTAAGCCGAGAATGCCGAATATGTTTCCTGCCATGTAAAGGGCAAAAATTGGGAAGAATTCATGTAAAAACACACACATGAAAAATATGGTCAGGGGTATTTTAATGAGGGTGGCGTAACCAGCGGCATGCCGAAACCCTAACAGATAAATCCCTGCTGATAATAGCATGACAACTGCCGTCCACTGCAATGCATCTGTAATTTGCCGTATAAGAAAAAAATCCAGAGACTCAAGGTGTAAATATCTTTGTATGTTGTGCGCATCGACAGGATTAATGGAAACCCAAAAAAAACTCAAAAAAGCCAGTATATATATCCAGAAACAGCGCTCCAGCCGAAATGTTTTCAGGCAAGCGACTGTGCCCACAAAACTCGCAGTAACAACAGCAACACTAGTGACAGCAGAAACCGTGCTGTTGATGTTCGCTGATGCCCATAAACTTGCTACAGCCCATAGGGTGAGCAAACATAGCGGCCAGTGTCGCAGCCAGAAAACCAGAATTGCCTTGGCTGTAGAGTTTACCACGTCTTCAATGTTCATAGGCCAATCCTTGGGGGTGCCGTAAGCTTTGCTGTATTGATGCCGAAAGTGGCGGAGTCAGCGCTGGCTGTTGTTGATAGAGCAAAAAGCAGAGCCAAGGAATACTGGGGGGTATCTGTTCATGAGTATGCATTTAAATAATTTTTAGCTTAAGGAAGAATAGCTTGCTCATTTACGTTTGCTTTTAACAGCACGTTCTGACAGGACAAAACCCCGGCGACGCAGAACCGCCGGGGTTTTCTTTATTCGGGTATGCCAAGAATGCCATATGAATACATCACCAAGATATACCATATGAGCATGAAAATCGGCTGCAGGAAGACGTACATGAAAAAGAGGGTCAGGGGTATTTTAATAAGGGCAGCAGGGCTGACGGTATGGCTGAATCGCAAAAAATACATTCCTGAAGACAACAGTGCTATTATCCCTGTCCAAAGTACAGCTTCTACGACCCGGGATACCAAGTTTTCGTTAAATGTTTCCAGGTGTAAAGCGTTCTGCAATTCATTTGATTCTATATCGGCGAAGAAGAAAGCGATAATGCCAATAAAAACAAGTGTGTATATCCAGAAGCAGCGCTCAAGGCGAAATGCCTTCAGGCAAACAACTGTAGCCACAAAGCTCGCGGCAAAAATAATTCTGCTCACGGAGTCGTTATTGTCCAAGAAATCCAGCACGGCGCACAGAGTGAGCAAACATATAGGCCAGTGCCGCAGCCAGAAATCCAGCATTGCCTTGGCTGTAGAGCTTACCACGTCTTCAATGTTCATGCGCGAATCCCTGTAAGAGGAGGCATGCTTGCCGCAGCGCAGCAGCCTTGAGTCAAAGAAAACGGAGCCAGCGCGGCTGGGGGAAAAGAGTTGTTAAAAGCACCGGCAAAGAAAAATTGGGCTGCCTATTCATGTGTATACATGTAAATAGTGTTTAGTTTAAGGGCTTGTCAATAATGTTTTTGTTGTTAACCGACTATAAAAACAGGAAAAAAATGAGAACTGCACAGGCTTTTATTTTCTAATCATCTGTTTTGTTTATAAAAAAATATCAGAACTCGCTTGAAAACGCCCTTCGTCATTGAATAACCCGCATCAATCAAGCAAATAGCGGTGCTGAACCCGTTCAGTCTTACGCCTTTTTGTCATTGGGCTATACTCCCGCCAAATCACCAGTCCTTGTCATACAGGAGGGTTCAAAAAGGCAGGAAGTTATGGCGGAAGGCGTGGCGGGGCAGGACACGACGTATCAGGGCAGCCACGGTTGAAAAATGGGCAGTTTACCTTTGTGGCGGATAAGGCCAAGGCGGATATGGCCGCTAAGCAGGCTCAGGCTGCTCTCAACGCGCCCATGCCCGTTTCAGCCGAAGCGCCTCTGGAAGAGCGCATGTACGCCGAGAGCGTGGCGGATGTGGTCAAGAGACATTCGCAAAAAGATCACTCCGCGCTCAAGCCCTATACAGCGGAACCTGACGCCAAAGTACCCTATTATCGCATGGGGGTCAGAGAATTAGACGTTGCTCCCAAAGACTGGTTTGGCAAGCGGTTCCTCAAAATAGGTCCACACATTGACCATATGCACTTTGTGGGCAGCGACGGCAGTAATTTTGGTTTTACCTTGAGTGGGACATTTTCAGAAAGCGCGGAAAAGCTGGACGCCTATGAGGTAGAAACGCCCAAGTATCGCAAGGAATATATTGACCTCGCGCGTGCAGAAATTGATAAGGAAAACAGCCCGATCGAAATATTCCATACGCAGCAGGAGAGATATTTATACGATCTGGTTAATGTTAACTGCCAAAGCTATTTCGCCAGAGTGCTCCAGAAAGCCAAACAATACGAGACAAAGGCCAAACCCTTGGTGCTCCCGTAGGGTAAGTCACTCAGTTGCGTTCACTTTCAGGGGTACATCCTGAACAGGCAAAGCCCCGGCTGTTCTGATGGCTCCGGGGCTTTGTTCACACAGGAATGCCAAGAATGCCATATGAGGTAGGTCGTCAAATTCGAACGCCATGTTAAGCGGCAATCGGCAGCTTTGGT
>CAJMLK010000070.1 GCA_905214305.1 uncultured bacterium
GGGACAGGAGACTCACCATGGCTGACGACAAAGATATTGTTGTTGATTTTCTGAACAGCAAAGCCGCTTCCAAGTCCAAGTTCTATTTCAAGGACTTTACGGAACTGTTCCCTGACAAGGGTCCCCGCGACGTGAAGAAGATCCTCACCAAGCTGGTTAACGAAGAAGTGCTGGAGTTCTGGTCTTCCGGTTCCACCACCATGTATGGTCTGAAGGGTGCCGGCAAGCAGTCCCACGCTGAAGGCGAAGACTAGCGTTTGGCCTTTTTAGCCGCATGCAGCGTCACAACCGGCTTTTTGTTTCGAAAACGGCCAGTTCGTTTTCGCAGTAAAAGCCTGTGTATTTTGTCTGCGGCTAAAAATTTCCAAGCACCGGGCCTGACCAGTTCTTGGCCTGCGCGAAGCGCGTCAGCCTTTGCGTGAAAGCCTTATCAAGAAATGCCGCAACAATTGTTGCGGCATTTCTTGCTTTATGGAGTAGTATTCTGCAACATATCGTAAAACTGATATAGAAAGGGGTGGCTATGGGCACTTCGTTCAACCTTACCGATGCAGAGAAGAATTTTTTAAGCCGCCAGGCTCGAATGTCCATCGAGGCCGGTTTGCTTGGCAAAACCGTGGCTACCATCCCTGAGCCGCCCGAAAGCCTGCGCAGGGCGCAGGCGCCATTGCTGCGCCCTCTGGGCGCATTTGTCACCATTACCCTGCACCGTGCCCTGCGGGGCTGCATAGGAAATATTGTGGGCAGGGAACCCCTGTATAAAGGGGTCTGGCATCTGGCGTCTGCGGCCGCTTTCAGCGATCCACGCTTTTCTCCGCTGACGCTGGATGAATGGCGCAAGGCCGAACTGGATATTTCTGTGCTGGGCGCTCTGCACCCCTGCCCTGACCCGGAAAAGATAAAGGTGGGCGTTCATGGCCTTGTGCTGCAATGGCAGGGGCACAGCGGCGTCTTTTTGCCACAGGTTCCTGTGGATCAGGGCTGGAACAGGCTGGAGTATCTGGACAATCTTTGTCTCAAGGCCAATCTGCCCAGCGGGAGCTGGAAAAATGCCGGGGTGGAGCTGTTTTGCTTTGAGGCTTTTGTTTTTCCCGCATGAGGTGGAGTGGAGCGTCCGTTTTGTGCCGCAAGGCATTTTTTCATGGTACAGCGCCTTGCGTAACCGGCCGTGAATGCGTATGTTGTTTCTGTTTCTCAGGGCGGGGTGCAAGTCCCCACCGGCGGTGATACGGCGGCCTCATGGCAGTCGTCAGCCCGCGAGCGCCCATGTCGGGGTCAGCAGATTCGGTGAGAATCCGAAGCCGACGGTAATAGTCCGGATGGAAGAGAACGGTTGCAGCCACCGATGGCCTTGCGCATGTGCGCCGGGTTTGTGCTGCCGCGTGTGAACTTTTGCCGTTGGCGAAGTTTCCGGTGGCATTCCTTTGGTGGCCCGTCCACGCCCTGATGCACCCTCTCCCGGCATTGACCGGAAAACGGAGAACGGCATGCATCAGTCCTCATTGTCTCTTGATTCATTTGGCAGCTCGCACGAGCGTGTGCAGAAAGCGCTGGCGTCCTTGCGCGCCGGTGGTGGCGTTCTTGTGGTGGATGATGAAGACCGCGAAAATGAAGGTGACCTCATTTTTCCGGCCCAGACCATCACCGTGCCACAAATGGCCATGCTCATAAGGCATTGCAGCGGTATTGTCTGCCTGTGCCTTACGGACGAGTACACGCGGCGTCTTGCCCTGCCCATGATGACAGAGCACAACACCAATACGCAGCAAACGGCGTTCACCATTTCCATCGAGGCCGCCACTGGCGTGACCACCGGGGTTTCCGCCTCTGACCGTGTGGCGACCATTCAGGCCGCCGTGGCGGAAAACGCGCGCCCGGAAGACCTGCGCCGTCCGGGCCATGTGTTCCCCCTGCGCGCAAAGCCCGGTGGTGTTCTGGAACGCCGTGGGCATACCGAAGCCACCGTTGACCTCATGCGTCTGGCCGGGCATGCGCCGTGCGGTGTCCTGTGCGAACTGACCCTGGATGATGGCAGCATGGCCCGCCTGCCGCAGGTTGCGGCTTTTGCCGTGGCTCACGGCATTCCCCTGTGCAGTGTGGAAGATCTGGTGGCATGGCGGCAGGGCCTCGGGGATGAGTACATCGCCATTTCCGCGTAGTTGCCGCCGAGGGGTTTCGGGGCAGGAGGCATTGGCACGCAGCCAGCCTGCGGCAGCATGACTTCGTGTTCCCGAGCGCTGAATCCGGAGCATTTTTACGTGGAAAATCTCCATTCTAGAGCAGATTAACTTTGAGAATATACATTCTCAAAGTTTAAGGCACGCTCACTTCGGCGTTTAACCGCGCAGATAAACTGCGCTTACGCCTCCGTAGCGAACGTCTGCTCACGCAGCCGCCAGAGCAATTTCAAAGTGAAATTGCTCTAAATGCTTCCGGGGTGTTTGCCTCGGCGCGTAACCGTGCAAATGAACAGCTCCAGTGAACAGGCCGACCGCATATGCGGTCGGCCTGAAGTGTTTTTGACGGGAGCGATATTTTTATTCGACCGGGGCCAGCCGTTCGGCCAAACGCGTGAAGCGCTTGCGCGTCTTGTTGTTCTTGACGGCCATGTGCAGCGCGCGAGATTCGCCCACAAGGATGACGAGCTTTTTGCCGCGCGTGGCTCCGGTGTAGATAAGGTTGCGCTGCAGCAGTACGTAGTGCTGCATCATGATGGGTATGACCACGGCGGGATATTCCGATCCCTGAGATTTGTGAATGGATATGGCGTAGGCCGGGGCCAGTTCGTCCAGTTCATCAAACTCGTAGGGAACCACGCGGTCATCAAAGGTGACGCTCAGGGTGCGGTCAGCAAGGTCAAGAAAGCTGATCCGCCCCATGTCGCCGTTGAATACGTCCTTATCGTAGTTATTGCGTATCTGCATGACCTTGTCGTGCAGGCGAAAGGACCGTTCGCCGCGTCGAACTTCCAGACCGTTGGGGTTCAGGGCCTCCTGCAGGCGCGCATTCATCTGTCCTGCGCCCACGGCCCCCTTGTGCATGGGGGTGAGCACCTGGATGTCGTCCACGGGGTCAAGCCCGAAGCGACGCGGAATATGGTTGCGCACCAGATCAACCATGAGGTCGGCGGCTTTTTCCGGATCGTTCTGATGGATAAAGTAAAAGTCTGAAAGGCGGTCCTTGCTGGACTCCAGCGAAGGAACCTCGCCCCGGTTGATAAGGTGGGCATTGCAGATGATTTCACTCTCTGCCGACTGACGGAAAATTTCCGTAAGCTCCACCACGGGCACTACGCCAGAGGCGATGATGTCGGCCAGCACATTGCCGGGGCCAACCGAGGGCAGCTGGTGCACATCACCGACCAGAACAAGCGTCGCGCCCAGAGGAACGGCCTTGAGCAGGTGGTAGAAGAGCAGGGTGTCCATCATCGAGGCTTCGTCCACCACCAGCAGGCCGCAGGCCAGGGGACTGTCCTCATTGCGGGCAAAGCCGTCTTCCTTGGGGCTGTATTCCAGCAGGCGGTGGATGGTGCGGGATTCGCGGCCCGAAGTTTCGGCCATGCGCTTGGCCGCGCGCCCCGTGGGGGCTGCCAGCAGAATGCGGGCGCGCACTTCGGCAAAAAGCTTGATAATGGCGTTGATGATGGTGGTCTTGCCCGTACCGGGGCCGCCCGTAAGCACCATGACCTTGCTGCGCGCAGCGGTGCGCACGGCTTCCAGCTGCTCGGGCGCAAGAGATATGTCAAGCTCTTTCACCACCTTGTCCACCAGAGCATCTGGCTTTTCAAAGCGTATGGACTTGGGCGAG
The DNA here is from genome assembly GCA_905214305.1 of uncultured bacterium. Lineage (GTDB taxonomy): Bacteria > Desulfobacterota > Desulfovibrionia > Desulfovibrionales > Desulfovibrionaceae > Desulfovibrio. Next base: position 3,808 of record CAJMLK010000070.1, read on the forward strand.
CGCATGAGCCGTTGCAGATAAAACGCGGTTTTGGATTCGCAGTGAAAATAGCGGCGCAAATATACGCCCGTTTCAGACTGCGCGCCGTCAGGGTCGGGCATATCCATGTCTTCCCGCACGATACGCTCGTCAGCCTCAAGGGCTGCCAGAGCATCGGCAACAAGGCCTTCATCCACGCCGAGCTGCGCGCATACGGCTTCCATAAGGGCGGTCTGCGGCAGGTAGACGTTGCCGTCATCCGTAGCTTTTTGCAGCACATAGAGTGTGCCTGCCTGAATGCGCAGGGGGTGGTCGTGCTCAAAGCCCAGTTTGCGGGCTGCGGCATCGGCTGTGACAAAGCCGATGCCGTGGATGTCCATGGCAAGGCGGTAGGGGTTTTCGCGCACAATTTCGAGAGCATCCGCGCCATAGGCGCGGTAGATGCGCACGGCATAGGCCGGGGTGATGCCGTGGGGCTGCAAAAAGAGCAAGAGGTCACGCATGCCGCGGTGCTCGGCCCACGACGTGCGGATGCGATCCAGACTTTTCTTCCCCACGCCTCGCACCTTGAGCAGGCGCTCCGGCTCTTCATCCAGCACACGGATGGTGTCTGTGCCGAATGCCTTGACTATGCGCGAGGCCATTTCTTCGCCCACGCCCTTGATAAGCCCAGAAGACAGGTACAGGCGTATGCCCTCGATGGTGGCGGGCATCATTTCTTCAGCATGGCTGAACTCTATCTGGCGGCCAAAGCGGGCATTGGTGACCCACCGGCCGCCAAGCTTCATCTGCACGCCCGCCTGCGGGTTGACCATATGGCCCACGCAGCTCACGGAGTCGCGCGGGCGGGTCAGGCCGCCATCGCCACCACCGCTGTTGACGGCAGCGGGCATAAGGCGCAGCACGGTATAGCCGTTTTCTTCATTATGAAAGATAACGCGCTCCACAGTGCCGGAAATTTCAACGGCATCGGGGTCTTGCAGCAGGGGCATGTCCTTCATGGCAGCGGATTCCCAGAAGCCTGACATTTGCCGTCAGGCGCGGCCTTGCGGCGGCGTGACCACAAGAACCAGTCACGTTGTTCAGCGGGCAGATGCGGGTCGCGGGCCTGCGCCACAGCGCAGTGCATGACGTCAAGGCAGCAGATGTCCACAGCGTGCCCCTTGAGACGGCACAGGGCGTCATGCAGTTCCTGCGGGTCGCGGCTGGCAAGGTCGTGCATATCTGTCACGCCGATGAGGTCAAAGTCCTTGAGCGCAGCAGGCCCCACTGACCGCAGGCCGCAGAGGGGGTGCTTTTTCATGCGCCCAGTCCCATGCGCTGCTGCAAAAGCAGGGCGTCTGCAAGGGCAAGGGCTGTCATTGCTTCCAGCACGGGCACGATGCGCGGTATGGCGGACAGATCGTGGCGCCCGCCGATGAGCATGTCCACGGGCTGGCCCTGCCTGTCCACGGTTTTTTGCGTAAGAGCTATGGAGGCGATGGGTTTGACGGCGGCGCGCAGGATAATGTCCTGCCCGCTGGATATGCCGCCAAGGATGCCGCCGGCGTGGTTGGAGGCAAAACGCGCCTTGCCCGGCCCCGGTTCTTCCGCCGGAAGCAGGGGATCGTTGTTTTGCGAACCGCGCAGGGCCGCTGCGGCAAAGCCTTCGCCCACCTCAATGCCCTTGACCGCGCCCACACTCATGACGGCATGGGCCAGCACGGCTTCAAGCTTGTCAAAAACAGGCTCGCCAAGACCGGCAGGCACGTTGCGCGCCTCAATGCGCACAATGCCGCCCAGGGTCTCACCGGCCTTGCGGGCTTCGGCGACCACGGCGTCCCACTGGCTCACCACGGAAGGCGCTGCCGCGCAAAACGGACGCGCCGCAGCCCCGTCCATGTCCAGCCCCCAATGGGGCGCGGCAATGCCGCCCAGTTCCACGCAGCCGCCCAGAATGGTCACGCCGCGTCGCGCCAGAATTTTTTTGGCAATAACGCCCCCGGCAACACGCGCGGCGGTTTCGCGCCCCGAAGAGCGACCGCCGCCCCGATAGTCGCGCAGGCCGTTGTATTTTTGAAAATATCCCCAGTCCGCATGGCCCGGCCGAAAGGCTTCGGCCAGATTGCCGTAATCGCGCGGGCGCTGGTCTTCATTGGCGATGAAAAACGCAATGGGTGTTCCGGTGGTGCGCCCTTCAAAAACACCGGAAAGCAGGCGCACGGTATCAGCCTCTTTGCGCTTGGTGGCCGTTGGCCCCTGGCCGGGTTTGCGGCGGTCCAGCTCTGTCTGGATATGGGCTTCGGTCAGCTCCAGGCCTGCAGGGCAGCCGTCAATGACGCCGCCAAGGCCGGGGCCGTGGGATTCGCCGAAGGTGGTCAGGCGCAGGGCGCGCCCAAAAGTGTTTCCGGCCATGTTGTACCTCACGCTGGACAGAAAGTGGGATTCGGGCCGCCCTGCGGGCGGCTGCAATCTGCCCAGTATAGGTAAGGGCGGCGCGGCTGGCAAGGCAGGCAATGCAAAGGAATGCCCGGGGCAGCCAAACGGGCGGCGGCAGTGCTTTTGTCTCTGTGCTTTTGTCTCTGTTGCGCGCGGGTTGCCCGGCCTGTGACTGCCTGTGGCTGCCTGTGGCTGGCGAAGCGGCAGCGGTACGGCCCGAACGGCTTCGGCAGCAGGAAACATTGGGAGATGCGCATGCACAAGGGGTAGGCATCACCCGCCGCGTGATGCACGTGTACCCCGTTGAGATGCGGCATGCACAAGGGGGAACCTCTTTCAGGAAGTTCCCCCTTGCACGTCAGTACGTAAATAAGGCTGTTCTTTTGTCTGGCCTTTTCCGGTTACACCTTGGCGGCGGTGCGCAGGTCGGCCACGGCATCGGTGGCTTCCCAGGTGAATTCGGGCAGTTCGCGGCCAAAGTGGCCGTAGCAGGCGCTCTTCTGGTAGATGGGGCGCTTGAGATCCAGACGTTTGGTGATGAAATAGGGGCGCAGGTCAAAAACTTCGCGTACGGCCTTGGTGAGGATTTCATCAGGAATTTCGCTGGTTCCCTGCGAGGAAACAAGCACGCTCACGGGCTGGGCCACACCGATGCAGTAGGCGATCTGCACTTCGCATATGGGGGCAAGACCGGCAGCCACCACGTTCTTGGCAATGTAGCGGCCCATGTATGCTCCGGAGCGGTCAACCTTGGAAGGGTCCTTGCCGGAGAACGCGCCCCCGCCGTGGTGGCCGCTGCCACCGTAGGTGTCCTGAATGATCTTGCGGCCGGTAAGCCCGCAATCGCCCATGGGACCGCCCACCACAAAGCGTCCGGTGGTGTTGATGAAAATTTCGCAGTCTTTTTCGTTGAAATAGCCCGAAGGTTCAAGAATGGGGCGGATGACATGCTTTTTCACGGCTTCGGCCACATCGGCCTGACTTGCGCTGGCAGCGTGCTGCGTAGAAACCACCACGTTGTTGATGCGCACGGGCTTGCCGTCCTGGTACTCAAAAGAAACCTGCGTCTTGCCGTCCGGGCGGAAAAAGTCCACCAGACCGTCCTTGCGCGCCCTGGCAAGCTGCTGCGAGAGCTGGTGCGCCCAGTAAATGGGGGCAGGCATAAGGGTGGAGGTTTCATTGCAGGCAAAGCCGAACATCATGCCCTGGTCGCCGGCGCCCTGATCTTCAGGCTTGGAACGCACAACGCCCTGGGCGATATCAGGGGACTGGTGGCCGATGGTGGAAATGACGGCGCAGGTCTGCCAGTCAAAGCCCATGTCGGAGCTGTTGTAGCCGATGTTCTTGATGGTTTCGCGCACCACGGTGGGCAGGTCGGCATAGCCGGTAGTGCTGATTTCACCGGCGATAACGGCCATGCCCGTGGTGACCAGCGCTTCGCAGGCCACATGGGCGTCCGGGTCCTGAGCCAGCAGGGTGTCCAGCACGGCGTCGGATATCTGGTCGGCCACCTTGTCGGGATGGCCTTCGGTAACGGATTCAGAGGTGAAGTAATATTTGCCCTTGGTCTGCATGCTGTTCTCCTTGAAGGGACGCGCGGCAGGCGCGATGTTTTTTTTACGAGCGTAAAAGAATATTGTCGATAAGGCGCGCCTTGCCCATGCGCACGGCGCAGGCCATAAGGGCCGGGCCTGTTACTTCGTCAAGCGGCTCCAGCGATTCCGGATGCACGATGGTGAGGTAATCCAGACGGCCCAGGGGCAGCAGCTCCGCCCAGCGCCGCAGCACTGCTTCACGCAGCAGGGATGCGCTGGTTGCACCCTCGTGGGCCAGATTCTGGGCGTGCAGCAGGGCCTGCCGGATTTCCGGGGCCTGCGCGCGCTCTTCCGGCGAAAGGTAGACATTGCGCGAGGACAGGGCCAGTCCGTCGGCCTCGCGCACGGTAGGCCGGGTTTCAATGCGCACCGGAAGGTTCAGGTCGCGAACCATGCGCTTGATGATGGCCTGCTGTTGCCAGTCTTTCTGGCCGAAAACAGCCACATCGGCGGCGCTCAGCATGAAAAGCTTGAGCACGACGGTGCAGACCCCGCGAAAATGCGTGGGACGGCTTTGCCCGCACAGGCCCCTCGACATGTCCGGCACTTCGACCCATGTGGCGTGATCGGCCTCGTACATGCTCCCCGGTTCGGGCATGAAAATGGCGTCCGCACCGTGGCTGGCGGCAATGGCCGTATCACGCTCGGCATCGCGCGGGTAGGCGGCCAGGTCTTCACCGGGGCCGAACTGGGCCGGGTTGACAAAAAGGCTTACCACCATGCGCCGGGCCAGAGTGCGGCCGTGGGCCATGAGGTCTTCATGGCCGGCATGGTAGTAGCCCATGGTGGGCACAAGGGCGATGTCGTCCCCGGCCGCATGCCAGGCGCGGCACTGGGCCGCAAGTTGTTGAGGCGTAGTAAATATCTGCATATCAAGGTATTGTGATATAGTTTATGAATGAACTTTTATACACGCACACGGCTTGCTTGTAAAGGAAAAGTCGGTCGCGCGGAAAGCGCGTGCGCAGGGCGCGGCGCGGGCATCGCGTGGCATGGAGCAGGCGCGGCGCGGGTGCGGGGCCGCACGCGGTAAACAGATTATCCAGTTTTCCGAAGTTCGGCATGGCTCGGGTGCGGGTCCGCACAGGGGCGGGAACATGCGCAGCCTGAAGGAGGTCCGGCAGCCGCCCGCACCGTGCGCGCTGTGCACGACGCAGGCGCGGCGCTCCTGCGTGTGTTGTCGGCAGCGTCGTGCAGGCAGGGGACTTGCGCCGGGATGCGTAAACAGGCAACGGGGCATTCCGCCTTGACCGGCTGGCTGGCAGTGGGCATAAGAACTACGGGAGGATTTCCATGCTGAAACCCTTTTATCAGGGCAAACTCGACACTTTTTGCGCCATCTACGCCGTGATCAATGCCCTGCGGCTTACCCACAGTATCCGGGTGCTCAAGGCGCGCGAGATTTTTAACGAGTCGCTGATGGCTCTTGCGGCTTCCCCCGAGGCTTTCCGCGCCGCTCTGGAGCAGGAAACGGACTATTGCGATCTGGTGGACGGCATGCTTCGTATGCAGAGTCGCGTCTTTCCATTGGATGTACGCCAGCCCTTCGGCACGGATCAGGACCCTTCATCGGAGCAGGTGTGGGACTGTTTTGACCAGTGGCTTAATGGTGGTACGCACCGGGCGCTTGTTTTCCGCTTTCTGCGCCACCTTACGCCTGACGGGCCGCCCATGAACCGCCACTGGACAACTGCCGACAGCCTGAAAAACAATGTGCTGCATCTTTTTGATTGCAGTCATGAGGCCGAGGCTGTGCTCAACGTGCGCAAAGACAGTTTTGTCACCAGCCCACGGTACGTAAGCCAGGAAAAGCTGCTTTATATTCAGCCAGGGACCATACGTCTTCTGCGCCTGCCCCTTTAGAGCAGATTAACTTTGAGAATATACATTCTCAAAGTTTAAGGCACGCTCACTTCGGCGTTTAACCGCGCAGATAAACTGCGCTTACGCCTCCGTAGCGAACGTCTGCTCACGCAGACGCCAGTGCAATTTCAAAGTGAAATTGCTCTGGGACCCCAGCGGGGCAGCGCTTCCGGCGTGCGCGGCATGTATTGTGGCAGGAGGAGCAGATAGAAGGCGACGGGACAGATGCCCCGGAAATGGCGGGGATCAGCCCGCTTGCCCGGTGAAGAGGCACGGCTGAAGACCGCCCGTCACGGCTTGTACTGCCAGACGGCAGCCCGGGGCGGCTGAAACTTTTGCATATGCTTCAGGCTGGAATGCGCTGAGGGCTGTGACAAGGCTCTTGGCGCTGTTTTTTATGGAAAGCGGTTTTCAGGACAGTTTGCCAATGGGATGAATTGCCTGTTCTGCAGGGATTTTTTTGAAAATCCTGGCACGAAATGCGCGCAGGCAGGCTTTTGCCTGCTTCGGGCAAGCGTTTCAGGTGTTATGTGCCCTGAGCATTTTACCTTTGAAAAAATATAAATGCGCGAATGCAGCACTCGCGTGCAGCGCGCCACGTTGTGGCGGCTGCCGCCTTTGCGTCAGCAGGGCAATTACAAAGTGAAATTGCCCCAACCTGCTCTAGAAGTCGTAGAAGGGCTTTTCGTCGCTGAGGGGCAGGCCCAGGGCACGGGCATCGTTGACCAGCAGGGGATCCACCCAGAAGGCTTTTTCCTGAATAAAGGAAAGCACCTCAAAGGCGTCTTGATCCAGCGGCTGGGAGTAGTAGAAGCCCTGGGCGCAGTTGCAGCCGCAACTGAGCAGAAAGCGGGCCTGATCAAGGGTTTCAACGCCTTCGGCCACGATCTGCATGTGCAGGTCTTTGGCAAGGGCAATGGTGTTTCGGGCCACGATCTGGCCGCGTTCGTTGTCTGTGCCGTCGCTGATGAAGGCGCGATCCAGCTTGACAATATCGAAAGGCAGGGTGCGCAGGGTGCTTAGCGAGGAATAGCCTGTGCCGAAATCGTCCATGGAAAAAACAAAACCCTCGGCCTGCAACTGGCACATGATGTGAATGAGGGCGTTTTCATTTTTAAAGAAGGCGCTTTCGGTAAGTTCCAGTTCGAGCAGGTTGCGCGGCAGGCGGTATTTGCTTGTAAGCTGCACCAGTTTTTTTGTCAGGCCGCCGTCATTAAAATGCAGGCGCGACATGTTTACCGAAACGGGCATGGGTTTGTAGCCCTTGTCCAGCCACATGCGCAGGCTCTGGCAGGTGAGATCCCAGATGTATTCATCGAGCCGCACAATAAAGCCGTTGCGCTCGAAAAGCGGCACAAAACGGCCGGGCAGGATCAGCCCGTCGTGCGGGTGCTGCCAGCGTACAAGGGCTTCAGCCCCCACGATACGGCCGCTGGAGAGCTCTACCTTGGGTTGCAGGTAAAGTTTGAACTGCTTTTGCTCCAGCGCATGGTACATCTGGTCGGTAATATAGCTTTCGTCATGCAGGCGCTGGCGTAGCGCGTTGTCATAAAAGGCATAGTTGGCAAGGTCGCTGCCCTTGATGGTTTTTTGCGCCAGATAGGCCCAGTCGCAGAGCACATGGGCCGGGGTGCGGCGATTTTCTACCTGGCAGACGCCGAAGAAGAGCTTGACCCTGAACGTGTCGGAATAGTGCTCAAGCCTGCGTGAAAGAAAATGGATGAAGCTTGTAATCCGGTTGAGGTCGCCGGTGACGCACACGGCAAAAACGTCGGCCGTCAGGCGGGCATAAGCCTCGCGGCTGGTATCAATGCGCTGGCGGATAAGGCGGGCGATGGCCCGTAGAAGGCGGTTGCCTTCTTCAAGGCTGAATGCCTCGTTGATGGCCTTGAAGCCCGCCACGTCAAAACGCAGGATGGCATAGGGTTCTGTGGGATATTCGCGCAGCAGCGCTTCAACTTTTTCAAAAAAGGTCTGGGTATTGTAGGCCCCGGTAAGGGGGTCGTGCTCGGCGCGCAGGCGCAGGGCCTGTTCCGTGCGGGTAGTGGCGTCCACATCGTTGATGGTTCCGATGTAGCGATCCCCCGGAGCTTCGTCCGCCAGGCAGGTATAGGTGACCTTGCACCAGATGAACTGTCCGTCGCGGCGGCGCAGGCGCAGGGTCATTTCGCCGGAGCGTATGCCCAGAGCCATGCGCGCAAGGCAGGTGTCAAAGGCGGCACTGTCGCCGTTGAACAGGACATTGTCCTCGCGCCAGACATCAAAGGGAATGCGGCCATCGTAGTTTCCGGCCAGCAGTTCGCCAATGCGGGGGCTGATGTAGGTCAGGTCATTGTTGCGCCACTCGAATACCAGGGTGCGCGTATGGTCCACCACGGCCTTGTAGCGCAGATTGTCGAGCTTTTGCTGCTGGAGAAGCTCGTTTTCGCGCGCGATGGTGGCGGCGCGTTTGAGTTCGTCCACATCCTGCACGCAGACAAGATACACAAAATGACCGCCGGGCTGGCGAACGGGAAAAGCCGTGATGCGCGTCCAGCGGTAGCTCATGTTGCGGCATTTTCTGCGCATATCGAGGGTGGAAAAAGGCTGGCCGTTTTTTTCAAGATCCCGGCGGGCCAGGGGGTCCCAGAAACGCAGCAGCGCATCGTGGTCGTCCGGGTGGACAAGCTTGGTCAGGGCCTCATTAAAGAGGCCAGACAGGGTAAGCCCGGCAGACGGCGGCAGAAAGATATCGTCGCTTCTGTAGAGCTCACGCGCCTGATTTTTTTTAAAATCCAGAAGATATATTTCGGCGTAGACGCTTCGCAGCACGCCCGAGTAGCACTGCTCTTCCATCCTGCCGCTTGAAAGGCATTTCATGGGAGCTACAGCGAAGTCTTTTTTGATATCGGTTTTGGTGGGTTTGTTTTTCATAAGCAACGCTTGTTTGGTTGCGCACGGATACGGCGCTGACGCCGAGCTGTCAAGTTTTGAGCCTAGCACCGGCCCCGACGTTTTGCAAATGAACCGCACTGATGACAAGTCGCAGGCACATCTGTAGGATGCCCCACATGACAAGTGGAAACAAACAGAAAAAAATCAAGGTCTGGTCGTTGAGTTTGGGGTGTCCCAAGAACAGGGTCGACAGCGAGCGCCTGCTCGGTTCGTTGGGCGTGCCTGTGAGCCATGTGGAGCACATGGGCCGCGCAGACCTTGTATTTATAAATACTTGCGGGTTTATTGATCCCGCCGTGCGCGAGTCCGTGCGTGCCGTTCTGGATGCGGGCCAGCGTCTTGGCCGGTGCAGAAAAAAACCCCTGCTGGCCGTGGGTGGTTGCATGGTCGGTCGGTACGGCGCGGAAAATCTGGCTGAAGACCTGCCGGAAGTGGACCTGTGGCTGCCTACGGCGGATCTGGAGCGCTGGCCCGCTATGGTGGCCTCGGCGCTGGCCCTGCCTCCGCCGCCCGCGCGCATGCCCGGTGGCGGCAGGCTGCTTTCCACCGGGCCTTCGTATGCCTGGCTCAAGGTGGGCGAAGGCTGCCGCCACAAGTGCGCCTTCTGCACCATCCCCTCCATCAGGGGAGGGCTGCATTCGCTTTCTGCCGAACATATCGTGGACGAGGCCCGCGCCCTGCTCGGGCAGGGGGTGCGCGAACTGGCCCTGGTGGCACAGGACCTGACCGCCTGGGGTGCTGACCTGGGCATGAAAAACGGCCTTCCCTCCCTGCTGGAAAAACTTGCCGCGCTGGACGGTCTGGCCTGGCTGCGCCTGCTTTATCTGTACCCCAGCGGGGTGACCCCGGAGCTTCTTGCCCTTATCCGCGATACCGGTGCGCCGCTTTTGCCCTATCTGGATATTCCTCTGCAGCATGCCCATCCCGATGTGCTTTCCCGCATGGGCAGGCCTTTTGCGGGCAATCCCCGGCGGGTGCTCGACACCGTGCGGCAAATTTTGCCGCAAGCGGCCCTGCGCACCACGTTTATTGTGGGCTACCCCGGCGAGACGGAAGAACAGTTTGAAAGCCTGTGCCGCTTTGTGGAAGAAAGCGCCTTCCAGCACGTGGGGGTCTTTGCCTATCAGGCCGAAGACGGCACTGTGGCGGCTACCCTGCCGGATCAGGTCCCGGATGAAGTCAGGCAATGGCGGCGCGATACGCTTATGGACTTGCAGGCGGATATCAGCGAGCGCCTGCTGGCGGCGCATGTGGGCAGCCGCATGCAGGTGCTGGTGGATGCGCCGCATCCCGAATGGCCGGGCCTGCACAGCGGCCGCGTGTGGCTTCAGGCCCCGGAGGTGGACGGTATCACCTATGTGAGCGGGCCGGGCGTTGCGCCGGGAGCGTTGGTGGAGTGTGATATTGTGGAAAGTACCGAGTATGATCTGACCGCGCTGGCTTAGCCGGGGGTGCACGGCCAGCGCCGTATGCTTCGGCGCAGAATTTCGCAACATCCGCTGCCTGAAGCGTCGCGAGATGTTTTTTGAGATAAATATCCCCGGAGGAGTACCCCCGGGGATATTTTGTGTGCGTGCCGAGGCACGCCTCAACCAGTCAGCCCGGCTGCCGTCTTAACGGCCGATGAGCTGCATAGCCATCTGGGGCATGCTGTTGGCCTGCGAAAGCATGGCAACAGCGGACTGGGTGAGGATCTGGTTGCGTACGAACGCCGTCATTTCCGTGGCCACGTCCACGTCTGAAATGC
>CAJMLK010000071.1 GCA_905214305.1 uncultured bacterium
TGCGCACAATTTCCACAATGCCGATGGTCACGATCAGCAGATAGTCGCCGCGCAGATGAATGATGGGCCGCGCCACCAGCAGGGCAAAGACGGCGGCCACGGCTCCGGCCACGGGCATGGTCCAGAAGATGGGCCACTGGCACAATGTGTTCAGTATGGCGGTGGTATATGCGCCCACGGCAAAAAACGCCGCGTGGCCCATGTGAAAGATGCCCGCCTGCCCCAGAATGACGTTCAATGAAAGCGAAAGCAGGGCATACAGGCCAATGCTCACGCACACGTCTGTCCAGTAGGCGTTGCTGATGAGGGGCAGCACGCAGATAACCGCCGCCAGAGCGACTCTGGCGGCAATACGAAGAGGCTCTTTTCTCATAGCTTGTCCGCCGTGCGTTCGCCCAGAATGCCGGTGGGACGGATGATAAGGATGAGGATGAGCACAAAGAACGCGATGGCGTCTTTCCAGGCAATGGCGATGTATCCGGCGGCCAGCGCTTCGATAACGCCAAGCAAAAGCCCGCCTATCATGGCTCCGGGAATATTGCCGATGCCGCCCAGAATGGCCGCGGTAAAGGCTTTGAGGCCGTAACTCCAGCCCATGGTAAAGTCTATCTGCCCGTAGTAGATGCCCACCATGAGCCCGGCGGCCCCGCCAAGGCCCGGCCCGATAAGAAAGACCAGACCGATGATGCGATCCACGTTGATGCCCATAAGCTGGGCAGCACCGGGATCAATGGCTACCGCGCGGATGGCCGCACCGGTGCGCGAACGCTGAATAAAGGCCCACAGGCCGAGCATGAGAATCACGCTGGCGGCGATGACCAGAAGGCGCACGCCGGGAACGGCCAGACCAAAAAGATGCACGGTGAAATCGGGCCGCAGATAATCGGGGTACACGTAAAAGCGCGCGCCATAGATGAGCATGACGGCGTTTTGAAAAAATATGGAGGCTCCGAGAGCCGAAACCACGGCAGAAAGGCGGCCCGCATTGCGCAGAGGCCGATAGGCCGTGCGTTCAAGCAAAAAGCCGATGATGGCTACCAGCAGGGCCACCATGACAAAAACGGCCAGCACGGCCACCACGGGATTGAGCATGCCCGAAAGATTGCAACTGACCAGCAGGGTCAGTCCAAGATAGGCCCCAATGGTGAACAGGTCACCGTGCGCGAAGTTGATGAGCTTCAGCACGCCGTACACCATCGTATAGCCCAGGGCCACCAGGGCGTAGATGCCCCCCACGGCAAGGCCGTTCAATAGCTGTTGTAAAAACTGTTCCATAAAGCGTTATACCCTTGCCACGCTCCGGCGACGTAAAAACGCGCGCCTCGCCGTGGGCGGTGAGGCAGCGCCCCGCCGCCGGAGCCGTATACGGCGGCTCCCATTTACCGGCCCGGAGCCGGGATCGGAGTGTTCCGATCCCGGCGGCCACGGCCAAAGTTGCTGTGTATGCGCTTGCCGTTTGCGGCGCGCTGGGCATGCGGCGGCAAAGCCGCCGAACCGCGCCGGGGCGCGGAGCACACTGTACGGCCTGTTTACTTGGGCTGCAAGACAAATACGCCTTTATCATTGACCGTATAGGTGCGGTAGAATTCGCCCACGCGGTCGCCCTTGGCGTCAAAGCCCAGACTGCCGGAAAGACCCGGCATGTCCTTGAGGTTCTTGAGCCATGCGGCCATGCTCTCGGGCTTGTCGTTGCCCGCGGCCAGCGCGGCTTCAATGACCTTGAAGGCGTCGCCCGCCAGCACGGCCCAGACAGAAACGGGCACGGCATTGTACTTGGCCTTGAAAGCTTCAAGGAAAGACCGGGCTTCAGTGGTGTCCATATCCTGCGGCAGGGGCGGGCTGATAAAGAAGTAGCCCTCGGCCGCCTCGTTGCCCGCTATTTTCACAAGGTCCTGATGATTGGCGGCATCACCGCCCATCATGGGCACGGCCCAGCCCATTTCCTTTTTCTGGCGCAGCAGCATGCCGGTTTCAGGATAGTAGCCGGTAAAGAACACAAGGTCGGGACCCGCAGCCTTGAGCTTGGTCAGAATGGCCGTGTAATCGCGCTCTCCGGGGGTGAGGGCGTCATAAAAAACCACCTTTACGCCATCTTTTTTCAGCACGGCCCGTGTTTCTTCGGCCAGGCCCTTGGCGTAAGAGGAGTTGTCATGCAGAATGGCCACGGCCCTGTAGCCGCCCTTGACAACGGCATCGGCCGCAGCGCGGCCCTGAGCGTCGTCACGCGGGCAGGTGCGGAAAAAGAGCGGCAGGCCCTTTTCCGTCAGGCGCACGCTGGTGGAACCCGTGCCGATCTGCACCAGACCGGCTTCGTCCAGAATATTCTGGCTGGCTTCAGTTACGGCCGAACCGTAAGTGCCGATAACAGCCACCACGCCCGCCGAGGCGAGCTTTTGTGCGGCAAGGGCAGCGGTGCGCGGGTCGCCGGCATCGTCTTCCACCACAATCCTGATCTGGCGGCCGTTGACGCCGCCCCTGGCATTCACTTCATCAGCCAGCAGGCTGACGATATTCTTCATGTCCTGACCTTCGGAAGCCCATTTGCCCGTCAGCGGGCACATGAGGCCGATCTTGATGTCGCCGGCCAGAGCCGTCATAGGCACCAGCAGGGTAAGGGCCAGTGCCCCAAGCAAACGACCAAGTGCTTTCATAATAATTCCCCCGTCCGGTATGCGGTGATGATAGTAACAAAATAGCATACCCCAAATTCGCGCAAAGAAAAAGCCCCAGTTTTACCGTCCCGTTTACAGCGGCAGGCTGCGCCTGCCGACGCGCACGCCTGCAACGTCTTGCCGCTGCCCCTCCCGTGCAGCAGGATGCCACATGTCCCACACAGGGCCATACCCTGATGGTGTTCAAACAGTTTTGACTGATAGTCCATGCCGTACGGCTGTTGCCGCCATTTTGTCACCATGCCGCAAACCTCGACAGGCAGATAAAACTGATATAGAGTAATGCTCAGACAAACAGGAAAGGCATCGCTCCCCCTGTGTGCGGCGCATGCCGCGGTCATGCATGGCCCCCGTATTTTTCCGGGGCATGCCGTCCGGGTGTTCACACACCCGATCACCGGCGCATGTGCCGCCTTCTGAATCTATCGCGCGGCCGGCAGTGTCCGGCCCACCCTTCCAGCAGTCTCACACAGCCCGCTGCGACTTCGCCTCCTCCATCTCGCCACACGCAGCGTCATGCCCACGCAACCCATATCGCCAGGGAGGACGTATGCGGTTCAGCTTTGACAAGGCTGCCTGCCAGAACACCCGCAGAGCGCTGCGCAAGGAATGGCTGCTCACCAACGGCCTTGGCGACTACGCGAGCAGCACCATCCTGTGCTGCAATACGCGCAAATATCACGGCCTGCTCACGGTCAACACCCCCTACGGCCGCCACGTGCTGCTCTCTGCCCTTGAAGAATCTCTTGTGGGCGGCGGCAAGGAATTTGCGCTTTCCACACGCCAGCATCCCGACACGCTCTACCCCCACGGGCATGACTATCTGGAAACGTTCCGGCTCGATCACTGGCCCAGATGCTGCTACCGCGTGGGCGATGTGCGCCTGTGTCGCGAAATCATGCTTGTGCCGGGGCAAAGCCGCCTTGTCGTTCGCTGGAGCATACGCGGCCCTGACCCTGCGCACGCCCAACTGCCCGCCCGGATGTCCGACCAGATGTCCGACCAGACGCCACCCCATGTACCGGCCCTGACCCTGCGCCTGCGCCCCCTGCTGGCATACCGCAGCTTTCACAAGCTCACCCGCGCCAACACGCACCTGCGCACGACCACCACCCCCCTGCCCGACGGCTTCAGCATCAGCCCCTACCAAGGGCTGCCCGACCTGTACATCCAGTGCCATTCTGATGCGGGGCACACCTTCATCCCGCAGCCGGACTGGTGCTACAACGTGGAGTATCTTGAAGAGCGCGAACGCGGCTTTGACTACAGCGAAGACCTTTTCATGCCCGGCACGCTTGATGTGCCCCTGCCGCCGCTGTCCGACGGCGAAGCCTGCGTGTATCTGACGGTCGGAACCGCTGCCTGCCATGACGACATGCTCGAGCTGTGGCAAAACGCCCAGCGTGCCCGCGACAACGAAGGCAAAAACGGCGACGGCCTGACCGGCCATCTGGCCCGTACCGGGGGGCAGTTCTGCATCACGTCACCCGAGGGGCGACCCGAGGTTCTCGCGGGCTATCACTGGTTTGACGCCTGGGGGCGCGATACCCTCATCAGCCTGCCCGGCCTGACATTCTTTGCGGGCCGAACGGATTTCGGCCTGCACGTTCTGGCGGATATGGGCAGTCACGTCCAGGACGGGCTTATCCCCAACATGTTCTCCCCCAGGGGTAACCATGCCTACAATTCCGTAGACGCGGCCCTGTGGTACGCCTTTGCGCTGCAAAGCTGCCTTGAAGCCGACGAAAGCCACCTCGGCTGGCTGCACGAAAATGCATGGCATGCGCTCAAAGCGGTGATCTCCGGCTACCGCGCGGGGGCGGGCAAGGCCCGGCGGCTGGACATCCGCGTGGATGCCGACGGCCTGCTGCACGCGGGCAACGCCCACAGCCAGCTTACCTGGATGGACGCCCGCGTGGACGGTCGCCCCGTGACCCCCCGACAGGGCTGCCCGGTAGAAATCAACGCCCTGTGGTACAATACCCTGGCCTTTGCCGACCAGCTTGCCGCCAGATTCGGCGAGGCCCCCCTTACGGGACACGAGGCCCTGCGCCGCATGCGCGCGGCCTTCCTCCAGCGTTTCTGGGTTCCCGGCGGCGGGGGCTACCTTGGCGATGTGTGGCGCGACGGCAGGCTTGACGCCTCCGTGCGGCCCAACCAGATATTCGCCGTATCCCTGCCACATGCCATACTGGCCGAAGACTATCAGCCTCAGGTGGTGGAGTGCGTGCGCAACAGGCTGCTTACCCCGTATGGCCTGCGCACCCTGGCTCCTGACGATCCCCATTACAGGGGGCGCTATGACGGCGGCACTGCCGCGCGTGACGGCGCCTATCATCAAGGCACTGTCTGGCCCTGGCTTCTGGGCCACTATGCCGATGCCCTGCTGCGCACTGCCTGGGATGTGGACGGTGCTGTCATGGCCCTGCTGGATACGCTCACACCGCTGTATTGCGACCACCTTGCACAGGCCGGACTGGCGAATATTTCCGAAGTTTTTGACGGTTCGCCTCCCTACAAGCCCAACGGCTGCATCGCACAGGCATGGAGCGTGGCCGAATGCCTGCGCCTGTTGCAACGCCTGCAAAAAGCCGCGCCCGCCGTGTATGAACGCTGGCACACACTGGCGGCCCACCGCATGAGCCATCCCGTCATTGGTGATACGGCGGGCATCTGCCGCATCAGCATGACAGCGGAGACCTGTAAGAACACGGCCGGAACCGGCAGGGCAACATAAAGCCTGCAAGCACGGCCACAGACCGGAAGCATTGACCGGAGCGGAGGAAGAAAAACATTTGCGGCGGCCCGCAACAGCGGCTGCCGAACCCGGCGGCTGCGCCGCCACGAGGGAGAATCCATGCGAGTTCTTATGTTCGGCTGGGAATTTCCTCCCCATATCAGCGGCGGCCTGGGAACCGCCTGCTTTGGCATGACCCAGGCTCTGGCCCGCAAAGGGGCGGAAATCATCTTTGTGCTGCCCCGTATTGACAACGACGTGGAGCAAGAGGGCTTTTTGCGCTTGCGTCCGGCTTCAGGCACGCCCATTACCGAAGATCTGGCCCGGCGCATGGAACGGGCGCGGCAGGAACAGACGGCGGCATGGCCCGAGGGCGTCCGCTGCATGCCTGTGGACAGCCCTCTCATGCCCTACCTGACACCGCGCGAATACGTTCGTGCCCTTGGCCGCAAAACTTCGCGCCACAACGCCGGGCCTGCCGGTCTTTCCATTGTGCCCCGCCCAGCTGCGGGCACTCGTGGCCCACGTCAAAAAACCTTCACCTATACCCTGCACGGCGGCTACGGTCCCGACCTCATGCGCGAGGTATCGCGTTACGGCCGTCTGGCCGCGGCTCTGGCCGCCAGTGAAAACTTTGACGTCATCCACGCGCACGACTGGATGACCTACCCTGCGGGCATGCTTACAAAAAGCCTGACAGGCAAGCCCCTTGTGGTCCACATTCACGCCACGGAATACGACCGCAGCGGCCACAACATCAACGAAGAGGTCGCGGGCGTGGAGCGCGCGGGCATGCTGGCCGCCGATGTGGTGGTGGCCGTGAGCCGCCTTACCCGCAAAACCGTTATCGAGCGCTATGGCATCCCCCCGGAAAAAGTGGTGGTGGTGCACAATGCCGTGGCCCGTCACGAGGCGCGGCGGCGCTATCCGGTTCCCCCGCGTATCCGGCATGAAAAGCGCGTGCTGTTTCTGGGCCGCGTGACCTTTCAGAAAGGGCCGGAATATTTCATGGAAGCGGCACGCCTTGTGCTGCAAAAAATCCCCGAAGCCCGCTTTTTCATGGCCGGCAGCGGCGACATGCTGCCCCGGCTCATCCGCCGTGCGGGCCAGCTGCGCATGGGCAGCCGCTTTCACTTTGCGGGCTTTTTGCGGGGTGAAGAGGTCGACCGCATGTTTGCCCTGAGCGATCTGTATGTCATGCCTTCGGTTTCCGAACCTTTTGGCATCACGCCGCTTGAGGCCATGCTCTACGACGTGCCCGTGCTGCTTTCGCGCCAGTCCGGCGTGTCTGAAGTGCTCGAACACGCCCTCAAGGCCGACTTCTGGGACACCCGCGACATGGCCGACAAGATATGCGCCGTGCTGCGCTACCCCTGCCTTGCCGCCGAACTGGTGAAAAACTGTCACGAAGAAATGAAGTCCATCCGCTGGGAAAACGCCGCCGACCAGTTGCTGGTCATTTACCGCAACGTACAGGGAGGTCACTGATGCCGGCCATCTGCTTTTGCTATGAGGTTCACGAACCCTGCCAGCTGCGCCGCTATACCGTCTTTGACATGGGGCAGAACTCCATCTACGAGGACGACGACCATAACTGCGAAGCCCTCCTGCGCGCGGCCCGCCTGTGCTACCTGCCCGCCAACGAAATGATGCTCAGGCTCATCCGCCGCTACGACGGGGCCTTTCGCCTGTCTTTTTCCATTTCCGGCGTTGCTCTTGACCTTTTCGAGCAGTACACCCCCGAAGTGCTGGAAAGCTTCACAGCGCTGGCGCGCACGGGCTGCGTGGAATTTGTGGCCGAAACCGCGCCGCACTCGCTGGCCTTTCTCTATTCACGGCAGGATTTTGACCGTCAGGTGCGCGAACAGTGCGCCCGCCTGGAGCGCCTTTTCGGTGTCAAACCCGCCACCTTCAAAAATACCGAATGCGTTTACAACAACGATCTGGCTGTTGCCGTGGCCGGGCACGGCTTTGAGGCCGTGCTTGCCGAGGGGGCCGATCACGTGCTCGGCTGGCGCAGCGCCAACTTTCTCTATCGCCCGGCAAGCGCTCCGGGCCTTGCGCTGCTGTTGCGCAACGTGGGCCTTTCCGGTGACGTGGGCCTGCGCTTTTCAGACCGCAGCTGGCCCGCGTGGCCCCTCAGGGCCGAAACATTTGCGGCATGGTTCCACAGCCTTGAAGGCGCCGCAGACATCATCAATATTTTCAATGATTACCACATCTTTGGCCTTCGTCACGAAAAAGAATCGGGCATTTTCGACTTTATGGAGGCCCTGCCCGCCGCCCTGCTGGCCCACAAGAGCTTCAGCTTCACCACTCCGGCGCTGGCCGCCAAAAACCTCAGCCCCGTGGGCGAGGTGGACGTGCCGCAGTTCATGTCCTGGGAAGACGAAGGGCGCGACCTCACGGCCTGGCTCGGCAACGACATGCAAAAGGACGCCATACACGCGCTCTACGCCCTGAGCACCAGAGTGGCCGCCGGTGACGCTGCCCTCAGGCGCGACTTTGACCGCCTTCAGACTGCCGACCACTTTCGCCATATGTCCACCAAGTGGTTTTCCAACGAAGTTCCCGACAGGCCCAGCCCCTTTGGCGGCCCGTATGACGCCTATATCACCTATATGAACGTGCTGGCCGACTTTGAGCTGCGCCTCAAGGCAGCCGAAAGCGCCCGGACCGCCGTTGCCGCCAGACACGCTGATGCAGCCACCGCAGCCGGAGCCGGTGGGGGCAAGGGTCGAAAAAAAGATGAAAAGCCCGCCGTCAAAAACGCAGCCTCGCCCGCGCCCCGGCGCGGCGGCAGGCCCCCTGCCCCAAAGCAGGACGCAAAACCGGCAGACACGCGGGCTGCCAAAAGTGAAAAAGCCGGAACTACCCCTGAAAAGCATGAAAAAAAGCCCGCCACGCCGCGCAAAAGCCGTAAAAATGCATAACCGGCCAGCGCAGCACGGCTTCACGACCTTCATGACAAGGAGATGGCATGAATTTCAACTCGTCCCTGGTAACCCTGTTTGAAGTAAGCTGGGAGGTCTGCAACAAGGTGGGGGGCATCCACTCTGTTGTCACCAGCAAGGCCCTTCAGGCCGTGGAGCATTTCGGCGAGGACTATTTTCTTCTGGGTCCGGCGCTCAAGAACAACCCCGGCTTTGAAGAAACAGACGAGCACGCATGGGATTCACTGCGCATGGGCCTTGCCACGCGCGACCTCAAGTGCCGTCTGGGCCGGTGGAACATCCCCGGGCGCCCCAAGGTGATTCTGGTAGAGTTTGACAAGCGCTACTCCAGCAACCAGCTGCTGTTTGAGATGTGGAAAAATTACGGGGTGGATTCGCTCTCCGGCGGCTGGGACTACATTGAGCCGGTCATGTTTGCCACGGCCTGCGGCGAAGTTATTGCGGCCATCCACGAAAGCCGGGTGGAACCCATGCAGGGCCGCAGCGTGGCCCTGTTTCACGAATGGATGTGCGGCGCGGGCCTGCTCACGGTGAAAAAACTCACCCCCGAAGTGGGCACGGTCTTCACCACCCACGCCACCACCCTGGGCCGCGCAATGGCAGGCACAGGGCGCGACATCTATACCAACATGCGCAACATCCACCCCGCCAATGAGGCCGCCGCCCTGAACATCACGGCCAAATGGTCCATTGAAAGCGCCGCCGCACGCGAGGCAGACGCCTTCACCACCGTCAGCCCCATAACGGGTGAAGAATCCACGGTTTTTCTGGGCCGCCAGCCTGACGTCATCACCACCAACGGCCTCGACCTGCGCGTCATACCGGACTATACCGAGGACCGTACGGTCCCCTCGGCCACGCGCGTCCGGATCATGGCTACGGCGGGCCGCTTCCTGCGCGGGGCCCTGCCGGAGCACACGCGCATTTTCGCCATTTCCGGCCGATACGAAATGCACAACAAGGGCGTGGATATTTTTCTTGAGGCTCTGGCCCGCGCTGATCGCAACCTTGCGGGCACAAACAGCTCCATCCTTGCCCTGTGCCTTGTGATGGGGGGGCATACGGGCGTCAACGCGGCGGCGGTTTCCGGCAATCCCGACGATACGGACAACGGCCTGCCCTTCATCTGCACCCACCGTGTGTGGAATGCCCCGCAAGACCCCATCATCAACGCCTGCCGCAGACTGGGACTCGACAACCGCGCGGAAAGGCGCGTCAAGATCATCTTTGTACCCGCCATGCTTGACGGCCATGACGGCTTTTTTGACATTCCCTATGAGGAGGTGCTGGCCGCCTGCGATATGGGCTTCTTTCCCTCATGGTACGAGCCGTGGGGCTACACGCCGCAGGAAAGCGCGGCCTGGGCCGTTCCCACCCTTACTACCGACCTTTCGGGCTTCGGCATGTGGGCGCGGGAACAGATGAAAGAAGAAAGCATGGACCGCACCGGCGTCTGCGTCATGCCGCGACGCGGCATGAGCTTTGACCAGAGCGTTGACCGCCTGCACGAAAGGGTGCTCGGGGCCACCGCCTGCCCGGACGGGGAACTGTGCTCCTGGCGCGGCCATGCCCGCGATCTGGCGGAAAAAACCTCGTGGAGCTATTTTTTCGACAACTATATCAAGGCATTTGACATCGCTCTTGCCAAGTCCGATGCCCGCACCGACCACGATTCCGCCCACGGGGCACTCACGCGGGTGCTCACGGCGTCCTGCTCGGCCACGCCCTTTCTGCGCCCCATCATGGCCGTGGCCGAAGTTCCTCATGAGCTTTCACGGTTGCGCGAACTGGCCCAGAACATCTGGTGGTGCTGGCACGATCAGGCCAAGGCCCTGTTTATGGCGCTCAACCCCCAGCTTTGGGAGGCATGCCGCAATCCACTGAAAATGCTGGAAGAAGCATGGCCCGCCCGCTTCAAGGAACTTATCGCCAATGAAGAATACATGGCCATGTACCACAAGGTTATGGCCAGGTTTGACGCCTACATGGCAGAACCCATCCGCTCCCTCAGCGTGGACGTGACGCCCAAACACCCCATTGTCTATTTTTCCACGGAATACGGACTTAACGAGTCCATTCCCATCTATTCCGGCGGCCTTGGCGTGCTCTCCGGCGACCACCTGAAGTCCGCATCGGACATGGCCCTGCCCCTCATGGGCGTCGGCCTGCTCTACAAGAGCGGCTATTTCATGCAGGAAATCGACTCCACCGGACGTCAGGTGGCGCAATACCCGGTCAACAACTTCGGCCAGATGCCCATAAGGCAGGTACACGACGCTCAGGGGCAACCCGTCTACATACAGCTGGAGTTGCCGGGCCGCATCCTTTACGCACGGGTCTGGCGGCTTCAGGTGGGGCGCATAAGCCTTTACCTGCTGGATACGGACACCACGCGCAATACGGACGAAGACCGGCGCATCACCGACCGCCTGTATGAGGCCAATCGCGAAACACGCCTGTTGCAGGAAATCTTGCTGGGTCAGGGCGGCATGCGTCTTTTGCGCACCCTCGGCATCATCCCCGGCGTGTACCACATGAACGAGGGCCATTCCGCCTTTATGGCCCTCGAGCGCGTGCGTGACTGCATGACTCAGGGCATGAGCCATGACGAGGCCGTGGTGCGCGTGCGCTCCAACACGCTGTTCACCACGCACACCCCCGTGCCTGCGGGCAACGAATCCTTTTCGCTGGAGCTTATGGAACGCTACTTCAGCGGCATGGCTAAAAACCTTGACCTTTCCTGGCCGCAGTTCGTGCAGCTTGGACAGATCGAAGGGGGCGACAGCCACGCCTTTGAAATGACGGTACTGGCCTTGCGCCTTTCGTGCTGGGCCAATGGTGTCAGCCGCCTGCACGGCGTGGTTTCGCGCCACATGTGGAACAAGCTGTGGAAGGGGCTGCCCACGGCTGAAACCCCCATCGGGCATGTTACCAACGGCATCCATACGCCGTCCTACGTGGGCAGCTGGATGCACGAGCTGCTGCACAGGCATCTGGGCGCGGGCTGGTTGCAGGCGCTGCCCGGCTCCGACGTGTGGGACAAGGTGGACGACATCCCCGATGAAGCCTTCTGGGCTGCGCGGCAGCATCAGAAAGAGGCCCTGCTTGATGCCCTGCGCAAGCGCATTCCCGTTTTTGCGCAGCGCTTCAAGCTGGATGCCACTGTTCGCAAAAGCATGGAAGCACTGCTGAGGCCAGAAACCCTCATTATCGGCTTTGCACGCCGCTTTGCACCCTACAAGCGGGCCACCCTGCTCTTCGCCGATCCGGACCGGCTGGCCCGCATACTCAACAATCCCCATCGGCCGGTGGTGCTTGTCTTTTCCGGCAAGGCGCACCCGGCGGACGAAGCGGGCATCAATCTCATTCAGGAAGTCATGCGCATGTGCCAGGACGAGCGCTTTCTCGGGCGCATATTCTTTCTGGAAAACTACAGCCTGTCCGTATCGCGCATCATGTCACAGGGCTGCGACGTCTGGCTTAACACGCCGCGGCGTCCGCACGAGGCGTCCGGCACAAGCGGCATGAAGCTGCCCGTCAATGGCGGCGTCAATCTGAGCATTTCTGACGGCTGGTGGTGCGAAGGCTATAACAGGCAGAACGGCTGGACCATCGGCCCGGTCGTCACCACCGAACTGCCCAGCAATGAGCAGAATGACTACGCAGACGCCGAGGCGCTGTACAATCTGCTGGAAAACGCCGTGCTGCCGCTCTACTTCGACCGTACCCAGGGCGATCTGCCGACCCAGTGGATAGCCATGGCAAAGCGGTCATTCAAAAGCCTCACGGCCATGTACAGCAGCAACCGCATGCTCAATGATTACATCCGCCAGTATTACCTGCGGGCCGCGCGCCGCCGCAACATGCTGGCCGAAAACGACTGGGCAGAGTGCCGCCGCCTTGCCGCATGGGAAAAAGACCTGCCCACCCGCTTTGGCACGGTCAAGGTGGAGGAACTTTTTATCAGCGGTGTAGAAAACAACACCATGATCTGCGGCGAACCGGTGAGCGTGCGCCTGCACATGCACATAGGCGAAATGCAGCCGCAAGAAATACTCGTGCAGCTTGTTATCGGACGCGCACTGGTCAACGGCAACTTCATCGACAAACCCGAAATACTGCGCCTTGAACCGCGCGCCGCCGACCATAACGGCGAAAGCGGAAACGGCATGAACTTTGCCGCCACCTACATTCCAACCCACAGCGGACAATACCGCTACGGCGTGCGGGTGATGCCCTATCACAAGAATCTGGCAACACCGCTTGAAACAGGGCTTGTGCTGTGGGCCTAGAGCAGATTAACTTTGAAATGCTTCACATTTCAAAGTTTTCATTCAGCCGAA
>CAJMLK010000072.1 GCA_905214305.1 uncultured bacterium
CCCCGCTTTTCATGGCACGAATTTTCACAAAAAATCCTTGCAGAGCAATCGATGCATTTCATCCCCGGAGCATTTTAAGGGTGAAATTGCTCCACCCTGCTCAGGTGCATTATTCATTGGCGCTGAATCGCCACCGGTTGGGGGCGGGGCAGGGGCCGGTTGGACTCTTTACCGCCAACGGCCGGGGTCGGTTGGTCTCTTTGCCCCAACGGTCTGCAACCGCCAAAATTTCAAGCCGCGCCCTGCCCCCGGTCCAGAACCCGCAAGGACACGGCCTCGGCCAGATGCGTGACGTCAATACGTTCTGCCCCGGCCAGATCGGCAATGGTACGCGCCATGCGCAGCACCCGCGCACAGGCACGGGCCGACAACGCAAGGCGGTTCACCGCCGCCTCCATCAGCTCATGCCCCGCGGCGTCAAGGGCGCAATGGGCGTCCAGCAGCGCACCGGAAAGCTCCGCGTTGCAACGCGGCCCGTCAGTCCTGTAACGGCGCTTCTGCACGGCACGGGCGGCCAGCACCCGCTCCCGCATGTCCGCCGAACCGGCTCCGCCCCTGTTACGGCGCAAGTCCGCATAGGGCACAGCGGGAACTTCCACATGCACATCAATACGGTCCAGCATGGGGCCGGATATTTTCGCCTGATACCGCGCCCGCTGGTCCGGGCGGCAGACGCATTCGTGCGCCGGGTCGCCGTGATAGCCGCAGGGGCAGGGATTCATGGCCGCCACAAGCATGCAGGCGGCAGGAAAAATGACGCTGTGCGATGCACGCGCGATGTGCACCGTGCCGCCTTCCAGCGGCTGGCGCAGTGATTCCAGCGCGCTTTTCTGAAATTCCGGCAGTTCGTCAAGAAAAAGTACCCCCCGGTGGGCAAGGCTCACCTCGCCCGGGCGCGGGCAGGCCCCGCCGCCCACAAGGGCCACGTCAGAAATGGTATGGTGCGGCGCGCGAAAGGGCCTTTGGCACACCAGCCCCCCGTGGTCGGGCAGCTTGTTCGCTACGCTGTAAATCTTGGTGACTTCAAGGGCTTCCTCAAAGTCCAGAGGAGGAAGGATGGTGGGCAGCCGCTGGGCAAGCATGGTCTTGCCGCTGCCCGGAGGCCCCAGCAAAAGCACGTTGTGCCCTCCGGCCGCGGCGATCTCAAGGGCGCGCTTGGCGGCCTCCTGCCCTTTGACCTCCGCGAAGTCCACGGCATACTGCGTTGAGGGCTGTACCGCCTGTTCCGGCTGCGCCACAGGATCGAGAGGTTCCGCGCCTGCCAGAAAGGCGGCGCACTGGGCAATGTTGCGAGGAGCATATACCGGCAGCCCGCGCACCACCGCGGCCTCGGCCCCGTTGCCCGGCGGCACGATAATGCCCGCCGCGCCCCGTTGCCGCGCCAGCAGGGCCAAAGGCAGAATGCCGCTCACCGGACGCAGGTCCCCGCTGAGCGAAAGTTCGCCCGCCATGAAAAAGCGTTGCAGACCGTCGGCGGGAATGGCCCCGGAAGCGGCCAGAAGCCCCATTGCCAGCGGCAGATCATAGCTGGCCCCGCTTTTTCGACGCCAGGCCGGGGCAAGGTTGACGGTGACGCGCGCCGGAGGCAACTTGAAGTTTGTCGCCCGCAAGGCAGCAAACACGCGATCCTTGGCTTCGCGCACAGCGGTTTCTGCCAGGCCCACCATAGTGAAACCCGGAAGCCCCTGGCGCACATAGTCCACTTCCAGTTCTACGGGATAGGCGTCAACGCCTTCCACGCCGCCGCTGTTCAGCCGGACCACCACAGGGCCTCCTTGCCGCGCTTGAGCCGCAGGGGCGGCTATTCCACTTTTTTGCCCATACGGTTCCAGCGCATGTCGTCAAGCCCGCCCCAGGACCAGTATATGCGCCAGGCCTTGGCGCGTATGGCGCTGCGATCCACAAAACCCCAGAAGCGCGAGTCCAGCGAGTTGTCGCGGTTATCGCCCATGACGAAATATCTGCCTTCAGGAACCGTCACCGGGCCGAAATTGTCGCGCACCGGCTCCACACGATCAGGCTGTGTAAAGCGCGTATAGCTTTCCTTGACGGCCTCGCCATTGCGGAACAGCTGCTTGCCGCGCACCTCGATGACATCACCGGGAACGCCCACAATGCGCTTGATATAGTCCACACTGGGATCATTGGGATATTCAAAGATGATGACTTCACCGCGCTGCGGGTCATCACCCCTGTAAATGTAGTGGTTGGTAAAGGGAATCTTGATGCCGTAGGCAAACTTGCTGGCAAGAAGGTGGTCCCCCACCAGCAGGGTCTGCAGCATGGATTCAGAAGGTATTTTAAAAGCCTGCACGACAAACGTACGAATAAACAGGGCAAGCAGCAGGGCCACAAACAGGGCCTCGCCATATTCGCGCCACAGGGGCTTCCTGGGGCGTGACGATCTCAAAAGCGTGGTCATGAGGTGCTGTTCCTTGTTGAGGGCATTTTACCTTGAAACGCCTGCCCGCGGGCAGAGGTTGCTGTTTCAGCCACGCACCGCTCTGCCGGGCCACCGCACGGCGTTGCGCCAATTCGGCATGCCGAAAGCACGCCCCTTGAAAGTACGCAAGGCGTCCCGGCATGAAGCAGCCCGTCAGGCCGCTCCAAATTGCCGTGGCCCGGTAATGCGCGGTTGCAAAGTATGCACTGATGCGCGTTTAAAGGCAAGGTACACATGCCCGCGCCCCAGCTGGCCCGCCCGAAAACCTGCTCACACGGCATGCTGCGCCGACAGGCCACGGCATGCCGCCCTTGCAAAGAGCAAAGGCCCCCTTCTGTCCACCATGCCGCAAAAGCATGAAACACACAGGAGGAGGCCTTGTTACCGCAACGGCGCAATGCCGCTTCCGGCAGTTATCCTGTACGGCAGCGTTTGAGCAGTCCGCGTTGAAACCGCTCGGGCATGCCCACAAAATCCTACGGCAGGCGCAGGGCAAAGTTGATGATAAAGCACAGGGCGATGCACAGCATGACCAGGTTCAGGTCCTTAAAGCGCCCGGCCAGAGCCTTGATGCCCACCCAGCTCACAAAGCCGAAGCCGAAGCCGGTGGCGATGTTAAAGGTCAGCGGCATGCTGATGATGGTCAAAAACGCGGGCAATGCCACGGTAAAGTCCTTGAAGCAAATGCGCCCCACTTCCTGCATCATCATGGCGCCCACGATAATAAGCACCGGAGCGGTGGCGTAAGCGGGAACCATGCCCACCAGCGGCGAGAAAAAGAGCGCCAGAAAGAACAGCGCGGCAATGGTCACGGCGGTAAGGCCGGTACGGCCGCCTTCCGCAACACCGGCGGCGCTTTCAAGGTAGCTTGTGGCCGTGGTAGCGCCCATGACGGCGCTCGCCATTGTCGCCATCGAATCGGTAATAAGGGCCTTGTCGAGGTTTTCGATATGCCCGTCTTCGCGAATGAATCCGGCCTTTTGTGAAAGGCCGATGAGCACGCCCATATTGTCGAACAGGTCCACCATCGTCAGAGTGAAAATGATGGAAATAAGCCCGTGATGCAGCGCGCCCCTGATGTCCATCTGCATGAAGGTTTCCGTGGGCATGGGCAGGCTGGCGGAGAAAATGGGCCCCTGCGGCAGGGGCGACACGCCAAGGGCTATGCCCGCCACCGTGATGACCAGAATGCCGATGATCATGGCTCCGCGCACGCGCAGGGCCAGCAGGCCGCCAATAAGAAAGATGCCCACAATGGAAAGCAGGGTTCCGGGGTTGCCCAGATTGCCCAGCGTCACAAAGGTGGCGGGATCAGCCGCCACAATGCCGCAGCTTTTCATGCCGATAAAGGCGATGAAAGCCCCGATGCCCACCACAATGGCATACTTGAGATCCATAGGCACGGCGTTGATGATGAGCTGGCGAATGCGGGTCACCGTCAGCAGCAGAAAAACCACGCCGGAAATGAACACGGCCCCCAGCCCGGTCTGCCAGGAGTACCCGGCGGGGCCACACACATAGTACGCGAAAAACGCCGTAATACCCAGGCCCGGAGCCACACCCACGGGAAACTTGGCCCACAGCCCCATAATCAGGGTGGCGATAATGGTCACCCAGATGGTGGAGGCCACGGCGGAATCCTTGGGCATGCCCGCGTCAGCCAGCATGGAGGGAACCACGAAAATAAGGTAGCACATGGCCATGAAGCTGGTGAGACCCGCCAGCATTTCTCTTTTGACCGTGCTGCCCCTCGCAGCGGGATTAAACAATTTTTCCAGCACACTCATGGCGTTTCCTCCTTACTGTGCGACGCCGAACGGGGCGGGGGAAGCCCAGATCATCCCTGCCCGCAAAACAAAAACCATAATAGAGCATCATACTTTTGAGAACATGACTTCTCAATGTGTGCGGCGCGCACTGTGGCGCTTGAAGCACAAAATTTTCCGATATTGCAACAGCCGCCGGTGAGCACAACGGTCGTGCAGTGGCAGGACGACAGCGACTACGACACCAGGACTGCCACAGCGGCGGCGGTTGCGGCTGCTGCGATTGCTGCGGCGAAAGTCGCTGCGGCTGCGCCTGTACCGCGCCGGATATGAAGCGGAAGCGGGCTGCGGACAGGGCCGCCCTCTTGATGAAGGCGGCAGCATGCCATATCGCGCATACCATGTCCATATGAGGCAAGGCCCGTGCGCGCGAAAAAAGCGATTCCCCAACAGCGCCGGCTGCCGGGGAATCGCTGGAACTGGAGCCAGCTTCACTGCGAGATTGCTCTGGATGTAGTGTTTCTACGGGGTGTTCACCCTCCCCAAACGGGTAAAGCCGGGGCTGCCAGACACCAGCAAGCCGCGTGAGGGAAAGGGGGAACCGCCTGCTGGAACAGTACAGATGCAGGGCGCCAAATGCCTAGCGGCCCACGCCCACGCCCATCTGCGCCTGCCCCCTGGGCTGCACACGCACGCCCTGTCCGCAGCCGCCCAAAAGCGTGCCTGCCAGCACGCACAACAGCACGAAACAGCACAGGCCACGGCGTTTTTGCAGCAGCCGGGGCAGACTAGCCACGGGGCCGCTCCTGCAGAACACGCGCGCCCTCGGGCACATCCTGGGTAATCCACACGTTGCCGCCGATGACGGCCCCCTTGCCTATGGTCACGCGCCCAAGGATGGTGGCCCCGGCGTACACCGTGACATTGTCGCACAAGATGGGATGTCTCGGTATGCCCTTGGTCAGCGTGCCGTCCGGATTTTTGGGAAACGACAGGGCCCCCAGGGTCACGCCCTGATAAAGGCGGCAATTGCGCCCGATAATACAGGTTTCGCCGATAACCACGCCCGTGCCGTGGTCAATAAAAAATTCTTCACCAATACTCGCGCCGGGGTGCAGGTCTATGCCTGTGGCCGAATGCGACATTTCAGAAATGATGCGCGGTATCACCGGCACATTGAGCTTGTACAGCTCATGGGCAATACGGTGGTGAAACATGGCCTGCATGGAAGGATAGCAGAAGATGGCCTCGCCGGGGCTTGTGGCAGCGGGGTCGCCCTCATAGGCGGCCTTGGCGTCGCCCGCCAGCAGACGGCGAATTTCCGGCAAGCTGTCCATAAAGGCGATGGCGGCTTTTTCGCCGTCCATTTCGCAGGAAGTGCAGGGACTGCCGTCACCCTCGCAGCCAAAACAGAAACCCCGCACAATCTGCTCGCACAGCATGCGGTAAATGGTGTCGAGGTTGGCCGACAGGTGATAGCGCATGGATTCGCGCCATACCCGTGCAGACCCGAAATAACCGGGAAAAATGGCCGCCCGCAGCCTGTCCATCACTTCCGAAAGGTCTTTCAGCGATGGCATGGCCGCGCCCGCTGCCGGGCGATGCCACACCGCGTCAAGCGAAGACGGATGGCAGAGGCGCTCGACCACGCTATCAAGCAGGGGCATGGCCGTGGCCTTGAGGTCGTGCAGTTCACTCATAGCAATATCCTGTGTTTTTTCCCTTGTACACGTTCGCGACCGCCGCCGCAATACAGCGGGCGCTTTGTTCGCACTCAAACGGCACGCTCCGGGCAGCAGGCGCGCCTGACACAGGCTCTGTTCCGGCGGGCGCGCTCAGCACGGCCCAAGGCGTCCACCACAGTGTCGCCAGCAAATACTGCTTCTATTCACTGACAGTGGCGACTGCCTCCAAACGGGGCCACTTTTACCGGCAACGGGTCCTGAGCCATTTCACTTGAAGTTGCTCTAAGGATCGCGGCTTTTCCGCCGATAAGAGTAATGCGGGTGGATTTTCCGCAAAGGAGCAGACCATGAATGACGTACAAATGGGCATGAGCGTGAGCATAAGCCGTGAAGCTCTGGATTTTCAGGCAAGCATGGCTGCCGCCGTTATCAACGGCAGCATCAGCAAGGGGCAGGAAGTGCAGGCACTTATGGATAAAAATGCCGGTCTGGCGGCACAGGGCATCGGCAACAGGCTCAATATCGAAGTCTAGGGAGGCGCGTTATTCAGCGCTTCCCGCGGCTCCTGCGCGAACAGGAACCCGAAAAACGCAAACAGGGGGAATGCACTTCACCCGTAAAATGAGCGTTTTGTACCTTTCCCCAAATTGCTTCCTTTTTTGGGCATCAAGCTGAGCAGATCGAAGCTTTAATCAGCGGATACACAGGACAGTTTATGAATGAAATGAATTGACTGCCCTGCAACGATGTTCCGAAAGCCCCTGCACATCGGCCAAGCCCTTCCCCCAATGCCTCGCGATGCGGCCACCCCACCATGCCGGTGCGGATGCGTTGACAATTTTTGCTCTTGGAGTAAGCCTGTACGCCAGCCGCTCGGCATTTTCGCGGGCTTTTGCCCTGCCCTGCGCCCCACTCCGCCCTCAAGAGGTAATGCAGTGAAAATTCTTGTTACTCCCCGTTCTTTTGGCAAAACCAATCCCGAACTGTTTGACCGCCTGACACAGGCCGGTCTTGAAGTAGTGCGCAACGACACGGGCGGCATTCTTTCTGCCGACCAGATGCGCGAAAAACTGGCAGGATGTCAGGGCGTCATACTGGGCGTGGACCCTATGAGCGCCGATGTGCTGGCCGCCGCGCCTGAGCTTAAAACCATCGCCAAATACGGTGTGGGTCTGGACAATATTGACCTTGAAGCCTGCAAGCAGCGCGGCATTGCGGTATCGCGCACCGTAGGGGCCAACAGCAATGCCGTGGCCGACTATGCGCTGACGCTCATGCTCATGGTGGCGCGCAAGGCCGGACTTATCGACCGCCGCTGCCGTGAGAAAGACTGGAGCAAGATCACCAGCATTGACCTGTACGGCAAAACTCTGGGCATTATCGGCCTTGGGGCCATCGGCCGCTGCGTTGTCAAACGGGCGCAGGGTTTCGGCATGAAGATTCTTGCGCATGACATTGCGTGGGACGAATCCTGGGCCGGAAGCGAAGGCGTCGAACGTGCGGACATTGACCGCATCTGCCGCGAGGCGGATTTTATCACCCTGCATACGGTGCTGACGGACGAAACCCGCAACTGCATCAATGCCGGGCGCATCGCCACCATGAAAAAAACAGCGATCATCATCAATACCGCGCGCGGCGGCCTTATTGACGAAACGGCCCTGCTGGCCGCCTTGCAGGCTGGCAGCATCTACGGCGCGGGGCTTGACGTGTTCGAGCAGGAACCACCGGCTGATCCGGCATGGTATGCGCTGGACAACCTGGTCATGGGTTCGCACTGCTCTTCCTCCACTGCCGGAGCCACGGAAAGCATGGGCCATATGGCTGTGGACAACCTTTTGCGCGATCTGGGCCTGAACCGTTAGCGCAGTGGACGTCTGAAACATTTTGTGGGGGAGGGCCCCTTTTGTAAAAGGGGCCCTCCCCCACACCCCCTCCCCCTAAAACCTTTATTCCTGTTTCCTTCTGTTACAGAAATGGCGCTCCCTGCGCCGTGCACAACGGGCCGTACTCGCAAAAGAGTGCGGCCCGTTGTCATGGCGGGTACGCTATCACCCATGTGCAAATTGCCCACTGTAGCATGCGGGCAGGCGTGCGGAACCGCAGAATACGAAAAATTGACAGCCACGCGAGGTGCAACAGCACATTTTTTGTGGTGCAGCACTGGCATAAACGCCGAGAAGGCCGCCCGCATTCAGGAATGCGCACGGCCCTCTCACTCTACTGTCAGCGATTGACGGTTACGCCGTAAGCGTTACCATGGCGTTTTTAGCCGCATCGCTTTCATCTTCATGCCTTACAGTCACAACAAGGCCGTCATTGTTGGCCCATACATCGTGGACATCGGTGCTTGCGTCGGTGTCCACATGCCAACCCTTGGCATGGTCAAGAACCACCTGGTTGTCTGCATTAAATGTAATGCCCCTTTCAGCCAGGCTGCCCATATTGGTCAGGCTGTTCACGTCCGCTCCGGTCACGACAACTTCAATGCCGCTTGTCTGCGTAAAGAGTTCATCAATGCTCAAACCTTCGCCCTCTTTATCACTGACCAGCAGAATGTCCGTTCCCGCGCCGCCGTCTATGGCATCACCCTTGTGGAAAACCAGCACATCATTACCGTCGCCGCCGTAGAGGTGATTGTTACCTTCGCCGCCGTCAAGGAAGTCGTTGCCGGAACCGCCGAAGAGATAGTCATCACCCGCGCCGCCGAAGAGGTAGTCATCACCCGCGCCACCGGAAAGGATGTCGTTGCCGGAGCCGCCGTGCAGGTGATTGCTGTCGCCGTTACCAAAAATCAACTGATTCTCCGTGCCCCCGTCCATGCCGGGTCCGGTGCTAACGTCGATGCTGATATCAATACGGCTGCTGTCGTGACCGCGGTGATTGTCGCTCACCGTGTAGTCAAAGCTCTCTTTCAGATTCTGACCGTTGGCATGCGCCTCAGCCAGCCTGACCAGATTGTCATGGCCCGTATCCAGCCTGTACTCATAGGTGAGATGCCCTTCATCGTCATGACTGAAGGTCAGCGAACCAAAATCGCCCTTGATGTCAGCGCCTGCTTCAATGGCAGCGCCCGTCCCGGTAAAGGTATAGGCAAGCGTGTCATCCGCATCCGCATCTTTGGCGAGTTCAAAGACCTGGCTGGCCGTGGTCCAGTCAGCATCGGGGATAAGGCTGCTGTCCAGAGTCAGGCCGACAGCAGCAGCAGCGGCGGCCACAGGGGCGTCATTTCTGCCGGTAAGGCTCAGCGTGAGTTCCTGCTCGGCCCTTGCACCGACCGCGTCTTTTACCACCACGGTGAACGTGCCGATACTCTCTGTCTGCGGCGTACCGTCACTGTTCAGGCCCAATGCCAGCATTTTTTCCTTGCCTGCACCATTGAGTTTGAATTCGTATTTTCCGTCATTGCCAAGGGTCAGCGTACCGTAATCCAGCACATAGTTGCCGTCTGTGTCGGCCACAAGCACCGTGCCGTCCTTTTCTTCAATGGAGTAGGTCAGCGTGTCGCCATCGGCATCGACAGCAACGATTGTGCCGCTGGCCGAATACGTTGTGCCGTTGTCTGTGATGTTTGCCGCCACAGGCTCGGTTGTAATTGTGGGAATGCTGTTGGTTCCCGTGATGGACACCGTAAAGTCGGCGGAAGCCTCGCCTCCCTTGCCGTCATCAGCATTGATGCTCACCGTGACATCCAGTTTTTCGCCCTTGTTGATCAGGGCCAGGGCATCCTTGTCGCCCACAAACCTGTAGCCGGTGCTGCCGCTGGCGGAACCGCCCTCACTGTCCATCTCCATATGGCCCATCTTTACCGCGCCTTCAGTACCGGGAGCGCACTGCTTCCAGCCACTGCCGCCCTTGACGGCCCATACATCCAGACGAGCAGGGTCAGCATCGTCATCCCCACGCAGATCATCCTCACCAACCTTGCCGCCGAAGGAGAGCTTTACCTTGTCATTGGCATCCACGTCCTTGAATTTCAGTTCGCCGCCCACGGTGTAGTCTTTATCAAAATCACCGTGCGTGAGGTCGCGCAGCGCGCCGGAGCCAGCCGCGCCGGAAGCGTCCACATTGTGGAGGCTGATAACAGGAGCGTCATTGGTTCCCGTGATGGTAATGGGCAGCTTCGCCGTGGCCGTGCCGCCGTGGCCGTCGTCCACCTGAATCTCGAAGGCGATGTTTTTTATCTGGTCCTTGCCGAGAGCCTGTACGGTTTCACTGCTGGTATTGAGATGAAATTCGTACGAACCGTTCTTGCCCATTATCAATGTGCCGAGCTTTTCGCCCGTTTCTTCGTCAATATAGTCGAGCATGCCCGTGGTGCTGCCCTTGATGGTGTAGGTAAGGCTGTCCGCATCCTTCCGGCCGGAACTGTCCACATCGGGATCCGTGGCCTTCACCACGCCGCTGGCGACCATTTTTGTGCCGCCATCCTCGATGACGGTTCGCTTTTCTGCATCCAGCAGGATATTGCCCTTATCATCCGTAGTAAAACTGGGCTTATCGTTGGCATAGTCGAGGCTGGCCTTGAGGTCGACCGTAACCTTGTCCTTATCTCCAGAACCGTTGGCGAGGATCAGCCTTGCCGTGTCTTCTACGATGCCTCTGTAATTGACGCTTTCGTCACCTTCAGGGGCCTTGTAGGTATAGGTGAACTGGCCGTCTGCGCCCTTGGTGACGGTGAAGATGCCGCCCTTGTCGCCCACAACGGTCCATTTGTCGCCCTCTACGGTTACATTGGAGCCACTGGGCTTGAGCGCCTGCGTTTCACCTTTGTCGACATCCGCCACCTTGAAGGAACCTGTGGGGTCAGTGAATTCCCATCCACCGGTTTCCACCTGTTTCAGGCCCACAGTATCGTCCTGAGAAACCACATAGGGGGCGTCGTTGGCTCCCTTGATGGTAACGGTGATGGTGGACGTATGACCTCCGCCATTCTTGACTGTAAACTGCTGCGTGATGGTGGACTCAGCCGTCAGCTCCTGAACGGCCTTGCTGTCGTTATTCAGGGTATAGGTATACGTGCCGTCGGGCAGCAGCGTGATGGTTCCGTATTCGGTGATGATACTGTTGGTGTTTGAACCACTGACCGTTTTTGTGCTGCCAGCAGCATCCGTAGTATACTTACCGGTAAGGCACAGGCCGCCGTCATAACGCGGATGCTCAGAATCAGGCTCACCGCTCTTCAGAACATGCCCACGCACGATGGTGGTATCATCCTCGATGAGTTTTGCGCCGACATCCTTTATGAGAAGCTTGGTATTTTGCCCGCCGCCGCTGCCGCCGCTGCCGCTCGAAGGCGCATCGACATTGATAACCAGCTCGATGGGTTTTTCCGCCACGGCATTGTGCTCATCGCGCACATATATCTTGAATGTTTCGCTGGCGTCGCCACCAATGGGATGCTTTGCTGCAAAGTCCTTATATGCCTTGCCATTGAAGTCCAGTATGTACTGGTAGGAGCCGTCGGTATGGATCACCAGAGTGCCGTACTGCCCCTGTATGCTCTGCGTGAGATTGCCAGTCGGCGTTCCGTCCTTGCCTTCTTCCAGAGCGAAGAAGCGCAAGGTCGCTCCGTTGTCCACATCAGTAACAAGGTGGCTGCTGTCAAGCGTGCCGCGTACCACGGGAGTTCCGCCGGAGCCTGACCAGACGGCCGTTTCATCACTGTCGACAAGCACCGTGCGGCCAGCAAGCTC
Source organism: uncultured bacterium (assembly GCA_905214305.1). Lineage (GTDB taxonomy): Bacteria > Desulfobacterota > Desulfovibrionia > Desulfovibrionales > Desulfovibrionaceae > Desulfovibrio. Next base: position 11,591 of record CAJMLK010000072.1, read on the forward strand.
ACCCTTGAGGAAGGCGGCGATATCGTCAGCACGGCCGGTCATCTTGAAGATATCGTCCAGCTTGCCCAGTTGGTTCAAGGCATTGTTGGCGCCATTTGCCAGATCGACAAAAAGATTTGCAACGTTTTGCTTGCCTACGGAATCTATCAGACCCTTGATGATAGCGTTTCCGTCCCTGGCAAGCTTGTCAACAAGCTCAGCGGCTTCTTGCTGCACATACTTTTTAAGCAGGGCATCGTTGGTCACAAGGTAGTCCACCGCCGCAGAACCGGTTGTGACGCTTGTAAAAGCCGCACTGCCCACCTTGCCCGTGAACGCATCGGTGTATTTTTCTACCGTAAAGGAATTCTGCGTGATTTCCACCACCGGGGCATCATTGGTCCCGTTGATGGTGATGTGAAGCGACCCATCTATGTTTTCGCCTGCAGCAGTATTTTCTTTTGTTACGCCAAGGTCCACGACAACGCTTTGGCCTTTTGCCAGCTCGTCATACGCGCCGTTGCCGCCGGGAGCGAAGGTATAGGACCCGTCTTTCTCTACATGCAGAGTACCGTAGCCGCCGATGGCATAGTCAAAACCATTGCCCCTGGGCGTTCCCTCTACATCATGCGATTTGCCATCGGCGTCTTTATACTTGAGGATTGTAGCATACGTGTAATCTTCGCTATAGCTGTCTGGCTTGCTGCCATCGGCAAGGTTCGTGAGGGGATTGCCCGAGGCGTCCTCGTTGGTGTCAACATCGTGCCAGCCGAGCTTGCCGCTCATGCTGCCGCCCGGCTCCTTCACGTTGGCGCCCAGCTTTTCCGCATTGCCCTTCCATGAGGTAGGCTGGAAAAAACGGACGCCATAGTTCATATCCATATGAGGAGGTTCT
>CAJMLK010000073.1 GCA_905214305.1 uncultured bacterium
ATAAAAGGCGAAGTTCGACGCAGAGATACCGGGAAAGGCGCTCGTGACGACACTGCCTAGCCAACCCTGCCCGCCAGCCCCGGCACAGCCTGACAGGTCACGCGCATGTCCCTGCTGCTGCCGCCGCTGTCGTCCAGCGTGGCAAAAGATTCGGCTCCGGTAATCTCCACCTCGGCCCCGTGCGCTCCGCCCTGCGCCAGCTTTGCACGCAGCAGCTCGCGGGCGCGCTCTCCAAGGGTGTCCAGACTGTAGCCCCTGCCGATGTTTTCCGTCAGGCCCAGAGCGGGCGCGCGCAAAATGCCGCGCCCCGTGTCCGCGTAAGCTTCCAGCGAGTCCGTGGGCAAAGTCAGAGCCGCACCAACGGCATTGGTCACAGCGGCATGCGGCGGGCATTCCACGGGCATGTCCAGCGCAGCGGCCAGATGCGGGCGCATGCAGTCTGCCGGGCCGCCCATGAGCCAGGCGCACCGGGGCTGTGCCCGGCGCAGAGCCTTGAGTCCCGCCAGGGTGTAGATGGGGCGGGCGTTGATATTCTCCACCAGTTCCCGTGCCGCCGCGACTATGCGGGCAAGGGCGTCGTCCACGGCCTTGCGGGCCAGCACTTCGGCCTCAAGGCCATGCCGCAGGGCCATATCCTGCAGGCTTTTTATCGAGGCGGCCGCATCTCCTGCGGTTTTCCCGCACATCAGCGGCGTCCCGGCCCCGTGCGCCGATGATTCTGCACCGGGGCACGGCAGGCTGTGCAATGTATTGAGCGCATCCAGCAAGGTGGGCAGGCTGCCGCCAAAGGCCACGGCAGGGCCTTCACGCTGCGGCCCCACACGCACGGCGGCATCAGGGCCGTCCCCCTGGATGCTGAGGAGCGAATCGCCGCCCACGCCGATGGAAACCGAGGCCAGCGCGCGCACCAGCGTGCGACGCCCCTGAAGGACCATGCCGTCCCTGTCCACCACCGGGGAGCCGTCGGCCACAAGAGCCATGTCCGTGGTGGTCCCGCCCATATCCAGCAGCAGCGCGCAGCCCCGGCTCGCGGCCGGACACAGGGCAAGCACGCCCATGACGCTGGCTGCCGGGCCGGAAAGGATGGACTGCACCGGCTCCTGCCGCGAAAGACGCAGCGGCACGGCTCCGCCGTCGGCCTTGAGCAGACGTATGGCGCCCGATACCCCGGCACTGGCAAGGGCACTTTCCGCCGCTTCCAGAAATCTGACGTGCAGGCGCTGCACAGCCGCGTTGAAATAGGCCGTGGCGATACGCCGGGGAAAGCTCAGGCGGCCGGAAAGCCTGTGTCCCACGGTAATGCCCGGCGCGGCGGCTTCCGCCCCCGCTGCGCTGCCGGAAGGCCCGTCCTGCCCCCGCGCAAGACCGCAGCCGCGCGCAACAGCCTGTGCCATGATCTGCTCGTGCGCCGGATTGCGTGGCGAAAACTTGCCCACGCAAGCCACGGCGCCGATACCCTCGCGCTTCCACAGGGCGGCCTGACGCTCCAGCTCCGAAACATCCAGCGGGCTGACCTCAACGCCTCTGTGGTCAAGACCGCCGGAAACCACGCACACATGACGCCCCAGTGCAAAGCGTCCGGGGGCAAGCCCCGGCCCGGCGGACAGCGCCAGCCCCACGGTGTCGGCCCTGCCCTGCACAAGGGCGTTGACAGCCAGCGTGGCCCCAAGGGTAACGCGGCCCACCCGCCCGAGCAGCGCGGCCCCGCCAAGGCCCGCCAACGCCGGATCACTGTCCAGCGCCGCAGCCAGTGCCGTCAGCACCTCGCTGATGGACGCGGGCAGGTCGTCATGCCGCGTGGGGGTTTTGGCAGCGGCCAGAATTCGCATGCGTGGCAGTGCCGTGCCCGGAGCCGTATGGCTTTCCGGCTGCCCCCCTGCGCGGGGCGCGCGCGGCGCATGGCTGCCGTCAGCGGCGTTCGGAGCGCCTGCGGCACTGCCTTGGCAAGACGCATCCCCGCTGCCGGGCCGATGCTCCGCAGGCTCTTCCGCCAGCAGCACTGCGTCTGTATGGGTTCCCCCGGCGTCGATGCCCAGCAGATAGGGGGAGGCAAGCGCCGTATTTTTCATGTCTGTCTGTTTCATGGCTTTCCTCATTGCGCAAAAAGGCAGGCCCAGCATACGGCATGCGCCGCCACAGGGCCAGACCTTTGCCCGCAGGCCCGCGCGGCGGCGCGAAGGCCCGTTGTCGCGCGGTCAGGCGCTTGCCATATGGGGCGCTTTACAGTAAATTTTTTCCCTTGCGGACTCAGGCGGCCATGTGCGCCGCCAGTGATGCCGCCCTACCTATGAGTCTTGCGGAGGACAGTCATGCAAAAGATGAAGTACATCTGGGTTGACGGAAAAATGGTTCCCTGGGACGAAGCCCAGGTTCACGTGCTCACACATGCCCTGCATTACGGCAGCGCCATTTTCGAGGGCATCCGGGCCTATGCCTGTGCCGACGGCACGTCCGCCATTTTCCGCCTTGAAGACCACTGCAAGCGTATGCTCAACTCCGCCAAGATCCTACGCATGAACCTTACTCTTACCGTGGAAGAGCTGGTAAAAGCCTGTGTGGAAACGCTTGAAATCAACAAACTGGCCGAAGGCTATGTGCGTCCGCTTTCTTTCGTGGGCTATGGCGAAATGGGCGTTTACCCCGGCAACAACCCGGTGCAGACCATTGTGGCTGTCTGGCCCTGGGGGGCCTACCTTGGCGCTGAAGCCCTCGAAAAAGGCATCCGCGTCAAAACCAGCACCTTTGCCCGCAGCCATGTGAACACCAGCATGTCCAAGGCCAAGGCCGCAGGCAACTATATCAACTCCATCCTTGCCAAGGTGGAAGCCAAGGACGAAGGCTATGACGAGGCCGTCATGCTGGACACCAGCGGCTACGTGTCTGAAGCCACCGGCGAAAATATCTTTATCGTGCGCGACGGCTGCATCAAGACCACGCCCTGGACGTCCATCCTCGGCGGCATCACCCGCGATTCCGTCATGAAGCTGGCTCAGGACCTTGGGTACACGGTGGAAGAACAGCAGTTCACCCGTGACGAAATGTATATTGCCGACGAAGCATTCTTTACCGGCACTGCGGCGGAGATAACCCCCATCCGCGAGATGGATCACCGCCAGATCGGCGCCGGACACGCCGGCCCCGTGACCAAGCACCTGCAAACCGAGTACTTCAGGATCGTCAAGGGGCAAAACCCCAAGTACGCCTCCTGGCTGCACCACTATAACGTTTAGGGAAGCGCTGGATAAAACGCTTCCCGTGGCTCCTGCGCGGGCAGGAACCCAAAAAACGTGAACAGGCGGATTCACTTCCCCCGTTAACTGCGCGTTTTTTGGGCCTTTCCAAAAAATGGAAGCCATTTTGGGGCATCGAGCTGTGTAAATCCCCGATTTGCTCAGCGGATACCTGGAGCACTTTCACCTTGAAGCTGAACAGGCGCGCCCGGCCCACCGGGCGCGCCGCCAAGAAATCATGAAGCATCTCTCCCTCGCCTCGCGCTACCGCCCCCAGACCTTTGCACAGGTGGCGGGACAGGACATGGTCAAGGCCGTCCTTTCCCGCGCCGCCGCCGAGGACAGGCCCGCTGCGGCCTATCTTCTGAGCGGCACGCGCGGCGTAGGCAAGACCACCATTGCCCGCATCTTTGCCAAGGCCCTCAACTGCGAGCACTCTCCCGGTCCCGAGCCGTGCAACGAGTGCGCCCAGTGCCGCAAGATCACTCAGGGCGTGCACGTAGACGTAACGGAAATCGACGGCGCGTCCAACAACAGTGTGGAAGACGCCCGCTCACTGCGCGAAACCATCGGCTACGCCGCCATGGAAGGCCGCTACAAGGTCTTCATCATCGACGAAGCCCACATGCTCACGCGCAACGCTTTCAACGCCCTGCTGAAAACCCTTGAGGAACCGCCGGAGCGCGTGGTCTTCATTTTTGCCACCACCGAGGCGCACAAATTTCCCGTCACCATTGTGAGCCGCTGCCAGCATTTCGTGTTCCGCCATCTGAGCGAAGACGCTCTGGTCGAGCACCTTTCCGGCGTGCTGCACAAGGAAAACGTCACGTTTGAAGACAGCGCCGTGCGTCTGCTGGCCCGCCGCGCGGCGGGCAGCGTGCGCGACAGCATGTCGCTGCTTGACCAGACCCTGGCCCTTGGCGGTGAACAGCTCACCGCCGCCGCCACCCGGCAGGTGCTGGGGCTGGCCGGACAGGACATGTTCGCCGGACTTTTCGAGGCCCTGCACGCGCAGGACTGCCCGGCCGTGGCCGAACTCTGCCGCCAGATACTGCAACAGGGCGTGGACATCGGCTTTTTCGTACGCGAACTGGCCGGTAACCTGCGCAATCTCTTTCTTTTGCGGCAAGGCGGCGCGGCTGTGGCCCCCAGCCTGCAACTGCCCGCTGACGAGGCCGCCCTGTGGCAAAGCCTTGCACCCCGTTTTTCCACGGCCCACCTGCATGCGGCATGGCAGATGACGCTGGATGCCCAGCGTGGCATTGTGCAAAGCCCGGAACCGGCAGCGGCTCTGGAGCTGCTGCTGCTTAATCTGGCCCTGCTGCCGCAACTGCTGCCCGTGGGGCAGGTGACTCCGGGGCAAATGCCCGCAGGCTCAGCAGGAGCGGCAGGCACAGGCCAGCCGTCTTCCACGGCCACGCCCGCTTCTGCCTCCGGTCATGCTTCCGGCGCGCAGCACAGCGGCCCCAGAGCCGGGCAGCCGCCCCATGCCGGAGCCGAAACGCCCCGCAACAGCGGTGGAACGCAGGATGATCTCCTGAGCACTTCCGGCATGAGCAAAAGTGCGGCCCGCTCGCGGGACGCCAGCACCGCCGCCCGCCCCGCTACTGACGGCGAAGAGGCCGAAACATCCGACCCTGCGCCGTCGTATTCCGCTCACAGCCGAAACCAGCCCGGCGGCCGCGACGAAAACGGCGTCCTCCCCCGCAACGGCGGCCAGCGCAATGCTGAGGGCAGTGCCCGTGACAGCGGGCATGACATTGATCCGGGCCACGCGCAGCATGAAGATGCCGGGGCGTCTTCGTACAGTGCGCGCCGCGCCAACGCCGCCAGCGGCTTTTCGCCCTCACAGGATGCGCCCGGAAACGGCGCTTCCGCGTCACTGCCCCATTCTGAGGCCCCGGGCCCGGATATGGACAGTGCCCCCTGGACCGGGCAGGACGAAGACTACGCGCCCTACGAGGACGATGCCCTGACGGAAAGCCCCGCGCAACGGCAGTGGGCTGGCCGCAGCAATGCGGCAAGGTCGCAGGACGGTTCAGGACAGCATGCCGGGCAGAATGCCGGACCGGACAACGGGCACGCCGGCGAAGCGGAAAGCGGGCAACAGCACCCGCAAGATGGCCAAACCTGCCAGACGCCGCGGCACAGCGCCCGGCCCCGGCAGACTCCAGAGGCCGTCAGGGGCAGCGCCCCCGGCCGCAGCCACAACTGGCAGGATTTTTATGATTTCTGCGTGACGGAACAGGCGGCTTCGCGACCCGTTCCGGCCCCGTACGTGCTGCGCGGCATAGGTGTGGACTGGCAGGGCAGCACGCTGCGTCTGCAGCCCAGAACACAAACACAGCTCCACCAGCTTGAAAAACAGGCCAATGCCCTGTATGCCGCACTGGACGCCTACGGAGCGCCCGAAACGCAGGTTGAGATTATCGCCCCCAGGCCCCATCGGCCCGAGGCGGACCTTATTGCCGAATTCAGCCGCAAGGAAGAGCTGCAGCCGTGCTTTGAGGTGCTGAAAGCCTCACTCAAGGGCTGCCGCCCTCTGGAATAGCCCGCCGCCGCAAGGCGGGCCAGAGCAATTTCACTTTGAAATTGCTCTGGCGGCTGCGCGAGCAGACGCCCGCCGCGAAGGCGTAAGCGCAATTTATTTGCGCGGTTAAACGCCGAAGCGAGCGTGTTTTAAACTTTGAGAATGTACATTTTCAAAGTTAATCTGCTCTAAGTTGAAGTGCGCTGTTTTTTCCGGGCTGACCACCTCTTGCCTCAGCAATTGGCGCAGCAATTGACACCGCGATTGGCGCAGCAATTTTTCAAACGCCGAACAGGGCCGCAGCGCGGCTGATGCCCGCGCCTCACACCCCGCGCACGCATTCAAAAGAGTCATGCCGCCGGAAAGATTTTTCCGACGGCATGACTCTTTTGCGGCAAAAACTGTTTTATGCTGATGGCGGTTGCGTCAGCCGTCGCCCGCCGCAAAGATGCAAGCGCAGCTTCAGCCGTTGCCCGCAGCGCTTACGGATAAGACAACAGAGCTATTTACCCGCGCGGTCACGCGTTGGCTTGGGCATGTCTTGAACGTTGAGAATGTACACTCTCAACGTTCATCTGCTCTACATGACGCACTTGCCCGACAGCACACAGGCTCAGGCATACTTTCTGCTGATTTCGTCCCCGGCCTTTTCCACATCCTCACGCATTTTCGCGCGGGCTGCCGTGAGCTTTCGGCTCAGCTCAACGTCCGTCAGGGCCAGTATCTGGGCCGCAAGCCAGGCCGCATTGCGCGCTCCGGCCTTGTCCAGAGCCACGGTGGCCACAGGAAATCCGGGAGGCATCTGCACCGTGGCAAGCAGGGCGTCCATACCGCCAAGAGCCACGCTGGACACGGGAATGCCAATGACCGGGCGCGTGGTGCGCGCCGCCACGGCTCCGGCCAGATGCGCGGCCATACCGGCGGCACAGATAAAAACCTGCGCACCGGCGGCTTCGTGCTCACTCACCAGCTTTTCCGTGCGTTCAGGGGTGCGATGGGCAGAACTGACCGTGATAACACAGCTTATGCCCAGACTTTTCAGCACTTCAACACAGGGGCTGACCTTGTCTTCGTCAGACTGGGACCCCATCAATATTACCACTTGAGCCATGATCTGTCCTCTCCTTGCTGCCCCGTACCGGCCAGGCGCCCAAGATATTTCGCGTGCCTGAAGCATTGTCGCATTGAGAATATCCATCCCCCATGCTTTCAGGACGCCCGCTTCGGCGCGTAACCGCGCAAATAAATAAGCTCCGCTGTCTTCGCGGCAGTCGTTGGCGAGTCTGCGAGCCTTACCAATGGCGACAGTGATTGTGCGGAAACAGGCCGATGGCTACACATGATGCCTGCACGCGCAGTTTCCTGCATACAATTACTGAAGCATCCGCAACGTTCTTTGTCGTAACGGCTGAAGCTGCGCGTACGCCTCCGCGGCGGGCGTCTGCTCCCGCATCCGCCAGAGCAGGTTCAAAGTGAAACTGCCCTGAAAAAACTACTCTGCCTTAAGGCGGTTGATGCCCTTCTGCCCGATGTCGGTGCGATAGAAGCCGTCGGTCATGCGCACTTTTTCCACAGCGGCATAGGCGGCTTTTTTCGCACCCTCAAGGTCGTCCCCAAGGGCAGTGACGCACAGCACGCGCCCGCCGCTGGACACCAGCACATTGTCTTTCAGGGTTGTGCCGCTGTGAAAGACCTTGACGCCGGGCAGACTGTCGGCCTCGTCAGTATCCGCAATGGCAAGCCCCTTGGCATATGCGCCCGGATAGCCCTTGGCTGTCATGACCACACCAAGGGCCGTCTTATCGCTCTGTCCGATGCTTGCGGGATCGAGCCTGCCTTCCACGCAGTCGAGCATGATACGGGGCAGGTCGCCTTCAAGGCGCATGAGCATGGGCTGACACTCCGGGTCTCCGAAGCGCACGTTGTATTCCAGCACTTTGGGGCCGTTTGCGGTCATCATAAGCCCGGCATAGAGCACGCCCACAAAGGGGTGACCGTCTTTGGCAAGCTCGCGCAGAATGGGCCGCACGGTGAGGTCGGCCATTTCTTCAAGCATGTGGTCGGGCAGGATGGGGGCCGGGCTGTAAGCGCCCATGCCGCCGGTATTGGGGCCTTCGTCATTGTCGAAAACACGCTTGTGGTCCTGAGCCGAAGGCAGGGGAACGGCACGTTCGCCATCGCACATGCAGAGAAAAGAGGCTTCCTCGCCCACCAGCCATTCCTCAAGCACCACAAGGTCACCGGCAGCGCCAAAGGCGCGGGCGCTCATGATGTCATTGACGGCCTGCAGCGCCTCCTGAGAGTCGGCGGCCATGATGACGCCCTTGCCCGCAGCCAGACCATCGGCCTTGACCACCAGAGGGCCACCCACCTTGGCCACGTGATTTCTCGCCATTTCCACATCGCTGAACACGGCGCTCTGCGCGGTGGGAACCTTGGCACGAGCCATGATTTCCTTGGCAAAGGCCTTGCTGCCTTCAAGCCGTGCGCCGTAGCTGTCCGGCCCGAAACAGGCAATGCCCGCCGCACGCATGCGGTCGGTAATGCCCAGAGTCAGGGGCAGCTCCGGCCCGGGAACCACAAGATCAATCTTTTCCTTGCGGGCCAGATCAACCAGCCCGTCCAGATCATCCACGGCCACAGGCACGTTGACCGCGCCTTCCCTGCTGGTGCCGCCGTTGCCGGGAGCGACGAAAACCGCGCTCACACCGGGGCTTTGCATGAATTTCCAGACCAGGGCGTGTTCTCGCCCACCGGATCCTATTACCAGGATGCGCATGCTCACTCCTTGCCGTGTGCTGATGAAAAGCAAAGCCCCATAAAGGGGCTTTGCCGGGGGGGACGGCCCGCCGCAGCGCGCGTGGGGCGCCTCCCCTCGAAAATGCCTGGAGCAGATTACCGTTGAGAATGTACTTTCTCAACATTCAGGACATGCCCACGCCAACGCGTGCCCGCGCAGGTAAATAGCTCTGCTGTCTTATCCGTAAGCCCTGCGGGCAACGGCTGAAGCTGCGCATGCACCTTTGCGGCCGGCGGCTGCTCACGCAGCCGCCGGGCAATTTCAGCGTAAAACTGCTCTAGTTGGGATTTACTTCAAAGTCGCTCAGATCCGCAGGGGCGTTGGGATCCGTGGCCGACACGTCCAGAGGATATGCCGTGATCATGCACTGGCGGCTGCCAATGCCAAGGTCGGGCGAGGTGTTCAGCCCCACCACGAGATCAAGAACGCCGTTATTGGTGGCGTCCGCCAGATCCACAGCCGCCACGGAACCGCGAATGCGGCGCGTCTTCCACTTGAGGCCGAGGCCCACGCCGTCCCAGTACAGGGCATGAACTTCGCCCTGCGGGAAGTAGCGATAGCGGTCAAACATCTGCGAAGCCGTGGAGATGGGCTTGTTGACCAGCATGACGTATTCGCCGGTGTGGCCGATATCCGCAGCAATCAGGTTCATGGGCGCGTAATACTTGCTCGGCAGCTGATAGTTCTTGTCTACGCCGAGTCCGGGCATGCCCTTATAGTGGTCCATGCCGGTGGAGGAGCCGGAAAAACGCTCCATCGTGGTATGCACAAGGGTGTTGCCGTGGCCCTGAAAGACCTTGAGCCGTTCGTCATCCGTGAGCATGACCAGCTGGTCGCCCTTGCCGTTTCTGCCGCCCGGCAGCCAGGCCACGTTGAAGACGGTGGCTCCGGTGGGCAGGTCAAGCCGTGCGCCAAAGGTATACTTGCCGCCAGCTTTCACCATTGAGTACACGCCCGGGGCAAAAAGCTTCAGCGAATCCCAGCCCTGACCCACAAGCGTGGGCGTAAAGGTGGGGGGCAGACGCAGCACGCTGACAAAGTAGGGAATGCGCTCGGCCACCTGGGTGAACTTGTTGCCCTTGAAGCTGTAGAAATAGCTGTAGGGGCGGTTGCTGTCGTCCTCAAAGGTGGACACCACGATATCCATGGCGCCATCGCGGTTCAGGTCGATGGCCCGCATGGAAAAGTTCTTGTTGGAACGCGAAATAAGGGTTTCGCCCAAAAGCTTGAGCTTGCCGTCCTGATCCCACACATAGATGCGCAGGTGGTTTTCGCTCAGCAGGGCGATCTCGTTTTTGCCGTCGCCGTTAAAGTCACCCACGGCCATGCCGACCATGGTGTAGGGCAGACGCTGGCTGCGCAGGCGCGAACCATCAGTAGACCCGGAACCCTGATAGCGGAACTGCGGGTTCAGATACATCTGCTGCTGGCCGGTTTCGTTGGTGACGATGTCGCCGCCGGGGGTGGCGGCGCCACGCGGACCAGCGGCCGCGGTGCTGCCGGGCGCGCGTACGCCGGCAATGCCAAAAACTTCCTGTCCGAGGGCGGCGCTCAGGTTCTGCACTGCTCCGGTCAGGCCACTTACCGTGCTCTGGGCGGTCTTGCTCCAGGTTTTTCCGGCTTTGTCCACGCTGTTGACTTCAATGGTGCACTCATTGCCCATAACGTTGACAGAACCCCAGATGGCGTGTCCTGCCCCCGCGGAATTCATGGCCTTGACGGCATCGGCCTGCGAAGCGGCCTTGCCCTGAATGGAGCGCACGTCAAGCACGCCGGGGCGGTTCAAACGACCCTGAATGGTCGCCGGAACAGCCTTGGAAAGATAGCTGTAGCTTTGCGGCGCATTGACCGTGAAGGGCAGCACAACGGCACTCCTGGCCGCCGCCTGCGTTGTCGAGGCCAGCCCGGCGGCGCACAGCGCAAGGCAGACCGCAAAAGTCAGTCGCATGGCGAATTTCATTCCGTTCTCCTTGGGCATCTGGCGAGATGCCCGGTAAAATAAGGGAAGCGCCGACCAGGCGTTTTTCGCTTCCGGCAGGCGGGGCATTTCCGCAAATCGCGCCACATGGACGGATATGTCACGCGGAAAGGCCGCATGCGGCCAAAAGGCCAAAAAACCGGTCAGAGATTCCCGCAGCCCGCCAGCGAAAAACGCGAACAAGGCGCCCCCTCGGGCGCGCCCACGCGGGCACGGATGGGCGAAACCGGCACGGCCGCCACATCCACGCACTATACGCGCAGTTGGCGCGCCGCGCAATATCTAACGGGGGCCGTTGCCACCGGCACGAAACAGGACATAAAAACCGCTTGCGGCCGAAACCACATCTCCATACTATGCCGCCCATGCAAAAAAACGCCGCCCGTTCGTTTCGTATTGTCTGCAAAAAAACACACACCGCCTCGGTGGAAGCCCTGCTGCGCGCCCAGGGCTACGAGTTTGAAGCCGAGCCTTTTTCGCCCCTGTGCCGACGTCTTGTGGCGGAACCTCGCCCGCTGGGCAATTCGCTGGCGGCTTTTTTTGGCTATATCTATATTCAGGATCGCTCTTCCATGCTGCCGCCTCTGGCACTGGCCCCGGAAGCAGGCACTGCCGTGCTCGACATGTGCGCCAGCCCCGGCAGCAAAACGGGCTTTCTGGCGCAACTTGTGGGTTCCACCGGCCTTGTGCTTGGCAACGAGCCTTCTCAGGCGCGGCTGGCAACACTGCGGGCCAACCTGCACCAATGCGGCTTTGTGCACACCGGAACCTGCTCGTACAGTGGCGATGCCCTGCCCCTGCGGCCCGGCTCGTGGAAAAGCATTCTGCTGGATCCCCCCTGTTCGGGATGGGGAACAGTGGAAAAAAATCCGCAGGTGCTCAAGCTCTGGCAGGGGGACAAGCTCGACAGCCTCACAAGCCTGCAACGCCGCCTGCTGCGCCACGCTGAGCGCCTGCTTGCCCCCGGCGGACGCGTCGTTTTTTCCACCTGCACCACCAATGTGGCCGAAAATGAGGATCA
>CAJMLK010000074.1 GCA_905214305.1 uncultured bacterium
GCGGGCGTCTGCTCGCGCAGCCGCCAGAGCAATTTCAAAGTGAAATTGCTCTAAACAGGGCAAGCCCTCACACATCACGCTGTTGTGCCAGGGGCACGGAAAAGGACTTGCCACAAGGGGAGAGAGGGGGCTTTCGGCCACGTGATCCAAGAAAAAATCTCGTTACCGCAACCGTTCAAACAAAAAATGCCTAAAGTGCCTCTTAATCAAGCTCTCGTCCAACCCACACGGCGCGACCGATAACCCGCACAAGGTCGGCCAGCTGCTCGTCCGTATCCGCCTCAATGGGCGCATAGTCCGGATTGAAACTCGTCAGAATAAGTTTGCCCGGCATGGCGTTGACCACCTTGAGGTACACCATGTCCTCCACGCCAACGGCATAGATGCGCCCCGGCACGGGGTTGCGCTGGGCCTGATCGATCAGCACCACGTCATTGTGCATGATGCGCGGCTGCATGCTGTCGCCAGACACCCGCAAAAGTACCATCCGTGACGGATTGCCCTTGCGGCGCAAAAAATCCCAGCGAAAGGCATAGTGCCGCAGCACGTCGCCGCCGGTTTCAAAGCTGCCTGTTCCGGCAGAAAGACGCGCCTCGACCATCGGAACCATTACCAGTCTGGCTTCGCCGCAATTTTGCCCGTTGCCGTCTGCGGTTCCCTTGCCGGCAAGCAGCCAGTCAAGGGAGCAGTCCAGCGTGTCGGCCAGACGCACGGCATACTCGCCTTTGGGCATCTGCCCGTTTTCATACTTTTGAATGGTGGTAAGGCTTACTCCCACCCTGTCGGCCATGTCCTGCTTGTGCATGCCAAGCTCTTCGCGGCGCTGGCGAAGGCGCTGTGCGAATGCCCTGGGCAATCCAGTCTGGGAGAGTGTTTTCATAGAACTTCCGTTATCTGCGGTTTCGACACAATAAAACTTTTCTTTTAAAATAACCCCTGAACAGAGCAATTTTATTCTGACCACCACAAAACTACCCTGTTTTTTTTCAACAATCAATGTTTTCTTTGTAACTACAAGAATAAAATATGAATATTGATTAAAAACAAAGATATTACAGCCCGATATTTATCAAATATTCTTATAAATCATATAATTAAATCTTTTCCTTTATTTATAAACTTTAGACTTGATTCGTATAACAAAAAGTTATAAATCCCAAATACGCCCCGTATATTTCACATCCATATTTCAGGGAGCATAGCATGTCCGATCTTCAAGATAACATTTATAACCTGAGCGCTGTGCTGGATACCTTGCAAAACAACGCCCATCCTGCTCAAAAACCCATTTTGCGCCTGCTGGGTGATCATCTTCGCCTGCTCGCACTCTGCATGGACCTTTCGGCATACTGCCCGGATGTTCAAACGCCCCACATGCCGCCCTCAGCCGCAGCCCCCAGCGCGCATGCCTCTTCAGACCCGGACTGGCTGGCCCGGCCCGCCGGACAAGACAACGAGGCCCGCCATGTGTACCAGTAGCTCCAGCAGCGCGGCAAAAAATGCGGTACGCCCGCGGCCCGTGGCCAGCGCGGCAAAACCGCCGAACAGCGCGGACCGAAGGCCCTCGTCGTCCGCTGAAAAACGGTCGTGGGGCCAAGCCCTGCAGCGGGCCGGGCAGGAACAGCAATGGCGGCAACTGCTGGAGCACCTGCCGGAAAATGTCCGGCAGATATGGCATGCGCTGGGCGGACACGAGAAGGGAAGGATGGAAGACCTGTGGCGCATCCTTCAGACCTACGGCGGGCAAAGCATGCGCATACCCGCAACACTGCCCGCTGCAAGGCATCATCCCTTGCGCCGCCGTCTGGGTGCGCGCTGCACGGCCAAGCTGGTGGCGGCCTTCGGCGGCACACCACTGTACGTACCCAGTTGTGCGGGAGTGCTGACCAAGCTGCGCCAACGGGCAATTATCGAATACTTTACGCGAGAAACCACGCGCGGCGTCAGCAGCACGGCCACGGTGGCCAACCTGGCACGAAGGCACGGGCTGTCTGACCGCCAGATTTGGAAAATACTTAAAAAAACCGCATCCACTTCCGCGCAGGGGCATCTGCTGCACCATCTGCAAGGCCCGGACGCACACGCATAAAATACATATAACCAATTGTAATATCACATAAAAACAGCAAACAACACAGGTATGAAAAGTTATAAGCCCGCGAAAACGCGGGCTTTTTTATGCAAAAATGCCTCCGGCAGGGGGTCTGAAAGCTTCTGACCCGCGCCAGATAAGCAGATAGCGGTACTGAACCCGTTCAGTCTTACCGCAGCCGCACTTTTTGACATGGTGTACCCACGCCGCCGCAGTGGCGGACACACACAGACACGCAACACTTGCCGGAGCATGCCATGTCAATTTTTTTTCAGAAAGCCCACGAGTTTACGGCCCGCTGGGAAGGCGGCCTTACCGACCACCCCTCTGACCCGGGCGGCTTGACCAATCACGGTGTTTCCCTGCGCTGGGTGCAGGATCTGGCCCGACAGGCACGGGAGGACTGCCTGCGTCAGGCCCGCAGCTGCGATGGCTGCCATGAAATGCGGACCAGCAAATGCGGCTACTACAGCCTTGATATGGACATGGACGGCGATGTGGACGCCGATGACATCCGCGCCTGCACCAAAGCCCAGGCTGCTACCCTGTTCAAAAAGCACTTCTGGGACAAGCTTGCCTGCGGCGGCCTGCCGCTGCCGCTGGCCGCGGCGCTTTATGACGGCGCAGTGAACATGGGTCCCGCACGGGCCGTGCGCCAGATGCAGCGGGCCATGAACACCGTGGGAGAGTCCGAACTGGATCGCTACGCTCCCATTGCCGAGGACGGCATCATGGGCCCGCGTACAGCCCAGCTGGCCGAAGCGCTGGAACAGAGCGGTCAGCAGTGGTTCGCGGCGCGCCTGATGCTGCGCCTGCGGGACGCCTTTTACCGCGACCTCGCGGCCAGACGCCCTTCCATGCAGGTTTTTCTGAATGGCTGGCGCAACAGGGTCAAGGCCCTTGGTCAATACCTGTCCGAACTTGAAAGGGAGGAAAACTGATGTGGAGCCTGATCGGCAAACTGCTGGGCGGCGTTGGCGGCATGGTTGGCCGGATCATACCCGACCGCAACAGGCAGAATGACGCCCAGAGCCGTATTAATGAAGCCGAGGTTTCCGGCGCTCCGGCCAGCCGCATGCGCCTGTGGCGATCATTTCTGGGCTGGGTGCTTGCCCTGCTTTTCTGCTGGGAGGTTGTGGGCCGCATGGTTATTGTGCCGCTTTTTTTCGCCCGGTGGGGCGAGCATCTGCCGCCTTCTGCCCTTGACCAGATCATGGCGCTGCTTCTGGGCATGCTGGGCCTCGGTTTCTGAGCACGCCTGACGGGCCGGGCCTGCCGCACAAACCGGCAGGCGGGCGGGTAACGCCGGCAGGCAGATTTTCCCGACCCGGCAGGCACAGACAAGCGGAACAGAGCTGCGCGTCAAGCACAGCGCACAAGGAGAACATCATGGCAGCAGACATTTTTTCCTCTTCCGGTGCATCCATACTGGTGCTCATAGTCCAGGGGCTGTTTGCCTGGGCGCTCTGGAGCCTGCGGCGCGCCTTTGTGCGACAGGACGACTACCTGCTGCACATGCAGCGCGACGTGCGGCGCGAAGCCGCCACTGCCCGTCGCATCTGCGCCCTGGAAGAAAACCTGCGGCTCATGCCCGGCAACGGCGATCTGGCCGGGCTGCATGCCGAACTTTCCACCCTGCGTGGTGAAATACAGGCGCTCAGCGCCCGCATATCCGGCCTGGATCGCCTGCTTGAACGGCTGGAGCACGGCCTTGAACGGCAGGAAGACCGCCTGCACCTGATACCCCCTGTGGGGCATGGCGCTCTTTTACGCAGAAACAGCGCTGCCGTTGGCGGAGAAAGCCGCTGATGGCCGCCGCCCAGACACGCGCGGCCAAGGCCAGAAAAAGCCGCCCCCTGCTGGACAGTCTGGAACAGCGTCTGGATCTGCTCACACGCACCCTCAACGAAGCTGAAATTTCTGAAAAAAGCATCGACATCGTTAAAGAAATAAAAGAACTGCACGCAATTTTGCGTTCGCTGCGCGAAGCGGAATCACCGGAAAGTCCACAGCAGCTCATGGTGGTATGGGGCGGCCCGCATATGCCCGGCGGCCCATACGGCTCCTCCAGTGGATCCGGCGGGCCCGGCGGCTCCGGCCCGTTGGCGAAATGCGCCACGCGCCCTGCCCCCAACTCCTCTGGGCGCTCCACCCCCGGCGCAAAAAAGGGAACAGGAACAAAACAGACGCGCCCCGCAGCTTCCGGGACCGGCCCGGCAGCAGGATAAAACCACCGTATTCCTAAACAGGACCCGTCGCGGACAACGGAAGCAGGCGCAGGCTCATAGCCTGAAAATACGCGCCGGGCATGAACCGCGGTCATAAACGAAAAGCGCAAGGAAGCCATGCTCCACGTCATTCCCTACACCCCCCGGCCTTTGCAATGGCGCTTTCATGAAGAGCGCACACGCTTTTGCGTGCTGCTCTGCCACAGGCGCTTCGGCAAGACCGTGGCTGCGGTTAATGACCTCATCCGCCAGGCCCTTGTTTCGGGCCGGGAAGACTGGCGGGCGGCGTATGCCGCCCCCTTTCTGGGGCAGGCCAAGGCCGTGGCGTGGGACTATTGCAAGCGTTTTGCCGGTGCTGTGCCGGGCACGCGCTTTCTGGAAAGCGAGCTGGCGTGCGTTTTGCCCACCGGCGCGCGCATACGCCTGCTGGGAACGGAAAATGCCCAGGCCCTGCGCGGTCTGTATCTGGATGATCTTGTTCTGGACGAACCGGCCGACATGCCGCGTCAGGTCTGGACACAGATCTTCCGGCCCATGCTGGCAGACCGTCAGGGCCGGGCGCTCTTCTGCGGTACGCCCCAGGGCACGGACAACCTGCTTTACGACGCGTGGGAACAGGCCGGAGCAGATACCGGCGGCCTGTGGTCGCGCTTTCGCTTTCCTGCCTCACAGACGGGCTACCTGCCCGCGCAGGAACTGGCGGCGGCACGGCGGGCCATGGATGAAGCCGAGTATCTGCAGGAATTTGAGTGCTCTTTTGCCGCTGCCGTACGCGGTTCCTACTATGCGCCCCTGCTGGACGCCGCCGACCGCGAAGGACGCGTATGCCCGGTTCCTCATGCGCCGGAACTGCCCGTTCACACCGCCTGGGATTTGGGCATGGATGATGCGACGGCCATCTGGTTTTTTCAGGTGGAGCCGTCAGGCCAGTGGCGCTTTGTGGATTACTACGAGGCATCGGGCGAAGGGCTGGCCCACTATGCCCATGTGCTGGCCCGCAAGGCGCGCCCCGCAGGGCAGGTGGCTCTGGAGGACGTTTCCGGCGGCAATGCCGGGCGGGACGAGCGGGCTGCATGGGCCGGACATGCCGAACAGAACGGGCTGGATGCCTGCACGGACCTCAACGCCACAGGACGCGGCTTTTCCTATGGGCTGCATATTGCCCCGCACGATATCCGCGTGCGCGAACTGGGTACAGGGCAAAGCCGGTGGGAAAGCGCGGCCCGGCTCGGCATACGCTTTACCCTCGCCCCGGCCCTGAGTCTGGCCGACGGCATTGACGCCGTGCGCCGCCATCTGCCCCGCTGCTGGTTTGACGCCCGCTTCTGCGCATCCGGCATCAAGGCTCTGCGTTCCTACAGGCGGCAATGGCGCGCAGGGCAGCAGTCAGCAGGCTCCGGCCCGCTGCATGACTGGGCCAGCCATGCAGCCGACGCCCTGCGGTATGCAGCCACAGGCTTTCGTCCGCCGCAAGACCCTGCCGCCGGAAAACGCAGGGCCAAAACACACTACAACGTCTTTGGAGGCACTGATGCGTTTTCGTTATGAGCCGTTGACCGGCCCATCCATCCGGGCCTTGCAGGACGCCATTTTCAAACGGATGCAGGCCGAGGGGCTGCTGGGCTGCGCCATGAGCGCCCTGCCCGCGCCCACGCCCGAAGACTGGCGGCGCATCACCAGTCCACGCCGGGGTCTGCTGCTCTGCTGCCATGCACCACGGCAGGCAGAAAGGCAAAAAACCTCTGCGCCAGGGGCATGCAGCGATTTTGCGGACGAAAATGCCCCCATCCCGTTCATGGTCTGGCCGTCAGCGCCGTCAGGACAGTCGGTCCTGCCCGCGCCGTGGGGCAAATCAGGGCAGCCTGCACGGTCGGGCCAGCCGGAACAATCGGGCCAGCCGACCGGGGCCGAACCGGCGAGCCGGTCATTGGCTGCCGCCACGCCTGAGCCCCCGCAGCATGAAGACATGCTGGGCTGCGCCCTGTTCACGCCCCGGCGTGGCAAAATATGGGAATTTGATTTTACGACCTTTCGCGCGGGCGCGCCCTTTGCCGTTCCGCTGGCGCACGGCTGCCTGAGCTGGGCCTTTGCCCATCTTGACTGCGCCGCCGTCATGGGCCTGTGCCCCGCACCCAACCGCCACGCATGGCGTCTGGCCGAAGCCTGCGGGTTCCAGATTCTGGGGCGTCTGCCGCAAGCATGTCGGCACGCCCGCAAAAAGCGTCATGTGGACGGCATACTGGTGCTCTGCACGCCGTCCACCCTTGCCAACAGCATAGCCAAGGAGGCTGTCATGGGTTTTGGAGGAGGTTACAGCGCCCCCAGTGTTCCCGAAATTATCCCCGCGCCCAAGCAGGAGGTGCAGAAGCCCGTTACCGAAGCCGCCACCGCCGCGCGGCAGGCCCAGAAGGACAAGGCCGCCAAAGCGGCGGGCATTGGCGGTTCAGTGCACACAAGTCCGCTCAGCCGTGCGGAAGACGCGCGCAAGACATTGCTGGGGCAATAGCCATGACAACAGCACTCAGCGATACCCAAAAACAGACCGCGCGATCTCCGGCCGACAGCGCAGACGATGCGGGCAACGGCATGCGGGCCGACATCCCTGCTCTGGCCCGCCGCTATCAGGACCTTTTGCGCCGTCGAACGCCCTGGGACACGGCATGGCAGAGCCTTGCCGACCATTTTCTGCCCACCCGCTGTCGTCTGCGGCCACAGGGAAGCGGCGCAGAGGAAGGCCCCATGCTCAACAGCGGCCTTGTAGACGCCACGGGCATTCTTGCCATGCGCACCCTGGCGGCCGGTCTTCAGGGCGGGCTCACCAGTCCGGCCAGACCCTGGTTTCGCCTTGGGCTGGATGATGCCGATCTGGCCCGCAGCCGCCCCGGGCAGGCGTGGCTGGACGAAGTTGCGGCGCGCATGCGCTCTGTCTTTCACCGCTGCAACTTCTACAACGCCATGCATACGCTCTATGCGGAACTGGCAACCTTCGGCACGGCCTTTGTCTTTGAACTGGCCGACCCTCGCGACGGCTTCCGCTTCATGCCGCTCTGCGCCGGGGAATATGTACTGGACTGCGATGCCGCGCGGAGGGTGGACACGGTTTTTCGCCGCTCAAGCATGAGCCTGCGCCAGATTGTGCAGACCTTCGGCCTGTCCGCCCTGCCCGAATCACTGCGCGAGGCGGCCCGCCGCAATGCGGACGAAAGACGCAGTGTCATTCAGGCTGTGTACCCGCGCGAGGATCGCATACACGGTCTGCTCACGGCCAGCCACATGCCGGTGGCCTCTGTTTACTGGCTTGAAGGACGGGATGGCGGCGAACACGCCCTGCGCGAGTCCGGCTTCAGGCATTTTCCGGGATTCGGGCCGCGCTGGGACGTGGCCGGCAATGATGTGTACGGGCGTTCACCCGCCATGGACGCCCTGCCGGACTGCCGCATGCTGCAACAGATGGGCATCACCACGCTCAAGGCCATCCACAAGGCCGTGGACCCGCCCATGAGCGTCTCCGCGGGCCTGCGCTCCGTGGGGCTGGATCTCACCCCCGGCGGCATCAACTATGTGGACAGCGCACCGGGGCAAAGTCCGCAGGCGGCCACGCCGCTGCTTCAGGTCAATCCGGACCTTTCCACGGCGCGGCGGGCCATGGAATCCGTGCAGAACCAGATCCGTTCCGGACTCTACAATGATCTTTTCAAGCTCATTCTTGAAGGCCGCAGCGGCGTCACGGCCAGCGAAATCGCCGCACGGGAAGAGGAAAAGCTGGTGCTCATCGGCCCTGTGCTCGAACGGTTGCACGATGAGCTTTTTATTCCGCTCATGGACCGCACTTTCGAATGCATGCGCGAACTGGACATGCTGCCGCCGTGCCCGCCGGAACTGTCCGGCCGCCGCCTCAAGGTGGAATTCGTCTCATTGCTGGCCCAGGCGCAGAAACTGGTGGGCGTCAGTGCGGCGGACCAATACCTCGCCCTGACCCTGCGGGCCTCCGCCGCATGGCCCGAAGCTCTGGACACCCTCAACGTGGATCATCTGCTTGACAATTATGCCGACAGCCTCGGCCTGCCCGTCAGCATCACACGCCCCCCTGAAGAACGGGAGCAGATGCGGGCCGCCAGAGCCGAGGCCGCACGCGGGGCAGCCCTGACCGACAGCCTGAAACAGGGAGTGGATCTGGTGCAGCAACTGGCGAAAAGCCCTCTTTCCGGGCCAGACGGCCGCCAGATCAACGTGCTGGACGGCATTGCGGGTCTCATTGCCCGCATGACCGAAAAAACAGACGGGGCGGAACTGCCGCGCGAAACACGCGCTGACGGCAACCTTCAGCTGAACGCCCCTGCCCCCCGGAATCCCGAAGCGCACACGCAGGAGACAGACTGATGGACATTTTTGCGCCGTATGAACAGGCGCAGGCACAGGAAAACACGGCCCGGCAGCACGCCAGGGAGACACAGGCGCACCTGCATGCCGCAATCAACGGGCTTATGGCCCAAAAACAGGGGAGGTTTTTCCTGCGCTGGCTCATGCACAGCTGCCAGTGCTTCAGCGCCCAGAATCTGGCTGCGCAGAACAGTGCCCAGTCCGCCGCGCATGACGCTGCACACCTCGGCTTTGCCGAGGGCCGCCGCTATGTGGGCATGAGCGTGCTGCGCCTTGTGCAGCACGCCGACCCGCAAAATCTACCGCAACTTTTTCAGATCAGGGAGGACGAAGATGCATTCTGAGTTTTTTAATGCGCCTGCTGTGCCTGCTGCACCTGCCGGGCTTGACGCACACGGCGTACCGGCCGCACCCGGCGTACCCGGCGCAGCCGCCGGGCCGGGAACCCCTGCCTCCGGCATGACCGCAGCGCCGTCCTATCTGGGAGCCGCCAGCGGCCACGGCAGCCATGCAGGCACAAGCCTGCCGCCTCATGCGCCCGCCTCTACCGGCAGTACCCGCCCTGACGGCATGGCGGGGCAGGCCGACGTCACGGGCGCCGGGCAAACGGAGCAGCACTCTGCCCGGCAGGATGCGGAGCGGCAGCTTGAACAGCGCCTGCTGCAACACGAAGCCGAACGCCGCGAACAATGGCAGGGGCAGGTCAGCCAGTGGCGGCAGGAAGTGGCGCAGGACCCCCATCTTGGCGGTGACAACATGGCCGCCAGCGTGGCCCGTGCCCAGCTTGCCCTTGACCGCTTTGATCAGGGCAAGCACATCGGCCGCCTGCTGGAAGATAGCGGCTACGGCAATCATCCGGATGTACTGCGGTTTTTCAACCGCGTGGCTGACGCCCTTATGGAAGACAGCCTCGTACGCGGCGAACCGGGCGGCGGCATGCCCCCCCTCGAAGAACGCATGTACGCGGGCTGGTCATCCAGAAAGTAGGCAGGCCCGCCGCGTCATCCCCAACCGCGCCCGGACTGCTCCCTGCCCATTCAAACGGTCGCAGCGTGCTGTCCGGCCATGTTCCGGCACTTTTGCTGTCTTTTACTTCGCACGTTCACCTTTCTACATACGAGGCGATTATGTCCAACTCCATGGGTCTTGTGGTTTCTCTGGCGGAAATGGAACAGTTTTATCGTGGCGACAAGGCGGGACAGATCATCGAACTGATGAACAAGACCAATGACATCATGGATGACGTGCTCTGGATGGAGTCCAACCAGAGCGACGGGCATCTTACCCGCATCCGCACGGGCCTGCCCGAAGTCTACTGGCGCAGGCTCTATCAGGGCACGCCGCCTTCCAAATCGCAGTGGGGGCAGGTCAAGGAGGGCTGCGGCATCCTCGAAGCCATCATGGAGCTTGACGTGGAGGAGCTGCGCCTCTACGGCAGCCGCGACAGGGCCTTCCGCATGAGCGAGGGCGTGGCCTTTGCCGAGGCCATGCGCCAGAAAGTGGCCGCCACCCTGTTTTACGGCAACAGCAATATCAATCCCGATGAATTCAACGGCCTTGCCATGCGCTATCCCGCGCAGGACGCCAAAAACGTCATGGATGCCGGCGGTCGTGAAGAAGGGGCCTGCACGTCCCTGTGGCTTGTGTCGTGGGGGGCGCAGGCCGTGCACGGCATCTATCCCAAGGACAGCACCGGCGGCCTCTCCCACGAAGACCTCAGCACCTATATGACCCAGGACCCCGACGGCCGCAAATATCAGGTAGTGGGCGACAAGTACAACTGGCGCTGCGGCCTTGCCGTGCGCGACTGGCGCGCGGTGGTGCGCGTTGCCAACCTGCCGCTGGCTGCCCTTGGCAAGCGCAAGGGACAGAGCGGATTTGTGGATCTGCAAAAGCTGACCATCGAGGCCAAGAACCGCATGCCGCAGCACCTGCGTCAGAAGGCCGTGTGGTACGCCAACGCCGACGTGCTCACCGCCCTTGAACTCCAGAATTCCGATGCGGGCAACGTGCAGCTGCAGTATGACGAATTCTTTGATGCCAAGGCCGTTCCCGTGCTGCATGGCCGTCCTGTGCGCCAGTGCGATGCCGTGCTGGGCAACGAAAACGTGGTGTAGAGCCGTATTGCGAACACCGGGACAGGCCGCGTCTGTCCTGCCTCACGCACGGCCCGCCGGGCCGAACATCCGTTACCGGGTGCATGACCATTCTTCCACAAGGAGCACACATGGCTATCATTGACCGCAATTCCATTCTTTTTGAAGGCCCCCTTACCGCCAATACCACAGGTCCCGCCGTGGCCCTCAACGCTCTCAAGCTTCCCGGCCGCATGGAGCCCATGCCCCTGCGCCTGTCCGTGACCGAAAATTTCAGAACCGATGAAGTGCAGGGCATCACCATCGGGCTTGAGGAGTCCGATAGCGCCAATGGCCCCTGGACTGCCGTGCCCGGAGCCTCCGTGAGCGTCACCCACTCGGCTGAAACCCCTGCCCTCACCGCCGGGGCGCGGCCCTACCACCGCTTTTTGCCCCAGGGCGTGCGCAAAAGCTGGCTGCGCCTGACCCTCGGCATCACGCCCATGAGTGGCAAGAGCGCAAGCCAGGGGCGCATCTTCGCGGCTCTTACCCGCGAAGAAGACCTGCCTTACGAAGCCGCCCTCATGGCAGGCCGCTAGAGCGCTTGAACCCTTTTTTGTGGGGGAGGGACCCTTTTGCAAAAGGGTCCCTCCCCCACACCCCCACCC
>CAJMLK010000075.1 GCA_905214305.1 uncultured bacterium
GTGGTTTTCTGTTTCGCGCGCTGGCGCGCTCAACTGGCTAAAGCCACAATAAAAATCCCGCCCCTCTGCGAGGGGCGGGATTTTTCATGTATATTCGCAGCGGTTCAAAGCATCTTCAGCGTGTGCCGGTCTGCTTATGCCGGTCTGCTTATGCCGTTGCCCGTGCTGCCGGGCGTGAAAGGCGGTGGCGCACAATCAGGCTCTGCATCCCGGTTTTATCAGCCTGCTTCCTCGCCGTTTCAAGGGCATGGGCAGGCCCTGCAAACCGGGTGGCCCGTCATCCTATGCTGGCTGCTGCGTAAAAAGCAGCAGGCAAGCGCTCTGCATCTTGAGCAATTCAACTTTTAAACTGCTCTGACGGCTGCGTGCGCAGACGTTCGCTACGGAGGCGTAAACGCAGTTTATCTGCGTGGTTAAACGCCGAAGTGAGCGCGCCCTGACCTTTGAGAATGTCTATCCTCAAAGGTAATCCGCCCTAGAAACCGAAGCCGTCCGAGCTGGCTCCGGAAGAACCGAAACCGAAATCGTCGGGCACGGCATTTTCTTCCACAGCTTCAGCCACAGCCTCGTCGCCGGACGCGGCAAGAGCAGCACCGGCGCCGCCAGCCATGACCATGCCCTTGAGGCCGTCCTTGATGGCGTCTTTGATATTCACAAGCAGGTCATCATGGTTAATGGCAACCTTGCCCTGGAACTCGGCCACCTGACGGCGCAGACCGCCCATATCGGCATTCATGGCCTTGATCTTGGCTTCCAGCTCGTCCACTTTCCTGGACAGGGCCTCGGCGCGGGTCTGGGCAGGTTCAAGAACGCGCACGCGCTCTTCAAGAGCCGTGGCAGCAGCGGTCTGGGCGGCCAGACTGTCGTAGGTTTCGCCAAGGTAGTCAACAACATGGTCAACCATAGCCTTGGTATGGCCGTCCATGGCGGGCAAAGAAACATTATCGCCAAGCAGGCTTCTGCCGTTATTCACAAAAGCGTCCCAGGACTGCCCTTCTTTCCATTCCAGTTCCGCAAATTTTGGAAAGCAGCGGGCCAGCCACGTGGCGGCAAAAGGCCCCACAGCCTTGGCGCAGGTGTCACAGACGATGGTGCGTCCGGCCACAAAACCGGCAACTTCCTTCACGTCTACGCCTTCTTTGCCCACCACGAGGGCAAGCACGGACTCCACAGGAAAAACTTTGCGAGATGTATCGGACATGGCGGCCTCCTCCTCGGAGATCGTAATTTTATTCAAGAAAACTTTAATGCCAACAGTGCAGACTCTGCAGGCGCTCCCGGCAGTCAGCCGCCGGGAGCGCCGCGCCAACTAGCTTCTGCCGTACATGCGGGCGTACAACAGGGCCGCCGTGCGGTAGACAAAATGCCCGAGCTTGGACCAGGGCAGATAGGCGAAGAGCATCCACACAAAAACCAGGTGCAGATAATACACCAGGAATGCAGGCACAATGGCGTCCGCAAGGCGGAAGCACTGCGACAGCACGCCCGTAACCGCCACCAGCCAGATGATGCCGAGCAGATACCAGTCGTACCAGTTGGATCCCTGGAACCTGGGGTTCAGGCGCAGACGGCGCACCGTAAGAAAACCCAGACCCAGCAGCAGCATGAGCGCGCCGATGTTGGCAAGAATTTTCACGGGGAAGGTCAGGGGCATGGGCGTTTCAAAGTGAATGACGGGTATCACCTTGCCGCCCCAGTGGGCAAAAGCCACGATGGCGGTTACGCATGCCAGAATGACAAAGCTCCACACCAGCAGGAAGTGTCCGTACTTGCGGCTGGGGGTTTCTTTGCCCGTGGCGGGGCCGTTTTCGCAATCGTCGAACTTGCGGTGCGTGATGACTTCATCCCACAGCACGTCCCACAAATGCCATATCCAGCATTTTGTTTTGCCGATAACGGTGGTCTTGCCCTCGGGCTTGAAGAGCGCCCACAGCTTCATGACGCCACGCGCCAGAATGAAAAGCGCGCCAAAGAACGTCAGGATGAAGATGGGGTCAATGGTATAGTCGCCGTAGAACACCTGACCGAACACAATGCGCCCGTCGGCAGCGCGGGGGAACCACTGGCCGCCGTTGAACCCGGCGCGAATCCACCACACCACAAGCCATATCACGGCAGGGATGCCGAAGAGAATGGGCAGGCCCGAGGGCTTGCTCATCCACTTGCCCACCACGGTGGGTTCAGTCAGATCTTTATAAATTACGTTGCGCGCCGCGCCCATAAGGTCGGCGGGCTTGGCTCCACGCGGGCAAAGGTCCGAGCAGTTGCCGCAGTTGTGGCAAAGCCACAGGTCAATATCTCCACGCAGTTTGTCTTTGAGGCCCCAGGAGGCCCACACCATTTCCTTGCGCGGATAGGGCGCATTGGCAGGAGACAGTGGGCATGCCACCGAGCATGTGGCGCACTGGTAACACTTCTTGAGGGACTCGCCCCCCGCCTCTTCCAGCGCCCTGACAAACTCCAGATCAGGTTTGATGGTAATTTGTGCCATTGCTGCCTTCCTCCTACATGCCCTTGAACGGGTTGGGGCCCATGGCCACGATGCGATCCACAAAGCCGTCAATGATGGCGGGAACCTTGTCGTATTCATCAATGGCTACTTCAAGCAGTTCCACACGCTCGGGTTCAACACCCAGGCGGTTGAGCGTCTCGGCGATATTTTCCTTGCGCTTGGCGCAGATTTCCGAACCCTTCACAAAGTGGCACTGGTAGTCATCGCCATACTTGCAGCCCAGCAGCATCACGCCGTCATAGCCCTTGCTCATGGCGTCAGACACCCAGATGGCGTTGACAGAACCAAGGCAGCGCACAGGAATGATGCGGCAATAGGGGCTCCAGGGCTTGTGGCGCTCACCGGCCATATCAAGGGCAGGATAGGCGTCGTTTTCGCAGGCCAGGATGAGCACGCGGGGGCCTTCTTTCTTGAAGTCCTTGGGGACCTGCACTTCACGGATCATGGAGCCGATCTGGTCAATATTGTAGTTGGCAAAGGAGATGACACGCTCGGGACACGCGCCGAAACATGTGCCGCAACGGCGGCAGCGCGTGGGATTGAGCCGGGGCGTTCCCTTTTCGTCATCGTCCAGAGCGCCGAAGGGGCATTCTTCAGTACAGCGTTTGCACTGGGTGCAGCGCACCATATTGAACAGGGGGTAGGAAAGGTCCCCTGAACGCGGGTGTACCGACACGCCGTGGCTGGCCGCCTCAATGCACTGCACGGCCTTGAGCACCGCGCCCTTGGCGTCTTCTTCGCAAGCGTCCATGGTCAGGGGCTGGCGCACGCAGCCCGCCGCGTACACGCCGGTGCGGCGCGTTTCGTAGGGGAAGCAGATGTAGTTTGAGTCGGCAAAGCCGTCAAACAGCTGCAAGTCCGGAAAGTCCGGCCCCTGGCGATAATCAAAGTGGATGGTCACGTCCTTGGCCGTGGTGGGCACAAGACCCGTAGGCAGAACAACCATGTCCACATCAAGGTCAAAATCCATGCCGAGCAGCGTGTTTTTGCACTCCACAACCATGTGGCCGCCCGCTTCACGGATGTCGGTCACATCGGCCTTTGTCATCATGACGCCCAGACGTTCCTGCATTTTCTTGTAGAAACGCTCAAGAATGCCGGGAACCGTCATATCCTTATAAAGGATGAATGCCTGACAGGCGTCGTTGGTCTTTTCGCAGACCGTATTGGCAAGGCGCAGCATGCCCACGCTGTTGACGGCATTGGAGTAGGACAGATGCCGGAGGCTTTCGAGGTCTTCCTTCACAAAAGTCTCTTCGCCTTCCTCAGCCACGGGGGCAGCGGCCGCCGCTGGCTGTTCCTCACCGGCGGGGGCGCTTTCTTCAGCGGCACGGGCCACGGCCTGCTCGGCCATGGTGGTATCAAGCACAAAAGCGATGCGGTTGGCCTTTACCTGATCTGCCACCAGCATTTTGCCGAAAGTGGCGGCATCCACCACCATGGGGCTTTTGCCAAGCCCCATGGGCGCCAGGTACTTCTGGTCAAGGGCAACCCAGCCCGTGGCCAGCACAACCGCGCCCACTTCCACTTCCACAGGGCCGGAGAGCGTGCCGATAACGGCCTTGAATTCCCCGGGCTGGCCTTCCAGCTTTTCCATGCGGGCATTCATGTGAATCTTGATTTTGGGATTGCCCGTAACTTCGCTGACCTTGGCCACAAGGTTGGTGGGCTGCTTGTCCGTCCAGGGCGAAACAAGGGGAGAAGCCATGGGTATATTGTTGGCAGCGCCGCCGAGCTTGTCGGCTTTTTCCACCAGCACCACCTCATAGCCCGTGGCCGCGGCCTCAAGGGCCGCCGTAAGGCCAGTCCAGCCGCCGCCGATCACCAGAACGCGCTGCACACCCGTTACCGACGCAGGCTCGGGGGCTTCGCTCTTCTGCAGTTTTACTACGCCCATGTTCACGTAGTCGCGGGCCATGAGCGTCAGCAGTTCAGGCGCGTTGCTGGAATCAACGGGCGTTCTGTCCGGATTCTTGTACGCCTGCACGCACTGCTCACGCAGGTTCACATGTTCTACCTGCACGGGCAGACGGTACAGTTCGCCGTCCACACGCGGGGAAGCGCCGCACAGCAGCACGCCGTCCAGGCCCTGGGCCTCGATGTCGGCCCGAATTTCGTCCACGGCCAATGCCAGCACGGGAACCACCTTGACCACGGCAGTGAGGTCGCCCCACTTTGCCGAGGTCTGTGCGGCAAGCGCCTCAAGATCGAGGCCGCCGCCAATGTTCTGCTGGTCAAAATAGACGCCAATCTTACCGGACATGCCGCCTACCTCCCTTTCACCGTTTGTACCGCCTTCAGGGCGGCGGCTGTACCGGACTGAGCCGAGCGCATCACATCCAGAGGCATGCGCGCGCAACCGGCGGCAAAGATGCCGGCTTCTTCTCCGCCCGCCACAAAGCCTTCTTCGTCAAGAGGCAGAGGCAGAGGCGCGTCTTCGCCAGCCAATGAGGGCTGCATGCCCGTTGCCAGCACCACAAGGTCATAGTCGAGGGTGAGCTTTTCGCCGCTTACGGCGTCTTCTGCCGTCAGGCGCACCTTGTCGCCCGCAGCCTGCTCCACATCCGCGACCTTGCCCTTGACAAAATGCACGTTGGGCATGGCCTTGACCTTTTCAAGCACTTTCACATAGCGGCCGGGAGCGCGCATATCAATATAATAGACCGTAATCTGCGTATCGGGGCTTTGCTCGGCAATGTACTGGCACTGCTTGAGCGTAGCCATACAGCAGATGTATGAGCAGTAGTTCAGATGGTTCTGGTCGCGCGAACCGGCGCATTGCACAAAGGCCACGCGGTGGGGCCTGCGGCCGTCTGTGGGCCGCGTGATGCGCCCGCCTGTGGGACCACAGGGCGAAGCAAGGCGCTCCATCTGCATGTTGGAAATGCAGTTTTTCACATTGCCCGCGCCAAGGTTGCTCAGGCGGGTGACGTCATAGGGCTTCCAGCCGGTGGCAATGACTACAGCACCCACGCCCAGTTCAATTTCGCGGGGGGCTTCGCTCACATCCAGAAACTGGTTGCCCGCCACACGGGCTTTGTCGGCCTTGGAAAGAGTCTGCGTATCCAGGGTGTACCGGCTGGGAAAGGCGAAAGGCATGGCCTTGTACAAAGCCTTGCGCTTTGAAAGGCCAAAATCGAATTCGCTTGGGCTTTCGCCGTCAAGGCTGGAAGCCAGCAGGCTGAAATCCACGTTATGGGGCGCCGTGCGGCGCGGTTCTATGCGCACCTTGACGGTGTAATCGCCCTTGACCCCGCTGAAGCCCACAACTTCGGCCTGGGTAAAAAACTTCACTCGCGGATTTTTCCTGATGCGCTGGAACTGGATTTCCAAGCCGCAGGAGGGGGGACAGAGTTTGGGAAAGTATTTATTGAGCTGAGCCACGCGGCCCCCAAGCCAGGGCGACTTTTCGACGATATAGACGTCGTGACCCAGTTCCGCCGCTTCAATGGCGGCTGTAAGGCCTGCAAAGCCGCCGCCCACGACGAGAATGGCATTGGACATCCTGGATATCCTCCTGCGTTGTTGCATAGCGGCTGAAGAAGTGACAACGCCCCTCGCCGCGGAAAAAAGGAGTGGCCGCATCAGGCCAAACCCACGGGCATCGGCTCGCGCCAACTGCCGACAGCCAGCCACAGTTTCCGAATGTGGCGGCCCGGAACCGAACCCGGTTGCCCTAAGACTTTGCCTCACCATCATGCCCGGCAGTTTTCCGGTGGCGGCGAACCGCCTGACGGGGGACATAAAAACCGCATGCTGCAGCAGTTGTGCGGCGTGAAGCGCACGCGCGCCCTTTTGCCTGTTGCACCCGCTGGCCGTGACAGAGCGTACAGCCAAGGGGGGCGGCCTTGCGGCCGCCCCTTTTGTGCTACATGCCGCCGACTAGTCGGGGATGATCTGGTAGTAGGGCTTCTTGAAGATCTTGGTCTCGCCGGTGGCGGGATCGTACTTGGAGTTCACGAAGCACTTCCACTTGGTGTCGTCCAGGGCCATGAAGTCCGCGCGGTAGTAGAAGCCGGGATAACGGGATTCTTCGCGGAAGGAGATGTGCTGCATGTGCAGGCGCACCGTCCACAGGCGATGGTAGTTTTCCCAGCAGCGCAGCAGTTCGTGCAGGTCACGGGAGGCCAGCTTGAGGGAGTCTTCTTCCATCATGGCAAGCAGGTTGAAGCCCGTATCGAGCAGAGCCTTGGAGGTGGTGTAGTAGGTGCTCACGCCGCCGCCGTATTCGTCGGTGCACTTCACGAGACGCATCATGAAGTTCTTGGGCGTGATGTAGTTGGGGTTCACCACAGGGTCGGTGGAAGCGTCCTTGCCGGCCATGAAGTTGTAGTACGGACGGTAGATGAGCTTTTTCAGTTCATCAGCGCTTTCCTTGAACTCGGGCTTGAAGTCCTTGTGGTCAAGGCACCAGCGCACCATCTGCTTGCCGGCGATGCGGCCTTCAGCATGCGAACCGGAGGAGAACTTGTGGCCGGAAGCGCCCACGCCGTCGGCGCAGGTGAACAGGCCTTCAACGGTGGTCATGCGGTTGTAGACCTTGCCGTTGGCCGCACGCACCTTATAGTCTTCGGGAACCCATTCTTCATCGGGACCGGACACCCAGATGCCGCAGCAGCCGGAGTGGGAGCCGAGCAGGTAGGGTTCGGTGGGCATGATTTCAGAACCGCGTTCTTCAGGAGCGGTATTGGTGCAGGCCCACAGGTTGGCCTGACCAACGCACATGTCGAGGAAGTCTTCCCAAGCTTCGGACTCAAGTTCCTTCTGCTGTTCTTCGTTCAACGTGGCGAAGGTGGTCTGCAGGGCGGTCTTGGTGTCCATGTAGATGGGGCCGCGGCCTTCGCGCATTTCGCGAAGCATCATGTGGTTACGCAGGCAGGTCGGAATGACGTGGCCCTTGGCGTAGCCGCGATCTTCGTAGGGCTTCAGCATGGCACGGTTGGTCACGCAGTAGTCTTCGCCCTTGCTGTTGGTGGCTTTGGCCTTGAAGAGCAGGAACCACGCGCCCACGGGGCCGTAACCGTCCTTGAAGCGGGCGGGCACGAAGCGGTTTTCCATCATGGTCATTTCAGCGCCGACCTGAGCACACATGGTGTAGGTGGAACCGGCGTTCCATACGGGATACCAGGCGCGACCCATGCCTTCACCGGTGGAGCGGGGGCGGTACACGTTCACCGCGCCGCCGGCGGCCACCATGATGGTGTTGGCTTTGAAGATATGCACTTCGTTGGCGCGCAGGTTAAAGCCCACGGCGCCCGCGATGCGGTTGGGAGTATTTTTGTCGAGCAGCAGCTTCACGATAAAGATGCGCTCCATGATGCGGTCTTCACCCAGGGCATTCTTGGCGGCTTCGGCCACGATGCACTTGTAGGATTCACCGTTGATCATGATCTGCCAGCGGCCGGAACGCACGGGGGCGTCGCCCTTGCGCAGGCTCTTGCCGGCGGCCTTGGCGGCGGCGCCGTTCATGTTGTGGCCGTCTTCGCCCTTGATCCAGCAGGGCAGACCCCAGTCTTCAAACAGATGCACGGAGTCGTCAACGTGACGGCCGCAGTCGAAGATAAGGTCTTCGCGCACGAGGCCCATAAGGTCGGTGCGGACCATGCGCACGTAGTCGTCGGCGCTGTTTTCACCCAGGTAGGTGTTGATGGCGGAAAGGCCCTGGGCCACGGCGCCGGAGCGCTCGAGGGAAGCCTTGTCGCAAAGCAGAATTTTCAGGCCATGCTTTTCGCCCCAGCGGACGGCTTCAAAAGCGGTTCCGCAGGATCCCATGCCGCCGCCCACGATGAGCAGGTCAACCGCATGTTCTTTAACTTCGGGTTCGGCAATGGCTACGCCCTTTATCGCTTCCTTTACGGGAATCATAGGCATAATGGTATCTCCTTATCGCACTAGCGGTTGCAAAAGCCTAACGGCCGTGTTCCATGCAAGTAAGAACCTTGTCGGCTTCCAACATTTCAAACTTCTTGCCGAGAGCTTCCTTGGGTGCAACCAGGGCCTTTTCGGTGAACAGAAGTTCGTCTTCGATGTTGCCGCCTTCGGGGAAACCTTCAAAAGGCTTGATGGAACCTTCCGGAGTGGTGCGAATGGGGAACTTGAAACGCTTTACATTGCCGTTACGGAACTGAACCGTCCACATGATGGAGTCTGCCGACCGCATGGGGATACAGGTTCCGCCCATGGGAGCGAAGTCAGCGTAGGGGCGGGCCGTGATGGCGCCCTGAGGGCAGATCTTCACGCAGGAATAGCATTCCCAGCAGGCGTCGGGTTCCTGGTTGTAGGCCTTCATTTCCTCGGGGTCGAGGATCATGAGGTCGTTGGGGCAAATGTACATGCAAGCCGTCTTTTCGCCACCCTTGCAGCCGTCACATTTGGACGGATCGACATAAGTCGGCATACGTATCCTCCAACTCAGTAAAAAGTGTTTGAAAAACCCGCCGGGTTCGGCGTGGCGCGACGGGAAAGACCGACACGCCGGGGTTAGCCGAGCGCCTTCGCTATAACGTTGGGCGAATGGCTTGCGCAATTAGTAACAAGCACTTGGCGTCCGAGTCAAGCCCCCTCTGCAAAATTTCGTGGAAACATTACATCGCCGAACAGGCTTTTCCCATAAAATTCAGATAGATAAGGTTCTTGTGAAAAAAGTTCTAATCCCCTATTCAAACCTTCCCCCAACAGAGTCCTCGCGAGCATACCCTTGCAAGAGAAGTCATTTCAAGCTAACACGTTTGCGCAGAGAAAGAAAGACTGTGACGCAGATTTGCTGCGTATTTGCGGCAAACCCCTGCAATTCCACACAACGAAAAGGGATTTAACCACCCTCTCCCTTCCATTTTCCCACAGGAAAGAGCATGACTGATCATTCGAACGACTCGCGCGGCCCCCGTTTCCCCCGAGACAGCCGCGAAAAACGAGATTTTCGCGGTTCCCGCACTCCTCGTGACGCACGCGATTCTCGCGATTCACGCGGGCCACGTCCCCCCCGGGATGACCGTGACGCACGCGGCCGTGATGACGCACCTGTGCGCCGCCCCCTGCGCGAAACTGTCTGCGAGATTGACCGCGACATTCTGCGCCTTTTGCTGCGCCGCCATAATATTCTGGCGCGCATGCGCGGCGACAAGTCGCATCTCGACTCCGCCGAGGAAAAAATGCTGCGTGAATCGTGGGAGGCCGCAGTGGCCCGCATCAGTCGCGACGCCCGCCTCTCGGGCCATTTTTTTTCTCTCATGCAGGAAGTGGAGTTTCAGCCCCGCCCTGTGAGCGAACGGCAGGAAAGGACCGAAGGCGAAGGCCATGAAGGCGCCGCAGACGGTGACCGCTCCCCTGCCGACAGCTCCCGCGAAGGGACCGACAAGCGCACGGCGTTCAACCTGGCCCCGCCGACCAAAGCCGTGCGTCTGCTCATGCAGGCCCCTCTGGCCTGCCGCGCCACACGCGCATGGCTCATGCTGGCGGCTGCCGCGGGCCAGCCCCTGCGCCTCAGCCCGAGCCTCATGAATGACCCGGTTGTGGACTGCGTGAAAATGCTCAACCAGGCCGGCGCCTCTCTCACCCGCGAGGACGATGGCGTCACCGCCAGACCCGCGGTTCCCCTGGGTGCGCCCGACAAGGTGCTGTACGTGGGTGACAGCGCGTGGAACTTCTATCTGCTGCTGGGCCACTACCTTGGGCGTCCTTCGCGCGCTAAATTTGCTGGCGAGTCCGACCTGAAGCTGGCCGATCTTTCCTCTGTGCGCCACTTTCTTCCCATCATGGGCGCGCGCCTTGTGCATGTGGTCCCCAAAAGCGACGGCCTGCCCGCACGCCTTGAAAGCTCGGGCATTTTGCCCGATGCCGTAACCATGCCCGCCGATACGCCCGCCGAACTGGCCGAGGGCATCCTGCTGGCAGCACCCGGCTACGAGCACAGCCTGAGCATGAACCTCAGCAACCATCCGGCCCAAAAGACCATACTGGCCCGCACCCTGCCCATTCTGCGGGCAGCCGGGGCAGATGTGAACGTGGATGGCGGAATCGTGCGCATCAATCCGACAAAATTGAATATCCCCGCGCAGCCGCAACTGCCCGTGGAGCCGGAACTGGCGCTCTTTCTGCTGGCCCTGCCTTTGGTGCTGGGCGGCGAGGCTCGCCTTGCCGGGCAGTGGCCCCAGTGGCCCGCAGCCCAGGCAGGCTGGAACATTCTGCGCGACCTGGGCCTTGATCTGCAACAGCAGAATGGCAAGGAAGGCGAAGAACTCCACGCGCAAAACGCGACTCCGCTCAAGGCTTTCAGCATGCCCACCGTACCTGCGGACCTGCCTGCCGACTGGTCGCCTCTGGTTGTGGGTCTGGCCGCATGCGCTGCCCTGCGCGGCGGACAGACAGTGCTGCCCCCGTTGCCCCAGGGTACGGACATGCACGAGGTAGGAAGCTTTCTGCACTCCGTGGATCTTGAACAGGACGAAAACGGCAGATTGTGCAAAACGGCACAATCAGAAGCCAAGACCGCGTGGAACGCCCCTACGCCCGCATGGGCCATGGCCCTTGCTTTGGCTGCTTGTGCAAAACAGCACCAGAAGCTCGGCAACCCCGGCGTCATGACCGGCCTGTACCCGGCCTTCTGGGCCATGTACAACGCCCTGCCCGAGCCGCCGCAGCGCCGTGCCGCAGCGGCCCCTCCGGCGGCCCCGTCCCGCAGGCGCATTATCACCACTGCTGTGGCCGTGCCGCCTGAACTGAAAGAAGAAGACTACTAGGGCAGTGCCGAAGACAAGTTACTTTGAAATGCTCTGTGGGGAGGGACCCCACAGAGCATTTTTACGGTGAAGAGCTTTGTGGGGGAGGGACCCTTTTGCAAAAGGGTCCCTCCCCCACACCCCCACC
>CAJMLK010000076.1 GCA_905214305.1 uncultured bacterium
TCCCCGAGACGGACTTGAACCGCCAACCTAGTGATTAACAGTCACCCGCTCTGCCGATTGAGCTATCGGGGATCGTTCAGGCAAGGAAGTGTTTACGGAAAATCCGGGGTAAGGTCAAGCAAAAAGTGTAAAAATTACAGATTAATTTTTTATGAGCCGCGTCAGTTTCTTTTCATAGCGCTCGGCTTCGCTGTAAATACAGCCGCAATAAGGCTGCCGGTAAAGCTCGAGAGACTTGGAGCGGTCAATGCCTTCCTGCCAGTCTGCGCGAAAATCACGGTACACAAAATCCGGGCCTGCGTCCGTACTTTGTGCCAGTCGTACGCCTGCCTCGCGGATGACATCGTGGGGCTGATAGCGGGAATAGAGCAGGCTGCTGCTTACAAAGGCAAAGCCCATCCGGGCGGCAGCGGCAAAGGCTGCCTCCATGCGGCTGGTGCAGCAATAGGCGCAACGCTGCGGGGCTGCGTCGCGTCCGGCCACGGCCCGCAGCCATGCGGTGACGTTCCAGCTGGCATCGTCGTACAAAACAGGTATGCCCAGACGGTGCGCGCACTCAGTGGCGGCGTCCCTGCGGCGCAGATATTCCGAAAACGGATGAATGTTGGGGTTCATGTACCAGGCGGTAACTGCAAAACCTTCATCCAGCAGCCGGGTGGCGGGCATGATGGCACATGGCCCGCAACAGACATGCAGCAAAAGGCTGCGTGGGCTGCGGGGCTGTTCTGCCGAGGCGGCTGTAGCGCCGCAGATGGGGGCATCGGTTGCGAGAGAGGACATATGAATACCGGCGGCCTCCGGAAAGTCAGACTTTCCAGAGGCCGTGCCGTTGACGCTCGTTACGGACGAACGGATATTTCCAGACATTTGCCGTAATCCTGCTCCATTTCGCGCAGGCTGTCGCGCTTGTGGTTGAGCAGATACAGGGCCAGCTCAGCAGAGGTGCTGTAAACGCATTTTTCCTTGCTTTCGGCGCGCAGCATGCGGCGCAGTTCCCGCAGTGCCTGAAGGGCCTGCCACTCAAGGTTGCGGCGCTGTCCGGTGCCGCCGCAGGACGGGCATGGCTCCATCGTGATGGCCAGAGCTGAAGAGCCCGTGCGCTGGCGTACCAGTTCCAGAAGGCCAAAGGCGCTCATGCGGCCCACATCGTGGCGCGCGCGGTCGTTCTTCATGGCAGAGCGCAGGGTTTTTTCCACTTCAATGATGTGCTTCTTGTCGCGCATTTCGATGAAGTCAATGACAACCTGTCCGCCGATATCACGCAGCTTGAGGTGGCGGGCGATGGTTTCAGCGGCTTCCATATTGGTCTTGTGGGCCATTGCCTCAAAATTGCCTTTGCCCGAGATCTTGCCGGAGTTGATGTCCACAGCCATGAGGGCTTCAGTCTGGTCAAAAACCAGCCTGCCGCCAGAGGGCAGCAGCACCTCGCGGGTATATATCTGATCCAGCTGGCGGCGCAGGCTGAAGCGTTCCCACATGGAGGTGCGCACATCACTGTGCAGGCGCACCAGATCGCTTTTGCGCGGGAAGAGCAGATTGACGGTTTCGCGAATGCTCTGCGCCACGTCTTCGTGATCAACCCAGATTTCGCCCACGTCTTCGGTCAGGTAGTCGCGCACGGCGCGTTCCGACAGGCCCGGTTCCTGATAGATAAGTGCAGGAGCCGTTACTTCGGTGGCTTTTTTGCGAATGTCGCGCCAGACCCTTTTGAGGTACTGCAGGTCATTCTTGAGGGTCGTTTTTGTGGTTCCCGCGCTTACCGTGCGCACAATAACGCCCAGGCCCTGACCGGGATCAATGCCGTTCATCATTTCGCGCAGGCGGCTGCGTTCTTCTTCATCATCCACCTTGCGCGAAACGCCGATCTGCTCCTGTCCGGGAGTGAGCACAAGAAAACGTCCGGCCAGTGAAAGCCATGTGGTCAAAAATGCACCTTTGCTGCCTGTAGGTTCTTTGACAACCTGCACGAGCACTTCCTGACCGGCCTTGAGCACCTTCTGGATAGGAGGAAATTTTTTGCCCTTGGCCGGTTCATGGTGCGTCAGCCAGTATTCCGGGTGGATTTCGTCAATCTGCAAAAAGCCGTTTTTTCCGGCGCCGTAACTCACAAAGGCGGCCTGAAGGTTGGTGTCGATGTTATGGATGACACCCTTGTAGATATTACCCTTGATTTTGCGCTGGTGCAGCATGTCCAGATAGTATTCCAGCAGCTGACCGTCTTCGGTCAGCGCCACTTCCACCTGCTCGCCGGGCAGAACGCTGATGAACATGCGCCGCCGGGCGTTTGCCGATTCGGACTTGCTCTTGTGTCTGCCGCTTTCCTGAGAGGCGGTTTTTTTGCTTTCTGCCGTGGGGGCTGCGCTGTCTCTGGCGGTGGCGCTGTCGGAAGCCGTGCCGTTTACGGCGGGGGCCTGTGCGGTGGCGACCAAGGGCTGCGCGTCGTCGTCTTGCTGCGCGTCATCGGCCTGCAGAGCGTCCTGCGGATGTGTCTCGGCCCCGGAAGAAGTGCCGACAGTCAGGGCTTCGCCGTTTTCGCCGTTCTGTTCTTTTTTGCGGTTTCGCCCGCGTCCTCCGCGCCGTCCACGCCTGTTTTTGCGGCGCGGCGCGTCACCGGAAGTCTCGGAAGCGGCATCGGCGCTTGCGCCGTTTTCGCCAGAAGACACGGCCTCGCTGGTTGTGACCGTAAGAGCCAGCATCTCCGTGCTTTCGATAGCGAGGGAGTCCCGTCCCGTCAGGGCCAGTCTTTCGGTAGAGGCCAGAGCCAGCACCGCTGTTGTGGTCTTTACGGTATCAGGAGCTGCACCGGCCTGAGCAGCAGAAGCGGCGGCGGGCTTTGCCCTGTCGGGCCGGGGTGCGGAACCGGGCTGCTGAGCCGACTGGCCTGCTGCGCGTTCCGTCACGATCTCCGTCCGGGCAGGAGCCGTGCGTGCTGCCGTGCTTTCCGCCGTGCGCGCTGCCGCAGCAGGGGGCGTGAGGTCTTTGCCCTGGCGGGCACTGCCCGCGGCCTGACCGTTGAATGCGGCCTGATCCTTGGGCATGGCCTGTCCTGACGCAGTGGCGCCAGCAGAAGCCGGAGAAATCTTTTCAGTGGCGCGCACAGGCGTTTTTGCCGTGGCGTCCGACTTCGGTTCCGCCGTGGCAGCCTTGCCCGCGCCTGATGCTTTTTCAGCGCTGGTGTCGGTGCTCTTGGGCGTTGTTTTTTTACGGGCTGTGGCTGCACGCGCCTTTGTTGCCGCGCGGGATCTTGCTGCGCTGGCAGGTTTTGCGCCAGCCTTGTGCGCACCATCGGCAGCAGCGTTGTCGCTGGCGGGGGAAGACTGCGCATTGACTGACACGGCAGCGGCCTTGGTGGCCTCGGTTGCGGGCAGTTTATCACCGGCTTTGGCAGCATGCCGGGGAGCTTGACCCGCGTTGGGGGCCGCATTTCCCGCAGGAGCCGCTTTGGCGGCGGGCGTTTTGGCTGTGACGGTTTCTCCCGCAGCCTTGGGCGTGTTCTTCGCAGATTCGGCCGGGGCCGGTTTTGCTGCCGGGGCTGCTTTTGCGCCAGACGTGTCTTGAGTGCCGCTTTTTGCGGTCACGGCAGCAGGTTTTGCCCCGCTCTTGGCGGTGGTCTGTCTGCTTTTGGGGGCAGAAGCCCTGACGGTTGCGGGCTTGGAGTCGGCTGTGGAAGGGCTGGTGGAAGAACCGTCAGAAGACGCAGCTTTTTTTTCGGTCTTTGCGGCGGTTTTTTTAACGGTTTTTTCTTCAGCCCCGGATTTGCTTCCGGCGGCCGGCTTGCTTTTGGCGGCTGTTTTTGAGGCGCTTTTGGCCTTTGTGGCGGATTTTTCTGCCGCCTTGGGGGCTGACACGCCTTTTACCGCAGACGCTTCTTCGGCTGATTCAGGCTTTGTGCCCGTACTTTTGGGAGCGGCAACAGATTTTGCGGCCGCGCTTTTGCCTGCCTTGGGCTTGATGGCTTTGGGGGCGGGCGTATCGGCAGAAGGAGAAGAGCTGGAAGAAGTCTTGGAAGCGGGGGAGGATCGGGATGAAGTTTTTTCCGCCTGTCCGGGCGTGGCTTCGGTGGCCGTGGCACTTTTTCCGCGGGCAGAAGCGCGGGCTTTGGGTTTGGATGTCTTCTGGCCTGATTCGCCTGAATTTGGGGTCTCTGTCACTGGGGTTTCTTGGTCTTTGGTCATGAACGTCCTTTCAATGCGGGGCGGTTTGCCACCGCGAAAAATTTCAGCAGCATGTTGCTATTCATAGGGAATTCACCGCAGCAGCACCGCTTGGCGCGCTTGTGCGGCAGACATGCTGGTCCGCTTTTTAGAGAGTACGTTTTTTTTAAAAATATGCAAGCTCCCCATAAGGGTAAAGTTATTTATAACTTAATGAATACGTTTAAGATTCCTTGTATTTTCGCTTTTATCCCATCGTTCGCACTTTTGTTTTTTATGGAGATTTGGAACAAAAACGCCCGGTTTGTAAAAAAAACGGGCGCGCATATGTTTTTTGATAACAGCGGGTCGGGGTCAGGCCCGCTAATCTTCGTCAAGCACCTTGAGTTCCGCCGACAGCTGGCCGGAATTATAGCGCAGGAGCACATAGCCTCCCTGGGCCAGGGCGCCGGGATTGACCACGATGGTACGGCCCACGCGGTCCACGGCTCTTGCTTCGTGGATATGGCCGCACAGGCAGATATCGGGCTGGGCTTCTTCAAGAAATTCGCGCACCGCCGTGGAGCCGACATGAATGTCGCCGGGGATGACGTCACAGGCGGTGTCTTTGGGCGGGTTGTGCGACACAAGCACGCTGTGCGGGTAGTTGCGCGCCTTTTGCCAGCAGGCCTCAAGCCATGCCGCAAAGGCGGATTCGGGAAATTCGCTGGGAGTGCCAAACGGCGTGAACGTGGAGGCGCCAACGCCAAAAATGGCGGTATCTGGCGTAAGTTCGCGCGTTTTGGTGTGAAGGTTCCAGCCCTTTTCACTCAGCCACTGGTCGACTTCAGGGCGATCCATGTTGCCGATCTGGGCGAGAATCATCGGATTATGGCTGCGCAGAGCGTCCATGACCATTTCGGCCTGCTGAACGCCGCCCGTGATGGTCAGGTCGCCGGTGACAATAATGCCGTCGGCCTGCGCCAGTTCGGGAATTTTGGCAAAGCGACCGGTTTCATCATGAATGTCGCCCACGGCGATCCAGAGGTAATCCTGAGCGTCAGAGCTTGGCATGGCGGTGCATCCTTTGTTACATTGGCACTGCTGCAATGCTGCCATACTTCACCATATAAGGAAAGGCCCGGCATGAGTGAAAAAAATACGGATCACACCCTCCGCGAAAGCCGCGCAGGGGCACAATCCGCCCCGCTGGAAGCGGATGACCGCTTGCTGAACGCATGCCACGGCCGGGCAACCGCACAGGCCGGGGCGCAGGCTGCGGCCTTGCCGGGCGTGGATCAGGGGCAAGACCCGGTTGTGGCCAAGCAGCGGCTGCGTGAGCACATGAGCCGCTTGCGGCGCGAGCAGCCTGCAGAGCTTGCCGCAGAGCGTGCCCGGGCCGCGCAGCGACGGCTGCTTGATGCCCCGTGCTGGAAGCAGGCCCGTTCCGTGGCTCTTTATGTGGGTATCAAGGATGAGCTTGGAACCAGCCTTTTGCTTGAGCACGCCTGGAGCGAGGGGCGTCTGGTGTGGCTGCCCCGTGTGCGCCGGGGAACCAGAGGCATTATGGATTTTGTGGCCTGCACCGGTCGCGATCAGTTGCGCCCCGGCCCGTTTGGCCTGCTGGAGCCTGATGCGGCCCTTCCGGGCGTCGGGCCTGAAGACCTGCCTGCCGGGGCTGCGCAGGCAGATGCCGCTGCGGATCGGACCGGCGGGCACACGCGGTTGAACAGCCCGCCTTTTTCACCGGATCTGATGGTCATTCCCGGTCTGGCTTTTGACGTTTCCGGCAGCCGCCTTGGGTATGGCGGCGGCTATTATGACCGTTTTCTGCACGCCGGTCTTGATTGCCCGCGCATGGGCCTGTGTTTTGACTTTCAGCTTGTTCCTGTCCTTCCTCTTGATCCCTGGGATCAGAGGGTTCACTATTTATGCACTGAAGAGCGTCTGCTGTGTCCATAAGCTACATTCCTTTCAATTTTCCGGGCCTGAGTTCCGTACGCTGCGTGTTTCAGACCCGCCCCGGCGGTTCCGGGCAGGGCGAATACGGTGGCGGCAATATTTCTTTCAGCGTTGGCGACGAGGCCGCCCACGTGGCGGACAACCGCAGGAGCTTGCTGGCGTCCTTGAAAACACAGGGCATGAGCCAGTGGGCGGAGCTGGTACAGGTGCATGGCGATGTGATGGCTTTCGAGCCTCAGCCTGTCGCGTGTGATGCTCTGCCAGCCGAAGAAGGCGACGGAATGGCAACTGACCGGCCGGGACTGGGCCTGCTTATCAAGACGGCAGACTGCCAGCCTGTGCTTCTGGCGCACAGAAGCGGCCGATATGTGGCGGCCATGCACGCGGGCTGGCGCGGCAACCGCTGTGATTTTCCCCTTACCGGGGTTGTGCGCTTTTGCGAACACTACGATCTCAGGCCGCAAGATGTTTTTGCCGTGCGCGGGCCGAGCCTTGGCCCCGGTATGGCGGAATTCGTCAATTTTGACAGGGAGTGGGGCGCACAGTTCCGCCCGTGGTTTGACGAAGAAAGCCGCACCATGGACCTCTGGAGTCTGACCCGGCATCAGCTCATGCTGGCCGGTCTGCCCGCGCGCAACATTTTTGGTCTGGACATCTGTACGGCCAGCAATAACGAGCAGTTTTTCTCCTATCGCCGGGCAAAAGCCTCGGGGCGGCAGGCCAGCATGATCTGGATTCAGAGCAGCCGGAGCTGACCCCGGTCTGATGGCTGACCTCCTGAAGCAGCCCCGCCCCGACATGCTCCGGACTGATGCGCCTTGCCCGGTCTCTCTGGCCTGTGCGGGCAGCGGCCGACATTGACAGCCCGCCTGCCCCCGCCTAGAGTATGCGCGGCAATGGTAGCCGGAGTGCCGGCTTGAAAAGGGAATCCCGTGCAAGACGGGAGCGGACCCGCCGCCGTAAGGTTCATGAACCTCGCACCATGCAGCGCCACTGGAAACGGGAAGGCCGGTGCGGGGGGACCAAGCCGGAAGACCTGCCTTGCCCTGCGGCTCGCCCATCAGGCGTTGAGCTGCGGTTGCGGCCGGGGCCGCCACGGCAACGGGTTTTTGCCGGCAGGATTGAGGAAATACGGGCCTCTTCCGCCAATACGCCAAGCGGCGTACAGCGCGGAAGGGGCCTTTTTTATGCCCGGCGGCCTGCCGGGCGCGCAAAGGGCGGGAATGACCGCAACATCACATCCATCCTCACATTTTGGCGCTGCTTCCTCCAGGTTGTGGCCCGCTTTTGCCGTTCTGGCCGCTCTGTGGCTTGTTTCGCTGCCGCTGGCCTGTCTGCCCGGCCCTGCGCCCCTTTCTGCCGAGCAGGTTTTTCATGCTCTGGCGGCACAATTGGGCTTGGCGCACGAACCGCAAGACGCCTCCCTGATGCTCGTTGTGGGGCAGATACGCCTTGCCCGCGTGTGCCTTGCGGCCCTGTGCGGCGGTGCTCTGGCTGTGGCTGGCGTGGCGCTGCAAGGCGTTTTGCGCAATCCGCTGGCGGATCCCTTTACTCTGGGCATTTCCGCCGGGGCAGCTTGCGGGGCCAGTGTGGCCATTGCTCTGGGGGGCGTTCTGGCCGCGGCTCTGCGCGCTCCTCTGGCCGCCCTGCAGTTGCCCTTGCCCGGCCCTGCGGCCCTTGTGCCGCCTGCGGCTCTTGCCGGGGCCTTGCTGGCCCTTGCCGGGGCCCTGTGGCTTGGCCGGGGCGATGGGGGCTTCAGACGCGAGAGCGTCATTCTGGCGGGTATTGCGGTGGCGGCCTTTCTGGGCGCTCTGGTGGCCCTGATCAAGGCGCTTAACGAAGAATCCGTCACGAGCATCGTGTTCTGGATTATGGGGTCTTTTCAGGGGCGCGGATGGGACAGCCTGCCATTGCTGCTGCTGACTCTGGGGGTGGGGCTGCCCGCCGTGGGGCTGGGCTGGCGAGCGCTGGACGTGCTGGCTCTGGGTGACGAGCAGGCCGCGCAACTGGGCCTGCATGTGGGCCGGGCGCGCCTGTGGCTGCTGGCCGGGGCAAGCTGCATGACGGCGGGCTGCGTGGCCGTGGCCGGGGTCATAGGCTTTGTGGGGCTGGTTGTGCCCCATGTGCTGCGCCTTGTTTTGGGCTGTGGGCACGGCCCCTTGCTGTTCGGAGCATTTTTCGGCGGCGGTGTGCTGCTGGTCTGGGCCGATGTGCTGGCCCGCTGCGTGCTGGACGGCGGGCAGGAACTGCCCGTGGGCGTGGTGACAGCCCTTCTGGGCGGGCCGTTTTTTGCCCTGCTGGTGCGGAGGCGCACATGACGCGCCATGCAGCCGTGCAGCCGGGCATGCCCCATGCCCCGTGGTGTCAGGATTCCCCTGAGGCGCACGATGGTGAACCGCCCATGCTTGAGGCGCGCGGTCTGTGCGCCGGTTACCGGGACCGTCCGGTCTTGCAGCACGTCAGTTTTACGGCACGGCGGGGCGAAAGCCTTGCCCTGCTGGGGCCAAACGGCAGCGGCAAGACAACGCTTCTCCGTTGCCTTTCCGGTGTGCTGCGTGCCCGCGCAGGTCATGTTTTTTTGCAGGGCAGCCCTGTAGCGGGTCTCAAGCCGCGCCAGCGTGCCCGGCTTGCCGCCGTGGTTCCCCAAGGTGGCAGTTTTCCACAGGAACTTACGGCGCGGCAGATGGTGCTGCTTGGCCG
Source organism: uncultured bacterium (assembly GCA_905214305.1). Taxonomy (GTDB): domain Bacteria; phylum Desulfobacterota; class Desulfovibrionia; order Desulfovibrionales; family Desulfovibrionaceae; genus Desulfovibrio. The sequence continues at coordinate 8,796 of CAJMLK010000076.1, forward strand.
TTACCCGCACCTTTCGTGGCTGGGCAGCTACGGGCGCCGTGACCATGAGGCCGTGGATGCCGCGCTGGCCGCCTGCGAAGCGGAATCTCTGGCTCCCCGCCGTCTGGCGGAACTTTCGGGCGGCGAACTGCAAAGAGTGCTGCTGGCCCGGGCGCTGGCGCAGGAAAGCCCGCTTTTGCTGCTTGATGAACTTGCCGCCGGGCTGGACATGGCCCGCATGGTGGGACTTTTTGACTTGCTGGAGCGCCGCCGTGCCGCTGGGGCCTGCGTGCTTATGGCTGTTCACGACTGCAATCTGGCAGCCGTGTATGCAACACGCCTGCTGGGCCTCAAGGCAGGCGAACTGGTTTTTGACGGCCCCGTGGACACGGTTTTTACCCAGGAGAAACTCAGTGCTCTTTACGATATTCCTGTCGACGTGTTGCCGCATCCGCGCTGGGGGTTGCCACAGGCTCTTCTGGCCCGCGCCAGCGGCCCCCGCAGCGACCTTGCGGGCTTTTGCAACGGTGCTGGCGCTTCTGCTGCTTTCGACCCTGCCCGCGCACCTGATTTCGGCTCCGGCCCTTGCCGCTGATTCTGTTCAGCCCACGCTTGCGCACACTGAATCCGCCTCCGGTGCGGACGCAAAAAACAGCACCGCGCCAGCCGCGTCTGCCCAGAATGCCGCCGCGCTCATAGTTGTCAGCGACGATACCGGCCATGAGGTACGCCTGCAGCAGCCAGCCCGGCGGATAATCGCCCTGTACGGAGCTTTTAATGAGCTTTTGCTGGCCCTTGGCGCAGGGGATGCTCTGGCGGCCCGCACAGTGGCCGATGCCGAGGTTCCGGGGCTTGAGCATCTGCCAGCCATCGGAACGCACATGCGGCCCAATGCGGAGCTTGTGGTACGCCAGTCACCCGATCTGGTCATCCAGCTTGCGGGGCGCAACGAGGCGCTTCTGCAGACGGAAAACCTGCGCTCTCTGGGGATCAACGTGCTTGTTTTTGAAATGAATTCCTTTGAACAGATGTTTACCGTATTGCAGAAGCTCGGCCGCCTTACAGGGCGCGAAACCGAAGCTGCCGCGCTGGTAGCTGCATGGCGGGAGCGCCTTGCGGCTCTGGAGGCCCGCTATGCGGACCTGGAGCCGGTGAGCGTTTTTTACGAAGTGCGCTATCCCAACCTTTTGGGCGCAGGACGCGGCGGTATCGTCAACGACATGATATCCCGCGCTGGCGGGCGCAACGTGATCACGGACGAAAAAAAACTGGTGCGCTTTAACGAAGAAGTTCTGCCGTCGGCAGACCCCGATGTCTATATCATGCAGCGCGGCCCTATGAATCCTGAGCCGCAGCCGCTGGATCAGCGCCAGCACTACAGGAACTTGCGCGCAGTTCGTGAGGGCAGGGTGCTTGTGGTGGATGAAGAACGGTTTGCCCGTCCCGGCCCACGCGCTGTGGATGCCGCCGAAGAGCTGGGGCTTTTTTTGCATTCTCGGGTTGCCCCTTGAATTTTTTGTAACAATGCTGAAGACACGACAAGAGAGCAGACCATGACAGGAGTTTTGTACGGCGTGGGCGTTGGGCCTGGCGCACCGGACCTGCTGACGCTGCGGGCCGTAAACGCCCTTGGCAGGGTGGATGTGATTCTGGCCGCGGCCTCGCCCCGTAACGATTATTCCGCCGCACTGGAGACGGCCAGACCGCATCTGCGCCCGGACGTGCGCCTGTTGCGTCTGGAATTTCCAATGACGCGTGACCGTGCCGTGCTGCACGAAGCATGGCGAGTGGCGGCTCAGGCCACGCAAGAAGTTCTGGAGGCCGGAGAAAACGCGGCCTTCCTGACCATCGGTGACCCGCTGGTGTACAGCACTTTCGGCTACCTTATGCACACTCTCAAAAAGCGCGCGCCACACCTGCCGGTGGAAATTATCCCCGGTATCACGTCCATTCAGGCTGCCGCCGCATGTACGGGAACCATCCTGTGCGAAAACAGTGAAACCCTGAGCATTCTGCCGGGCATCAACAGTACGGAAGAACTTGAAAAGGCCCTGCGCAATGCGGATACGGCGGTAATTCTCAAGGCATATCGCAACCTGCCAGCCATAGTGGACGCGCTGCGCGCGACCGGGCGGCTGGATTCCTGCATTCTGGCAAGCCATGTGGAACAGCCCGCCCAAACGTTGCACAGGGGGCTTGAGGCCCTGGAAGGCACGCCGCCCTACATGTCGCTTGTTTTGAGCAGAAAGCCCAGGACTGAATAGGGCAGACGGAAAGGGAAAGAGTATTTTGTGGGGGAAGGGGAACTTTTTTGCAAAAAAGTTCCCCTTCCC
>CAJMLK010000077.1 GCA_905214305.1 uncultured bacterium
CGCAGATAAACTGCGCTTACGCCTCCGTAGCGAACGTCTGCTCACGCAGCCGCCAAGAAACAGCCCCTGGAGCATGCAACGTTTGAAACAGCCTCTGGCGTAGGCCCGAGGCTCTTGCAGAACAGCGGACTGGCAAAGAATTTTGCTGCCTGTTGCCAGCGCTCGGCTGTTGTCAGCGCCCGGCTGCTGTCGCCCCGGCATGTTTTCTGGATGGCCTTGCGCGGTGCGGAAGAAAAACGCCGCTCAGGCGGCCCCAATGAAGGCAGGAGAGCATTTCAGGCGCAAGCGGCGCTGCCCGCTTCTGCCCGCTTCAGTCCGGGGTCGGCTGCCTGTCCGGCAGGCATGGCGGGCCTCTTGAAAAGCATTGTCATACGCCCTATCATCACGCTCCCTAAAAAACATGCGCTCCGCAACGGGCATGGCCTTCGCGGCGCAAGGCCGCTGTGCCGGTCCGGCAAGGGCAATGTGCAGGCACACCGACCCTTCCCGTGCGAAAAAGCTTCCGGCTCGGCGGTGTGCCGCCTGCGCGGGAGAGCGCCAGAATGGAAAAATCATGCAGATAGTTCTTTATGAGCCTGAAATACCGCCCAATACGGGTAATGTGGCCCGTTTGTGCGCGGCTTCGGGCGTAACGCTCAACCTCATAGAGCCGCTGGGCTTCAAGCTTGAAGACCGCTACCTCAAGCGTGCCGGGCTGGACTACTGGCCCAACGTGCGTTTGCAGGTCTGGCCCTGCTGGAGCGATTTTGCGCGGGAAGCTCTGGCAGACGGTAGCGCGGGGCGGCTGGTGTTTACCTCGGCCAAAAGTGCCGAGGCCAGCGTGCCGGTGCACCATTTTGCTTTTGAGCCGCATGATTTTCTGGTTTTTGGCCCGGAAACGCGCGGCCTGCCGCAGGAGATACTGGCGCTTTCACCGCACAGGGTGCGCATTCCCATGCTGGAAGGGCGCGTGCGCAGCATCAATCTGTCCACGGCAGCGGGTATTGTGCTTTATGCGGCCCTTGCGCGCACGGGCCTGATGGAGGACTGGGCGTGAGCCCGGGGCACGGCTTTGCCCTGATCTTTCCCTGGTCTGTGTGGGAATGCTGGTGGCTGGCCCCTCTGGCCCTTTTTCTCGATTTGTGGCTTGGCGACCCTGCCTTGCCCTGGCGGCATCCTGTCTGTCTTGTGGGCAAACTGCTGGATGTTCTGGAAGGCCCGGCCCGGCGCTTCATGCTGTGCGGTACGGTGGAAAGGCAGCGTCCGCGTGGCCGCCTTGCCGGAGCGGCTGCTCTGGCGGTGCTGACGCTCGGCACTGGGCTGGCTGTCTGGGGGCTGTCGTCACTGCCGCTGCTGGCTCTGCCTCTGGCCGTCTATCTGGGCTGGTCCGGCCTTGCCATGGGCAGTCTGCTGCAAACCGGACGTACGGTGCTTGAGCGGGTCGAGCATGCGCCCCTGCCGCAGGCCCGCGAGGCCCTTTCATGGCTGGTCAGTCGCGAAACCGGCAGCATGGATCGCCCGCTCATGCGCAAGACCCTGGCCGACACCCTTTCTGAAAATCTCACAGACGCCTTTACCGCGCCGTTTTTCTGGCTGCTGGTGGGCGGCCCCGTGGCCCTGTGGTGCTACAAGGCCGTCAGCACGACGGATTCCATGTGGGGCTACACGACTGAAAAGTGGCGCTGGCTCGGCTGGGCCGGGGCGCGGGCCGATGATGTGCTGGCTTTTGTGCCGGCCCGTCTGGCGGCCCTCAGTACAGCGCTGGCCCATGTGCTGGCTCGCCTGTTTTCACGCTGTGCCGACAGCTTTTCCCGCCGGTTCGCCTGTGCGTCGGCCCGCCAGCCCTGGCAGCGGCTTGTCCGTCGCACCGCCGGGCTTCCGGCGTGGCCGGGGCGCTGGCCGGGGCTTGGCGTTGTGGCCCGTCAGGCCGTGGGCATGCCCAGTCCCAACTCCGGCTGGCCCATGACGGCCTGCGCCTGGCTGTGCTGGGCGCGCATGGCGGGGCCGTCGGTCTATTTCGGCGTGCCGACCCCCAAGCCCTGGCTTGGCCCGTCACCAGAGGATGAAGAGCGCCGCGGACTTTCGGCCGTGTGGGATGTTTCCCGCCTGTCGGCCCTGTGCTCCCTCCTGTGGTGGAGCGCCCTGTGCGGCGGGCTGGCCCTCTGGCTTGCCGCTCTTTTGGTGTCCGGAGCCGCTTGAGGCCGGTGTGCGCCCTGTGCCCGCCCTGTGCCCGCCCTGTTGCGCGGCAACAGGCGCCAACATGCTGAGATGACTATTTCTGGAATAAAAGGCTCTACTTATTAGGCGGTTGTCATGATGATAGCGGTTCTGTACGCCACGTGTCTGCTGGTGGGTTTTCTGGTGGGCATCACCGGCGTGGGCGGCATTCTTATCCCCCCGGCGCTTATCCTTTTCAGCGGGCAGGAAACCCATATGGCCATGGGTACGGCGCTGGCCTCCTTTCTGCCCGTGGGGCTGGTGGGGACAATCATGTACCGCCGTCTGGGGCATGTGGACTGGCACATGGCGCTGCCGTACATGCTGGGCAGCCTTGCGGCCTGGCCCGGCGCGCTGCTCAATGCCTGGCTGCCCGCCGGGCCGCTGGTGGCCCTTTTGGCGGGCATTATCATTTTTGCGGGCCTGTGTGCCCTGCGGCCCCCGCGACCGGGAAGCGGCAGCGCATTCTGGCAGAGCAGACGCGGCTTTTTCTGCATCGGCGCGGTGACGGGGCTTATGGCCGGGCTGACAGGAGCGGGCGGGCCGGTGCTTTCCATTCCCTGGATGATCATGGCGGGCGTATCACCCATGACGGCTGTGGGCCTTGCCATGCCCTATCAGGTGACCACGGCCCTGTTCGGCACTATCGGCAACATGTCTGACGGGCATGTGGACTTTGCCATTCTGCCCTATATCTGCGGCATGGCGCTGGCGGGTCTGTTTGCTGGTGTGGCCGTTGCCAGACGTATTCCTACGGCATTGCTGCGAAAGATGATTGGCGGCCTGTGCTGCGGGCTGGGACTGTTTTTGTTCTTGCGCCTGATATGCAGTTAACGTAAAAAATGTCATGAATATCGCTTCTGTGTTCATCAGCCGCCCGGTCGCTACGGTGCTGCTCATGCTCGGCATGCTTTTTTTCGGCATAACGGGCTATAGGAACCTGCCTGTCAATCATCTGCCCAATGTGGACTTTCCTACCATCCAGGTCATGGCCGACCTTGCGGGAGCCGACCCGGAAACCATGGCGGCCTCCGTCGCCACGCCTCTGGAAAAGGAATTTTTTACCATCGCGGGCATTGACTCCATTTCTTCGGTCAACTCCACGGGCCGCACCCGCATCACCATTCAGTTCGCCCTTGACCGCAACATCGATGCGGCGGCTCTGGACGTGCAGTCGGCCATCGGCCTTGCGCAGCGGCGCATGCCTTCCAACATGACCACGCCGCCGAGCTTCCGCAAGGTGAACCCGGCGGACATGCCCATCCTGTACCTGCGCGTGTCGTCGCCCACGCTGCCCCTGTATGCCCTTAATGAATATGCCGACACGCTCATAGGCCAGCGTCTTTCCATGGTGGAAGGCGTGGCCCAGGTGGTGGTGTACGGTCAGAAGAAATACGCGGTGCGTGTGCAGCTTGACCCGGACGAACTGGCATCGCGCGGGCTTGGCATTGACGAGGTGGCCGATGCCGTGGCCGCCGCCAACAGCATGCTGCCCACAGGCTCTCTGGAGGGCACGCAGCGGGCCAGCGCCATCAAGTCATCGGGGCAGCTGCTCAATGCCCGCGCCTTTCAGGACACGGTGGTGGCCTACCGCAACGGTGCGCCGGTGCGGTTGCGCGATCTCGGGCAGGTGGTGGACAGCGTAAAGCAGGACAAGCAGCTTACCTGGGGCAACGGCGGCGCGCCGGGCATCACCCTGGCCGTGGAGCGCCAGCCCGGAACCAATACCGTGCAGGTGGTGGACTCCATCCGCAAGCTTCTGCCGGGCCTTGAGCGCCAGTTGCCGCCGTCCGTTACGCTGGAAGTCTTTTACGACCGTTCCGACTCCATCCGTCATTCAGTGGCGGACGTCAAGTTTACTCTGGTGCTTACGGTTTTTCTGGTGGTGCTGGTCATTTTTGTGTTTTTGCGCAACCTGCCCGCCACCATCATTCCCAGTCTGGCCCTGCCCATGTCGGTCATTTCCACATTTGCCGTCATGGCGGTGCTCGGCTACAGCCTGGACAATCTCTCGCTTATGGCCCTGACGCTGGCCGTGGGCTTTGTGGTGGACGACGCCATCGTCATGCTCGAAAATATCGTGCGCCATCAGGAGATGGGCAAGGACCCGCTGACGGCGGCCTATGACGGATCGGCGGAAATCGGCTTCACCATCGTGTCCATGACGGTTTCGCTGGCGGCGGTCTTCATTCCCGTGCTGTTTATGGGCGGCATTGTGGGCCGTCTGTTCAGGGAATTTGCCGTGGTCATCATTGCGGCCATTCTGGCATCGGGCGTGGTGTCGCTCACGCTTACGCCCATGCTGTGCGCCTATTTTCTGAAGGCGCGCGGCGCGCACGCCGTGGGGCGTACCGCCGGACAGGGCTTTTACGGCATGCTTGAGCGCGGTTTTGACCGTCTGAACAGCCTGTACGCGCGCTCGCTGGACGTGGTGCTGCGGCATCGCCTGAAGACCCTCACGGCCTCTCTGCTTTTGCTGGCGCTTACCGTATGGCTGGGTATCGTCATGCCCAAGGGTTTTCTGCCCGTGGAAGACCTTGGCATGCTGGTGGCCAGCACCGAGGCCGAGCAGGGCGTGTCCTACGAGGGCATGGTAAACGCGCAGCGCAGCCTTGACCCCCTGCTGGAAAAAAATCCCCATCTGGCCGTATACAACTCCATTGTGGGCATTGTGGGGGGCAGCCCGAGCATGAACAACGGCATACTGCTCATGCCGCTCAAGCCTCATGACCAGCGGCCCGGCATCGAGCAGGTGGCCGAGCAGTTGCGGCGCGAGCTGAATATTTCGCCGTCCCTGAGGGTTTTTGTGCGCGTGCCCCCGGCCATCAATATCGGCGGGCGCTCCTCAAAGGCCCTTTACCAGTACACGCTTTCCGGGCCGGATATGGAGGCCCTGTATGACAGCGCCCAGGAAGTGGAAGAAGCGCTGCGCGCTCTGCCGCAAGTGCAGGACGTGAACAGCGATCTGCAATTGAAAAACCCCGAACTGCGGGTTACCATTGACCGTAACCGGGCTGCGGCACTGGGCGTAAGCCCGCACCAGATCGAGCTGGCCCTGCAATCGGCATACGGGTCGCGTGAAATCTCGACAATTTACGCGCCAACCAACGATTATACGGTTTTTGTGGAGCTGCAAAAGAAGTTTCAGCAGGACAGCGCGGCCCTGTCGCGCCTGTACGTCCGCGCGGCGGACGGCAATCTTGTGCCGCTGGACACGCTGGTAAAGATGGAACCGGGCGTTGGCCCCATTGCCGTGAACCATAACGGCCAGTTCCCTGCGGTGACCATTTCGTACAACCTGCGGCCCGGCGTGTCGCTGGGACAGGGCGTGGCCGCAGTGGAGGCCGCCGCAAGGCCGCTGCTGCCGGATACGGTCACGGCCGAGTCACAGGGTACGGCCCAGGCTTTTCAAAGCTCTCTGACGGGCATGGGCTGGCTGCTGGTGCTGGCGATTGTGGTGATCTATCTGGTGCTCGGCATCCTGTATGAAAGCTTTATCCACCCCCTGACCATTCTTTCGGGGCTGCCTTCGGCGGGCTTTGGCGCGCTTGCCACCCTGTGGCTGTTCGGCATGGACCTGAACCTGTACGGCTTTGTGGGCGTGATCATGCTGCTGGGCATAGTGAAGAAGAATGCCATCATGATGCTGGACTTCGCGCTTGAGGCGCAGCGTCACAACCCGCAGATGGAACCTCTGGAAGCCATTACCCGTGGTTGCCATGTGCGCTTCAGGCCCATTATGATGACCACGGTGGCGGCGCTTATGGGCGCGCTGCCCATTGCCATAGGCATCGGGGCCGGGGCCGAGGCGCGACGCCCCCTTGGTCTGGCTGTGGTGGGGGGACTCTGTTTCTCGCAGATTGTCACGCTCTACATCACACCCGTGTACTATTATTATATGGAAAAAATATCGCGTTCGCTGGGCAAACGGTGGGGCGGGCGCTTCAGGCGGGCAAAGGTGGCTGCGCCTGAGCTTGCCGCAAAGGACTGAAGCGGGTACACAGCGCGAAGACCCCATAGAAAAAGTTGCTGTGCGCTACAGGCGCGCGGCGTTCGGTAAAAACAGCATCCGCCCGCGCCATGCGCGCCCGTGCAGCGGCGACGCAGGCTTCGGCGGCATGCCGCGATGGAGACCGCATGATTTCACAAGATATGTCCTCACCCCTTGAAGCCCCTGTTTGCCGCCGTTGCGGCATGTGCTGTCTGCGTGGCGGGCCTACCCTCATGCAGACGGATCTGCCCCGCATTACCGGGGGTGTGCTCACGCTCGAAACCCTTGTCTGCCTGCGGGCAGGGGAATGGGCGCGTGACGACGCGCGGGGCGAATTGCGGCCCCTCGACCGGGAATGCATCAAGGTAGCCGGGCTTGGCGGGCAGGCCCATCCCTGGCGTTGCCGTTTCTATCGTGACGGATCGGGCTGCGCCATCTATGCGCACCGTCCGGCCCAGTGTTCGGCCCTGTTCTGCATGAATACGGAGTCGCTGGAGCAACTGCTGGTTCGTGAGCCGCTGCTTGACCGCGCAAGAACTCTGGAGGCGCTGGCCGCCCTGGAGCAGATACCTGGCTTTCAGGACATGCCCGATGGTCCCCGTGCCTTTCTGCCTGACCTTGTGGCTGCCCACGAAGAGCAAAATCCTGTGGCTCCTGTGCTTGAAGCTGCGGCGCGGCTCGGTTTTGCGCCCAAGGGCGCGCACAGGGGAGACAGTGCAGATGCCGGAGTGGAAGAAGGCGAGCGCCAGAGCCTGATTGACGACATCAGCAAGGCAGTGCGCACAGAGTCGGCCTTTCGCGCGCTGTGTGTAGAGCGCGCGGGTGTGCCTGCGGCCATGCTGCCGTTCCTTCTGGGGCGGCCCATGTCTGATCTGCTGTCCGAGGTGGGCTTGCGCCCGGCGGGCGCAGACGCCTGCCGCACAGGCGCAGCGCATCTGCGCGGTTAAACGCCGGAACGCCCGTCCTGAAAGCATTGGGAACAGATATTCTCAATGCTGAAATGCTATGGGACAGATTCACTGCCACAGGTTGCCGACGGCTGCGCGGACACGGTTTGTGCGCTTTGGTGGCGCAGTTGTCGTGCCATGCCAAGGGTCTGGGCAGGTTTTTCGGGCTGTGGCTCTCGGTTGACAGAAGGCCGTGACGGCCCTACCTTACATAAATTATAATATTCACAGCCCGCGCCACGGGCCAAACGAAGGAAGCATCATGCCATTGTGCAGCATTGAGGAAGCCGTTGCCGACATTAAACAGGGCAAAATGGTCATTCTTGTGGACGACGAAGGCCGGGAGAATGAGGGCGACCTGACCATGGCCGCGGAATTTGTCACCCCCGAGGCCATCAATTTTATGGCTAAATATGGGCGGGGGCTGATCTGCCTGCCCATGTCGCCGGAAATGATCGACCGGCTTGATCTACCCCTTATGACGCAGCGCAACGGTTCGCGTTTCGGTACCAACTTCACCATTTCCATTGAAGCCCGCGAGGGCGTTACCACGGGTATTTCCGCCGCAGACCGCGCCACCACCATTCTGGCGGCCGTTGCCGATGATGTGCGCCCCGACGACCTTGTGACGCCGGGGCATGTTTTTCCCCTGCGTGCCAAGGCCGGAGGTGTTCTTTCGCGCGCCGGTCAGACCGAAGGCGGCGTGGACCTGTCGAAACTGGCCGGGCTGAAGCCCGCCTCGGTTATTTGCGAGATCATGCGGGATGACGGAACCATGGCCCGCATGCCCGATCTGGAAACGTTTGCCGAAGAGCACGGCCTCAAGATTGTGGCCGTCAAGGATATCATCCGCCACCGCCTCAACCGGGGGCAGGTGTCTGTGCGCAATGTGGCCAAGGCCCATCTGCCCACCAGATTTGGTGATTTCACGGTGTATGCCTATGAAAGCGAAACCGAACCGGGAACGCATCTGGCGCTGGTCAAGGGCGACCTTTCCGGGCCGGAGCCTGTGCTTGCCCGCGTACACAGCGAATGCCTCACGGGCGATGCCCTGGGATCGCTGCGCTGCGATTGCGGCGGGCAGCTCGGCGCGGCCCTGCGGCAGATAGAAAAAGAAGGGCGCGGAGCGTTGCTGTATATGCGGCAGGAAGGGCGCGGCATCGGCCTTGCCAATAAAATTCGCGCCTATGCCCTTCAGGATGAAGGCTATGACACCGTGGAGGCCAACCGCAAGCTGGGTTTCCCCCCGGACCTGCGAGACTATGGAACCGGCGCGCAAATGCTGGTTGATCTGGGCATTCACAAGGTGCGCCTGCTGACCAATAATCCCAAAAAAATCGTGGGGCTTTCGGGCTACGGCATTGAAATTGTCGAAAGAGTGCCCATCGAAATGGACGCCTGCCCTGAAAACGAGCACTACCTGCGTACCAAAAAAGAAAAAATGCAGCATATGCTGCATTGCTCCTGCTGCCGCTAAGGGTTTTACCCGGTTTGCCCCTGGGCACGCCGGGTATTTTCTTGCCGTCAGGTCAGGCAGGGTCTGACGACAGCATCTGGCGTGTGGCCGCCACATGCGGCTACGCTGCAAGCCTTTTCCGCCCCGGAGCCGCCGGGGCCAGAGGGTTTTCGCCTTGAAACTGCTCTGGCGGCTACGTGAGAAGGCGCACGCGCACGTGCATTGCGCTGTCAATGCCGAAACAGGCGTGTCGTAAGCGTTGAGAATGTATATTCTCACCGTTGCTCTGTCCCAGGGGCGGTTCTGCCAGTGTCATTGTGGAAGACTGCTTTCTTGAGCCTTGTGGTGTTGCGGATATGTGTTCATGACACTGCAAGGCGCTCACTGCGGCGCTTAACCGCGCAGATCCATAGCGTTGCTGTCTTGTCCGCAAGCTTTCGGGCTTCGGCTGAAGCCGCGCTTACGCCTCTGTGGCGGACGGCTGCTCACGCAGGCGTCGGGGCAGTTTCAAGGTGAAGCTGCCCTAAAAGAACGGGACCGCTCTTGTCCCCGGCACGCCGACCCTGCTGTTCAGGGCGGCATGGGGCAGCGGTTCATACCTCAGGGAGTACTGCATGACCATAAAGGAAAAAATTCTGGCTCAGGGTGCGCTGTTGTGGCGTTTTCTGGGTTTTTTTCAACCGCCCCTGCTGCGCTGTATCCATGCTGCCGTCATCGCATTTGTACTTTTGCAGTTCCTGACCAGCATATGCATGGAGGTTCCGCTTGAAGGACCATCGGCTCTGGCCTGGGTGCATATAATTTCTGGCATGGGCTTATTTTTGCTGGGCATTGCTCTGGTGACCCTCAGCGTGAGGAAACGCGGCCTGCGCAACTTCTTCCCCTACCTGTGGGGGGATATGGATCAGCTTGGCAAGGATATGCGCGCTGCGGCCCGGTTCAAGCTGGTTGGTCCCCGTCCCAAGGGACTGCCAGCCTGTATTCAGGGGCTTGGCATGGGGGCGCTGCTCATGGCTGTGTTCACCGGCCTGTGGTGGTTTGACGACTGGGGCAATGACCGCCTTGGCCTTACCGCCCTGAGCGCGCACAAGTTTTTTGCCTGGGCCATGGTTGCCTATCTTGCAGGACACGGTGGCATGGCGTTGGCCCATTTTGCCATGTGGCAGAGAAAGGTTGCGCCCAAGAAATAACGCACGGTTGACGAGATAGAGCGCATTTTATGCGTGAAATGCTTTGTGGGGGAGGGACCCTTTTGCAAAAGGGTCACCTCCCCCAC
>CAJMLK010000078.1 GCA_905214305.1 uncultured bacterium
ACATCGCATTGAGATTTTGGACTTTTTTCTTAACCCTTAGCCGGACAGCAATGAAAGTAGATGGAAACAAACAGCACGACACCACAGCAGGTGATCAGTGCGCCGAACAGCGAACCCACATACTTGTGCGCGAGCGTTATGCGCATGCCCCCTCCTTGCAACAAAAAGTTATTTGGCAGAATATATATAATTCATAAAACACTGCAAGTTGCCATAAGACAAGGCACTGTTTTACAAAAAGAGCAAAATCCGCCGTAACGGCCAGCCCCTGGGCACTGCCCATCCACGCATCCCGACAGCCCGCCATTGATTTTATCAACAACAAGGCGGGCATATTCAGCATTACTATATTCTTCGGCACGAACTTAAAAATAAATAGAGCATAAAGCAAACCAAGATTTCACAGATGCCAATCCGTACACATTCTTAAATATATTTTTATTAATAAATAAACAATGTTAAATGATTTATCACAAAGTGTTTACAGGGCGCATGCCGTTGGCATTCGGCATGCCAATAAGATATAACTCACTAGTAATATTGGATAAGATATCAAACATTCCCAAACTTTGTGAAAAAAATTTTATGCTGTTTTTTCTGCCGGACGCCCTGCTGTCATGCCGGATGCACCACTGATCATGTCTGCGGGGCACAGCAAAGGCCGCGACCCCTGAGAAGGAATCGCGGCCTTGTGGTATCGTGCCTATTTCAGGCAGACGGTCAGGATTTTTTCAGATTTTCCACCAGATCCATAAGGCTCCGTGTCTGCCTGCGCAGCTCTTCAAGCTCACGCAGGGCCACCTTCATGGATTCCGACGTATTGCTGGTCAGATAGTTCACATCACTGATGGACCTGTTGATTTCGTCACTTACGGCAGACTGCTGTTCGCTGGCTGTGGCAATAGCGCGCACTTCATCTGCGGTCTTGTCCACCATGCCCACGATCTCTTGCAGCGACTGACCTGATTTATTGGAATATTCTGTAGCAACAGAGATATTGTTCACGGCATCATCAACCTGCTGGATGCTTTGCGCCGCGCTGGACTGGATGGCCCGGATGGCATCACCCACATCTGTGGTGGATGTCATCGTTTTTTCCGCCAGCTTGCGTACCTCGTCAGCCACGACGGCAAATCCCCGACCCGCATCGCCTGCGCGGGCCGCCTCAATGGCCGCGTTGAGCGCCAGCAGGTTGGTCTGGTCGGCAATATCGGAAATGACGCTCATGATCCGGCTGATGGCCCGGGCGTGTTCGTCGAGCTGAGTCATGCCGCCCTTGAGGCCCATCGACTGCTGCTGCACCTGCTGGATGCTGGATACGGCCTGCGAAACAACGCCGGAGCCGGCTTCTGCCATCTTTCGCGCCGCATCTGAAATGTCTGCAGCGCCACCGGCATTGTGGGCAACGGCAATGACGGTGGAATTCATTTCTTCCATGGCCGAGGCTATTTCTGCAAGCCGCTCCACAGCCCGGCTCAGGGCGATATCTGTATTTTCCACCTGCTCCGCAATATCTGAAACCGAGTCGCCCAGCCTGACGGCCACTTCTTCAATGCGCGCCGCCGCACTGGACATGCCGTCGCACCGGGCCTGTTCCGCCCGCGTCTTGGCCAGCTCTGCCTCATTCATGGCACGCTTGCATTCTTCGCCGCACTGTTCGGCCTCTCTGGCCTTTTCCGCCGCTTCAAACACAAGTGTGCGCAAATTTTTTTCCATACTGCGCAGGGCGTCGGCCAGCATGCCCATGTCGTCCGAGCCGCGCACCGTCAGCACGCTGTCCTGCTTGCCATCGGCCACATCAAGGGCATACCGGGTTATCTTGCGCACCGGCGCACTTACGCGCAGGCCAACAATCACCGAAATGCCCAGCTGCACCAGCAGCAAGGCGGCGGCCACGGAAACGGCGGTAACAACAGCTTCATTTTCAAGCTTTTTCAGTTCGCCTATGGGCGCACCTGTAAACCACATGCCCACAATCTTTCCATCGGCGGCCTTCACCGGCCAGTACGCTGACTGATAGGGAACGCCAAGAATGGTGTTTTGCACAAACACCGTTTCCCCGCGTTCAAGCACGGCGTCAAGGACGTTCGGCGCTTCAAGCCTTGTGCCCACGGCACGCTTGCTGTCAGACATGATGGTCGTCATGACGCGCGTATCACCCTTAAAGATGGTGACCGCAGCCCCGGCAAGCTGGCTGAGCCAATCCAGATAGTCAGGGGTTGTAAGCGAGACGCCGATGGAGATGGTTCCCACAAGCTGCCCTTCTTAAAAAACAGGCTGCGATGCGCGCAACGTGAAGGGATTGAGCGGCCCGGTCACCACTGCCTGAGCCGGAACACCCTGCATGGCTTTGGCGACGGTTTCCTGCTTTGCGATACTGTCGCCGTACTTGCTCCTGGAGTGCCCACGCGTAATAACGACACCCTGAGCGTCCGTTACCGACATGAAATCTGACCCGGCCATTTTCATGGCTTTTTCAGCAAGAACAAAAGCCTCGTCATGATCCTTATAGGCCATGGCCCTGGCCAGCCGCTCATTGGTGGCGATAAAGGCGGCATTTTGGGCAAAACGCTGTATGGTCATCTCATTGGCGGAGTGAACGATATTCTGCATGCGGTGTATGCTGTTGCGCAACTCTTCATCCATCGGCTTTTTCATGTAGTAGATGGATACAAACAAAACAACGGCGCAACAGGTAATGAGAGCTGAAAACAAAGATCCGACATATTTGTGGGTAAGGCTCAAACGCATCTGCCACTCCTCATGCTTACGGCATCTTGAAAGTCTGTTCATTGCCCCTATGGAAACACGCTGGAGATACACGCTGCAGAATAAGGATTGTTACAAAGGCGGCTCCTTGGTAAAAAATATGTAGAAAATGAACGTAGACATGTCAGATGCCAGACAGGACTTGTCAGGTATCATCAATCATCCTGACATGTAGCGCCTTTTAATATCATATCGTCAGGCGGAGATAATTGTTTAGACAAGACTATAAATTGCATTATTGCCGGAGTCAAAAGGATAGATAAAAAATCGAACACAAACTTGACCGCATTGATGCAACCTACTGAAATAACAACCTGTGGCACTGCCCACCACACCGCAGGCGCTGAGACATGGCGGCAAAAGGCGTCGCACGGGGCGGCATGCCGGACATATGGGCAGAACGTTTTAAAGCCCCCTCCGTGCGGGTTACGCGCGCCGTTGCTCCGGGCCATGGCTGCTGTCACTCCGGGCTACGCGCCCGGCCATCGCCAAAAGAAAAGCCCGCCGACACAGCGTCGGCGGGCAAAGCAATGCACAGCGAATCAGGCGGGGTCAGCCCAGCTTGTGGCGAACCTGACGACACAGGCCCATCAAGGCGTCATACTCGTGCCGCCGCAAGCCAGCTCTGGTAAAGAGCCGCCGCCAGGGCATGATAAAATAGTCGGGATTATCGCCATGCAGATAGTCAAGGCGCAAGAGCATGTCCTTGAGGGATTCCATCAGGCGCTCCTGTTCTGCCGCGGTCACCTGTCTGGCTCCGCCCGAGCGGGCTTCGCCGACATCAGGGGCGTCACTCCGGGGCCGCTTGCGCACAGCACCGGCACATTCATACAAAAGCAGCAGCACGGCCTGCGCAAGATTGAGCGAACTGGCCGCAGGGTCGGTTGGTATGGTCACAAGCCTATGGCAATGGGTTATCTCTTCATTGTTCAGGCCCCTGTCTTCCGGGCCAAAAACAAGAGCCACCCTTTCGCCGCGCGCCAGAGCATCCGCCACATCAGCGGCGGCCCGGCCGGGCGAAAGCAGAGACTGACGCCAGCCCCCCACCCGCGCGGTGGTTCCCACCACCAGAGTGACAGGGGCCACGGCCTCGGCCAGATCAGCGTGCACCTTTACGTCATCCAGCAGATCCTGTCCTTTGGGCGTGGCAAGGGGTCGGGCCTTTTCCTTGTCCCACCGTTCGGGGTCCACAAGGTGCAGCGACGAGCAGCCCATATTCACACAGGCCCGCGCCGCCATGCCGATATTTTCAGGAAAACGGGTTTTGACCAGTACAATGTCCAGTCCGCCAAGCAGGGAAGTCATATCAGCACACGCCTCCGGCCAGAGCCAGTACCAGTTGCAGCGGATCGGAAGAACCCGGCAACGTTTGCGCCGGCATTTGAGGCCAGATGCGGCTTGCCGCCAGAGCCAGCATGGCCCCGCCAACACCGCACTTGCAGACTGTGCCCAAAAAACGCCCCACCATGGCCCCGAAGGCCGCATCCAGCGATTCGCTCAAGGGACGGCCCTTGAGCATTTCCATTACAAAACAGCCGGTCCATGCGCCTGCCACCGCGCCAATGAGTGCTCCAAGGCCAAAAAACAGCGGCGCCAGCAAAATGGCCCCGACAATGGCCCCGACCATACCCGCAAAAGTGCCTGACGAGCTTGAGCCATACCGTTTGGCCTTGACAATCTGCATGCCCAGTTCCAGAGCTTCGCCCACAAGCGCCAGGCCTATCATTATGACCCAGAACCAGACGTTCATGGCGTCCGAGGCGGGATGCGCCATTTTCCACAGGGCCACGAGGCCCAGCAGCACCCAGTTGGCGGGCAGGCCGAAGACGTTGAGCAAAAGCACAAAACCCAGCAGGGTTATGAATGCGCCCGCCAGCAGGCTGGCAAGGGGAAAGGGCAAAAAGTCCATACAGGTTCCGGGTTATTTTTTTGCGCGCATGTCTTGCAGCCGAACGGCCTTGCCTTCCGTGCGCGGCAGGCTGTTGCTCTGCACAAGCTCAACCCTGGGCGTAATGAGAATTTCATCCCGCAGGCGCTGGGCAATGGTTTTTTGCAGGCTTTGCAGAACGCGCATGTCTTCGACAAAGAATTCGTCCCGCACTTCCACCTGCACCCGCATGACATCACCGATGCCATCGTTTTCAAGCAAGATCAGATAGCTCTGCCCCACTTCGGGGAAGGTCATGATGACCTGCTCAACCTGCATGGGGTAAATGTTGACGCCCTTGATGATAAACATGTCGTCCGCACGGCCGAGGATGCGATCCATGCGGCGGTGCATGCGTCCGCAGCCGCACGCTCCGGGCAGAAACCGGGTAAGGTCGCGGGTGCGGTAGCGCAGAATGGGCATGCCCTGACGACAGAGGCAGGTCATGACCAGTTCGCCGACTTCACCATCGGGTACGGGCTGTCCTGTTTCTGGGTCAACAATTTCAGGAATATAAGCATCTTCCCACAGGTGCATGCCGTTTTGCTCAAGACATTCGAAGGCCACTCCCGGCCCGTTCATTTCGGAAAGACCGTAGGAGTTGTACGCCTTCATATCAAAAAGACCTTCGATACGGCGGCGGAACTCTTCAGTATACGGCTCTGCGCCCACCAGTGCGATGCGCAGGGGGAATTCACGCGGGTCTTCACCCATGTTGCGCAGATGCTCGCCAAGGATAAGCGCGTAGGAAGGCAGAATATGCGCAACAGTGGTGCGAAAATCCTTGGCCAGCTTGATTTGGCGGCGCGAGTTTCCCGCACCGGCGGGGATGGTCAGACAGCCCAGACGCTCGGCCCCGAAATGAATGCCCAGCCCCCCTGTAAACAGGCCGTAGCCGGACATGTTCTGAAATACGTCTTCACGGCGCACGCCCACCATATGCATGCAGCGCGCCATAAGGTCGGCCCAGGAATTAATGTCGTTCTGCGTATGGCAGATGGCAACGGGCGACCCCGTGGTGCCACTTGAGCAGTGCATGCGCACAATTTCGGCCTGAGGCACACAAAGCATGCCGGTGGGATACTGGGTGCGCAGGTCGTCCTTGGTGGTGAAGGGGATGCGACGCAAATCATCAAGACTGCGTAAAGAATCCGGACCGATGCCAGCCTCGTCAAGGCGCTGCCGGTAAAAGTCGCATCTACGGGCCTGAGCTACCGTATTTTTCAACCGGACAAGCTGGGTTTCCTCGATGCGCTCCCGGCTCCACAGTTCCGCGGGGTCAAAAACTTCCATGCCTCTCCTCACCTTCTGATGAAGCATTGTCAAAACTGTCGGAGGCCAGCCCCCCGGACCGGATCAGGCAGCGGGTTGCGCCTGAAAATCAATCGGCATGCGTGCGCGCCCAGCCCCACAGCAGCCCCAGGCTGCCGGCCAGCATCATGTCGCCGTGCGGCGCCAAAAAACGCCCGTGGCCCTGCAACAAGGCACGCCTTGGGCCTGTGATAAAGGTGGGCAGGTAGCCCCCGGCCTCTTCACAGTACGGGCCAAAGGCCGTGCCGTGGCCGCCCGTGGCCTGCACTTCTTCGGCGGGCAGCCAGTGCTTACGGAACTGTTCCAGATCCGCCAGCAGCTGTTCCAGGCTGCGCATGCCCGTGTGGTGCTCGTAAATGCCGCGCACCAGTCCTTTATATACCAGAGCCGCCACAGTATGCCCGTTGCCCACATTAATGACGGTTATGCCCTCGCGGAAACTGCGGTTCATAACCTCGTCATCGCACAGCGCGCCAAGCAGGGCACTGGCCCCGGTATCAGCCACCGGGCCGCCGGTTTTGTCGTGCAGGGGCTGCAGACGCGTAAGAGACGGCGGCGGCGTGGAATATATCCAGGATGCAGGGTCGGCAGATTCGGCAAGAAGGCGGTTCCACATGAGCATTCTGCCCAGCCGGTTGCCCTCCACATGATGGCCGTGGTCCTGAGCAGCCGCGAGCACCATGTGCGGTTGCGGCAGGCCGGACATGCGCAGCAGCCCGGCCCAGAAGTCCGGAGCGTAGTCCGACAGAAAAACAGGAACGCAGCCTTCAGGGCAAACGCTGCAAAACTCTACACCCATAGCGCGCACCACATCCTCACGGTCATGGATGCCGCGCGAAGCCGCCGGTGTACACCACACCTTGAACCCGGCCCCCAGGTGCTCTTTGACGGCCTGGCTGAAGCCGCCGCCCATATTGCCGCCATACAGCCACAGATCACGCCGCAGCAGCGTCAGTTCGCGGATGCGCTGAGCAACCATGCGGGCTGGCGAAGGTAATACGAAACGCGGCCAGTTTTCGCATTCAAGGCCCGGACGGGCCAGCAATGCATCCTGAGTGCCGCTGCCGATATCCACACACAGTACAGGGCCTGTACGGCGCAAAAATTTATGTACGCTTTCGTCCATTGGCAGTCTCCAGTGAGCGCCTGAAGTTACGCGCAACAAGCCCTAAGCGCAAGCCCCGACAAATTTTTTAAAAAAAAGCTTGCCAAGAACTGCACAATACGCTAATTCCTTTCTTCGCGCCGAGGTGGTGGAACTGGTAGACACGCTATCTTGAGGGGGTAGTGAGGATTCTCGTGCGGGTTCGAGTCCCGCCCTCGGCACCAGTAAATTTATTGAAGCTTTACGGAAGACGATTCAAAGTGTGGGCTTCCGTGTGGGACTTCTGATTTTTTAGGCTCGAAACGCTGCTGCGTTTCGAGCCTTTCTGTTTTTACCAGAGCGCTTTCAAAGACGTTTTCACGGGGGAACATCCTGGCTATGTAGTTTTCAGTCGTCGCAGACCCCTTGTGACGCAAGATGGCCTTAATATCCTTCTCATTGGAACGCCCTTGAAAAAAATGTTGCTGACACACACCCGGTCTGCCCACTGTGACATGCCCCATGCTGCAGGCCCATCTGAGCTCATGGAACACACCACAATCATTATTGATCACATCCTTACCATGACTGTTCAAGGATGCCTGACCTGAAAGGATCCTCATATGAACGGGCATGGCATCCGGCTTCTGTGGCTGGCAGCGCCCATATAGATTTTTATGTTGCGACCATCGTTCACAATAAAACTATTTATATAATTATTTAACAGCAATACAATATTTGTAATATTTTTGAGACAATCCGCCAACCACTGAGCCAGCAAAGTTTGTTGCCCCACAAAGCATTACCCTATTTTATACAAAAATTGACAAAAATCTCGTTGGTGTTATCTTGGTATCAATATTGATAATGTTTTCTATTTCATTCTTACTAATTTGATAGTGTTTAATGGATCGCTGTGCTGTCCTTTTGCATGGCAGATCTGGGGAAAGCATACCTCATTCATGTTTCTCCTCGTACAGGGACCACTCTCTGTATCCTGCTAAAAATCATCCCATACCAGACCTGAAATATCGGGCTGAACGATAGTACTGGCGCACAGTCAGGCACTATTGCAATCAGTTCCATCATTCCCATGCGGTTTGATGGAACGAAATAGACGTTCAGGAGATTTTATGAGCACTTCCATTATCCGCCCTGCGGCTGGTCAGCACACCGCATTAACTTCTGGCGGAAACACGCAGATTACTTTGGATTTCCCTGCCAACCAGACCACATTGGAACGCGCAGGCGATGCCCTCACGTTTCGTTTTGATGATGGCGCAAGTGTCAGCATCACTGATTTTTATACTGCCTACTCCAGTGGAAACGCACCTGAATTTGAAGTGGATGGTCAACTTGTTTCCAGCACGGAGTTTTTTAAGGCTTTTGACCCTGACCTTGCCCCGGCGGCGGGTCCTTCGGCTGCGGAGCGAAGCTCCCATTATGCCGAGTTCGGCACGGCTGAGCTCTCTGGCGGCATTGACCACCTGGATGGTCTTGATATGAGTTTGCAGGGAGCGGCGGCACAAGCCAGTGATTTGGCTTTTGATTCTGCGCTTGTTGCGACTTCCGGGGGGATCACTCCTCCCGGTACTGACTCTGGGCCAGACCCTTTGCCCCGTCCAGACGGTCCTTTTGTGCGTGCAGTGCTGTACAACCCCGGGAATACCAGTGACCCTGTGACAACCAATGTCTTTTTTGCTGAAGACGGACAGCCGCCGATGACAATTCCTGCCGGCAGCCTGGATTTCAACGGGTCCTCCCCCTGGGTGCAGTACGAAATTGCCATATCTTTGCCTGACGGCTGGCAGAATTCCTGGGTAGATGTTGCGTTTGACGACAGAACGGGACGTCTGGAATTTCGCCTCACAGCCGATGGCATAGCCGAGATGCAGCGCATGGGGGCTGATGGCAAGCCACTTATAGATTTCATTCAGGTTACGGTAACGGACCGCTACACCGGCAATGAGTTTGAATATAATGTTGAGTTCGTTGCGACAGACAACCAGGATTTTAATTCTTCCGCTCACGACAGCCTCTATGGCGATCATGCCAATCTGGAAGGCATAGGCGAATTCCATCAGGGCAAGGGTGAAACTGGGACATACTCGATTGTTTCTTCTGACAGAAATGATGAAATAATTCTGAACGACACGGTTATCGGCGGCAGCTCTATTCATGCCAGCGGTTCTGCCAATCCCCAACAAATGGCCGATGACTATAACACCATCAAACTGAATCAGGGTATTTTGGCCTCTCAACCGGGGCAAACTACGCATATTACGTCATCAGACGGCAAGCTTACTGTAGCTCAGGGTGTTGCAGCCACCGCGCAGGATGGCGGCAACATTATTGATCAATGTTGTCCGGTTAAGCACCCATAGCTAACAGGCTATAACTATAGGTGTTT
>CAJMLK010000079.1 GCA_905214305.1 uncultured bacterium
CACCTTGCCTTTTCATTCAACCTTGAGGGTGTTGCACTTGCAAGTTGAATCCGCCCCTATAAACGTTCGACCCTCGGGCCTGAAGCCACCCGCGCCGGTCAGCCCCTTTTCAGGCTGGCCAAGGCCAATCCTTCGTATGTGGAAGTGTACGTGGGCTACCCTGACGGCAGTTACGGTTCATCCATGCCTGACGGCCCGGTGCCGGCGGCTTTTGATACTTCCAGACGCGCCTGGTATCTGAGCCGCATGAACTCCGACAAGGCCGTGGGTCTGTCAGACAGCTATCTTTCCATTTCCGGCGAACTGGTGGCCCCTGTGACGCACAAGCTGCGCGACCGCAACGGCGCTTTTCGCGGGGTACTGGGTGTTGATGTTTCCCTCAACGGTCTTACGGAAAAATTCGAGGCCATGAATTTTGGCCGTACCGGCTATTTCTTGCTGGTGGAAAACACGGGACGCATCATCTGCGACCCCAAGGACAAGGAACTGACCGGCAAGATTATCGGCAAGGATATCAAAAGTCCGGGGCTGGAGCAGCTTTTCAAAACCCAGTCAGGCGTTGTGCTTACCCACATAAATGACATCGCCGTGCGTGCCAACGTGCTCACGACCAGTCTTGGCTGGAAGATCGCCGTAATTCAGGACGAGAGCGAAATTTTCGCCGAAACCAACGAGGCCATACGTTCGGTCTCCATCATTTACGCGGTCATTGCCCTTGCCATGCTGGCGGTGGCCTGGTTTATCGTGCGCTCCATCAACCGTCCGCTGCGTCTCATTGTGGAAGAGGCGGACAGCATCGCTCAGGGCAACCTTGAGGTACACCTTGACGCGCGTGATTTTTACGGTGAACTGGCAGAACTGCGCCATTCTCTGCTCAATATGGTTCACAATCTGCAAAACATGATCGAGACCGCCAATCAGAAGAGTGCCGAGGCCGAGGAGCAGACCATGCGCGCCAAGGCCGCCACCGAGCAGGCCGAACTGGCCCGGCGGCAGGCCGAGAGCGCCCGGCATGACGGCATGCTGGCTGCGGCAGGGCAGCTGGAGGAAGTGGTTACCATCATTTCTTCGGCATCCAATCAGCTTACGGCGCGGATCGGCCAGTCTGACCATATGTCGTCCGAGTCGGCGGCCCGCCTGAGCGAGGCTGCAACTGCCATGAACGAGATGAACTCCACCGTGCGCGAGGTGGCGGGCAACGCGTCAATGGCCTCGGGCGTGTCGGACGAAACCAGAGGCAACGCGGAACACGGCGCGCAGATAGTGCGTCAGGCACTGCAAAGCATTGATCAGGTACACAAGGTTTCTCTGGTGCTCAAAAAAGACATGAACCAGCTCAATGAGCATGCGCAGGCCATCAACCGCATTATGGGCGTCATATCCGACATCGCGGATCAGACCAACCTGCTGGCGCTCAATGCCGCCATTGAGGCTGCCCGGGCCGGTGACGCCGGACGCGGTTTTGCCGTGGTGGCGGACGAGGTGCGCAAACTGGCGGAAAAAACCATGGCTTCCACACAGGATGTGGGCAATGCCATCACCGCCATTCAGGAGAGCACCGCCAAAAGCGTAAGCGGCATGGACAAGGCCGTGGAAGAAATTGAAACTGCCACCGGCTTTGCCAGCCAGTCCGGCGAAGCCCTGCGCCAGATCGTCAGCAATGTGGAAACCACGGCGGATCAGGTGCGGGCCATTGCCACAGCCAGTGAAGAACAGTCTGCGGCCAGTGAGGAGATCAATCAGTCCATCGTGCAGGTCAACGACATGGTGGGGCAGACGGCCCAGGCCATGCGTGAAGCCTCCGGCGCGGTGGAAGAGCTGGCGCAGCAGGCCAGACGACTGGGTGAGCTTATCACCAGCCTCAAGCAGGCATAAACGCCCAGGCGCAGACCCCGTGCGCTCATTGGGGCGGTGATCACCGCCTGCGGGCCGCCCGTTTGCCTTGAATCAAAGAACGTCCCCCGGCATCACGGTGATGCCGGGGGACGTTGTGCAAATGCGTACACTGATTGCGGTGTTTCGGAGCTTTGCCTTTGAGGGCGCCTGATCCCACGCGTTTACAGTGTCTGTATGCGGCGCAGCGCGCATGCGCGGCCTGCGTCTTTTTTGCAGGGTTTTCGGGCAGGGGCTGCGGCAGGTCCGGCCTTGTGGCGAACGCCTGTTTGTGCAGCCCTCACAGCCTTTTCATGGTGAAAAAGCTCTGAACATGCCCTGCCTATTTTGCCAGCCAGGCTTCCACCAGTTCGGGGTGTTCCTTCATGAAGCGGCGGGCATTTTTCATGGGGTCGGCCCCCTTTTCCTGATTCCAGGCCATGAGCTGCTGCAACTGCTCGGGAGTGGCGTAAGAGAACTTTGACAAAAAGGCGTAGGCCGCAGGGTGGTCTTCCTTGAGGCCCTTGCGTGCCACGTTGTAGATGCCTTCTTCACTGCCAAGGCTGCCCTTGGGGTCTTCAAGGTAGTGCAGGTTCCAGCGGCCGAACATCCAGTGGGGCGACCATGCCGTGACCACGATCCATTCTTTGTTGCGGATGGCGTCGGCCAGACTTGAGGTCATGATGGTGTCGCTGCCTTCCATCAGTTCCATATTGTCAATACCGTAGTCTTTCATCAGCTTTTCCGTAAGCTGCATGACGCCAGCGCCGGGGTCGATGCCCACGATGCGTCCTTTGAACTTGCCTGCATTGGCCTTCAGTTCTTCCACGGATTTCAGCGGCACGTAGTCGGGCACGGCCAGACCAAGGCGCGCACCGCCCGTGAGCTTGCCGAGCACTTCCACATTGTTTTTGACCTTGTTGTGCATGTCCTTGTGGGTGTCGGGCAGCCACGCGGTCACCATGGCGTCGGCGTCGCCGGTGGCAAGGCTTGTCCAGAGGATGGGCTGGGTCACGGGCAGCAGCTCCACCTTGTAGCCCAGCCTGTCTTCAAGCACGGCCTTGGCAAGGTGGCTTGAGGCATTGGCGCAGTCCCATTCCACGTAGACAAGCTGAAGGTTTTTATCTTCTTTTTTATCTTTTGCCATGGCTTCTGCTGAAAAGAGCAGGGCAAAGGCTACGGCGAGAATCAGTATGCGAAGTTTCATTGGTCCTCCTTTTACAAGGTTTTTTCCGGTCACGGCTGCGGCGCCGGTGTGCGCCCCGCGCGCCCCGCGCGAATTGGGCGAACTGGGCGGACAGGGCATGGCCGCCCGCCGCAGGGGTGGCAGCGCAATTTCAAAGTGAAATTGCACCAGGAGAGCTGGAACGCACGGCGCAGATATTTGGCAACACCCGCGCCGTGAAGTGCTTGCCGGGCGAGCGGTCTCGTCAGCAAGCATTTCATGCGTTACATGCCCTGCGGGGCCTTCTTGCCGGAGCTTTTCTGCGCCAGCGCGCGAAAGAGGCGGTCAAGGGTGATGGCAACAATAACAATGCCAAGCCCTGCCTCAAAGCCCATGCCGATGTTGAGGCGCTGGATGGCCTTCCATACTTCGCCGCCCAGGCCGCGCGCGCCGATCATGGCCGCGATGACGGCCATTGAAAGGGCCAGCATGATGGTCTGGTTTACGCCCGCGACAATGGTGGGCATGGCCAGGGGCAGCTCCAGCTTGTACAGGCGCTGCATGCGCGTTGCGCCAAAGGCTTCGGTGCATTCCACGAGGTCGCGCGGAACCTGCTGTATGCCCAGGCAGGTAAAGCGTATGGCCGGAGGCACTGAAAAGATGACCGTAGCCACCACGGCGCTGACCTTGCCGATGCCGAAAAAGGGAATGGCCGGTATGAGGTAGACAAAGGCGGGCATGGTTTGCATGACATCAAGCACAGGCATGACAATCTTGCGCGCCGTGGGGGACATGGCCGCAAGAATGCCGCAGGGCACACCCACAAGCACAGAAAGCAGCGTGGCGGAAAGCACCAGAGCCAGCGTGCTGATGGTGGGCGTCCACAGGCCGAGGTTCCACAAAAGGCCAAAGCCAAGGGCTACAAATACGGGCAGGCCGGGCCTGCGCGTTACCCACCACGCCAGAGCCGCCAGAAGCAGAATAAAAAGCCACGGCGGCGGCAACAGCATAAAATCTTCAAAACGGTCCAGCAGGGCAAGCATGATGGCGGATCCCGCGCGGGTAACGCCGGAAAACTGCTCCACCAAAAATTCCACGCCGCTGTCAATATAGGTGGACAGGGGCAATCTAGGCAGCATGCGCACCCCCCCTGTCATTATGCTCCACCAGTGCGCCCAGCAGCAGACCGCGCACGATGACGCCCTGCAGGCGACGGCGGCTGTCTACCACAGCCAGCGGGTAGGGCAGCTCGGCCATGAGGGGCACAAGCTCTGTCACCGGTGTGTCTGGCGTCACCGTCACAATGTCCGTGCGGGTTATTTCCGTAAGGTCTGAACGCCCCGTGCTCACAAGGGCCTCGGCGTCGTCGGCATTAAGAATGCCCACAAAGCGGCGATGGCGGTCCAGCACAAAAAGCGAAGCAATGGAATGGATGCGCATTTTGCGCAGGGCGGCGCGCGGCCCGTCCAGGCCAAGTACCGCAGTATCTTCGGAACGCTTCATGACGCTGGCGGCGGTCAGCACCTGCGAGGCGTCGGCCGAGGCCACAAAACGAGCCACATAGTCATTGGCCGGAGCCTGAAGGATTTCTTCGGGCGTGCCGGTCTGCACAACGGCTCCGTCCTGCAGCAGAACAATGCGGTCACCGAGCTTGAATGCTTCGTTGAGGTCATGCGTAATAAAGACAATGGTTTTCTGAATGTCTTCCTGAAGCGAAAGCAGCTCGTCCTGCATTTCCTGACGGATAAGAGGGTCGAGGGCGCTGAAGGCTTCGTCCATCAGCAGCACTTGCGGCTCAAGGGCCAGGGCGCGGGCCAGACCCACACGCTGTTTCATGCCGCCGGAAAGCTCACCGGGGAAGGAATTTTTCCACTGTGCAAGGCCGACGCGTTCAAGCATTTCCTCGCTTTTTTTCAGGCGCCGGGTTTCAGACACTCCCATGATTTCAAGGCCAAAGGCGGTGTTCTGCAATACCGTGCGGTGCGGAAAAAGCGCAAAGTTCTGAAACACCATGCCAAAGCAGCGCTGGCGCACGTGGCGCAGCTCTTTGGCATTCATGGTGGTTATGTCCGCGCCGTCCACAAGAATGCGGCCGGAACTGGGCATGATCAGTCCGTTGAGGCAGCGCAGCAGAGTAGACTTGCCGCTGCCGGAAAGGCCCATGATGACAAGCAGTTCGCTGTCAGTAATATCAAGGGAAATGTCGCGCAGGGCCACCGTGGTGCGGGTTTTTCGCAGAATGTCCGCGCGTGAGGCGCCTTCGGCGGCCAGTTCGAGAGCCTGTTCCGGCTGTGGCCCGAAGACTTTAGAAATATTTTGGATGGAAATTTTTGCCATATACCCTCCTTCTGCCGTGGCATGAAAATGTCGCGGGTGTAGCCCGTAAACGGGCGAGTATATGGAAGGACGAACAATGATTGATCGTCAAAACGAACTTGCTGGAGTCATCAGCGTTGACGGCACCGGCAGATGAACGCCTCCTCGGTACAAACCGAACTTCCATAAAGTGTTATTAAAAGTATTTTAAAAACAAGACATCATATTATGCAGAAAAAAATGGTTTCCTTACTGTGATTTGCCTCCTTTGTTTTCACACGCCGGCTTGCCCTGAGTCGGGTGCACGGGCCTGTGCGGAAAATTTATGTCATTCACATTCATGTTGCACTATACTGCAATTGGTGTTTGTAAATGCAGTATGACTCTTTTGCACATGTTACATAATGAAAAAAACTGTTTTTTCAGATATGCATTGAAGATTCTTTTAAGATGCGAACATGAATGTCGCTGAATCTGCAGAAGCTGTGGCATGAAGCGGGGGATATTCCGAAGGAAGTAGCAGGACGCCACGCTGTTTGATGTGATGTTCTGGAGATAATAAAGTAAAAAAACATACGATGCAAGGATGAATTTTATCTCTGCATTTATTTTCATATTTCGGGGTCTTGGGCCGGTCTTTCAGCCCGGTCGCGGCGTGCTTCTGGCATCAGCGCGCTTTTGGCGACGTGCGGGTGCAGGGCTGCGGAACAGGCTGCGCACGACAGGCCGCGCACGGCCAGACGCACACGGCAGGCCGCGCACGAGAGGCTGCGCACGACAGGCCGCGCACAGCTTTCGCTCATGCGCTCGCTGCTTTCAGTCCGGGAGGTTTTTTACGGCAGGATCACGTCCACTTCATCGCCGCGCCGCAGTGGCGGGCATCCGGCGGGTATGTCCACGAAGCAGTTGCAGTCGTCGCGCAGGGTTGACCAGCCTGCGCCATCGCAGCGGGGGCGCATGAAAACATCCGTTCCCTCGATGCGCGCCATGATAAGGCGGCGAGCATCCTTGCTGCATGTGCCGAAGTCGTTGCTCATGATGCCGTGCTGCCGGGTCAGGCCAAAGCGGGCACGGCCGGAAAGCTTTTTGATGAGCGGCCCGGCCAGCAGTTCAAAGGCTGCCGCGGCCGCAACGGGAGTGCCCGAAAGCCCGAGCAGGATGGTTTTGCCCACAAGCGCGCCCAGGGTCATGGCTCCGGGCTTCATGCTCAGCCCACGAAAAAGCAGGCGACCGCCGTGGCGGCCCATGAGTCTTGCGGCAAGGCGGGGGACAAGGTCGCGCGGGCCCCACGAGACGCCGCCGGTGGTGATGACAAGGGCGCTGCGCGGCAGCAGTTTTTCCATATGCTGCAGTAAAAGCTCGTCGTCATCGGGGCAGACCCGCATGTCGGCAATGCGCGCGCCGAGCCGTTGCAGGCGTACGCCCAGCAGGGTTGTGCTGGTATTGTATATGCCCCCCCTGGGCAGCGGCAGGCCCGGAGGGCACAGTTCATCCCCCGTGGCAAGCATGCTTGCCACGGGCATGTCATATACGGAAACATGGGGCAGACCCTGACCAGCCAGCAGGCCGAGGGTTCCGCTGTGCAGCATGTCACCCCTGCCCGCAAGAAGCCGACCGGGGGCTACATCGTGTCCTCTGGCATGGCAGTTGCGACCGGGAGCAAGGCTGTGCTCCACGCTGATGCTGTGCCCGTGTCTGGTAATATCCTCCTGCCAGATCACGCAGTCGGCTCCGGGGGGCAGCATGGCTCCGGTGGTAATGCGCGCGGCCTGACCGGCTTGCACCGGCTGGCCCGGGCCGCTGCCCGCGTAGAGAAACTGGGTCACCAGCAAGTGCGCCGGGGTTTCGGGGCCTGCGCCCGCAAGGTCGGCGCTGCGGGCGGCGTAGCCGTCCACCTGCGCGCGGTCAAATGGCGGCTGTGGCAGCCCGGCGTATATGTCTGCCGCGCACACCCGCCTGTCGGCCTCAAGAAGGGGAAGCGAAAGGGTCTGCTGCACGGGGGCGGCACAGGCCAGCAGGGCAGCCAGCGCCTTTTCGAGGGGCAGCATGCCCTGCCCGGAAGCGGCAGGGGAGCGCGGGCAGTGTGACACGTCAGATAATCCTGTGTGGGCAGGTGTATATATTGATGTTGCCCTGACGCACAAAGCCCAGAATGGTCGTGTTGACGGTTCGGGCCAGCTCTACGGCCGCCAGTGAGGGCGCGCCGGGAGCCACCAGCAGGCGTACGCCGCAGGCGCTGGCCTTTTCCAGCATGTCCAGCGCCAGCCTGCCGCTGAAAATCATGAGCTTTCCCTGTGGCCCGATACCACGCAGCAGCATGGCGCCGATCAGCTTGTCCAGGGCATTATGACGGGCAATGTCCTCATAAAACAGCAGAACACCCGAAGGATCGGCCAGCGCGCAACTGTGGGCAGCGCCGGTAAGGCGGTAGAGATTGCAAAGCTCCTCAAACTCCGCCTGCAGCTCGTGAACCCTGTTCGCAGTAAGGCGTATGTCGTCCTCAGGTTCGGGTACGGCAGGGGGCGGGGCATCGAGAGTTACGGTCATGCTGCCGGCGGGGCGCTGATCGGGCGCATCGGGCACGCGCAGCTTGACCGCCGTTCCTTTGGCATCGGTGGCAGCCTGGGGACGCGACGCCGTCGGGGGCAAAATGTTCAGAGACCGTATCTGGCGGGCGTCTTGCAGCAGCCCCAGAGTGAAAAGCCTGCCCACGGCCAGCTCTTCAAGCTTGTCGGGCATGCAGTGCAGGCAGGCCACGGTTTTTCCATTGCAGATGAGATTGTACGCTTCTTCGCGCAGGAGCAGGTCGTCCACCTCATATCTGCCCAGATGGTTGATGCGTGTAAGGGTAATGGGAAAACAGACCGGGGGATGATGGGGCTTGGACATGCGGGCGGATTTCTCCTTGCGGTGGGATGCGCTGCATTGACGCGCGGGGCTTGGGGCAGCGTATCTGCAGTTTCGGCCAAAACGGACTGAAAAACAAGAGGCACGGCAGGCGGGCGTGTGCACACCGCGGGCGTGGCGCGTCAGCCATATAAAATGTATTGTAAAAGAGGACTTTTCATTAACGGCGTGCTCACCTAGTATGGAACAGGCTGCACGGTATGCCCGTTGCATGTTCTGCGGCTCAGGCTTTTCGGCTCAGGCTTACGACACGTTGTCCGATCAGAAAATACGAATCTGTCGCAAGGAGTTTTTGCCATGAAAAAACTTTTGCTCTGCATTTTTCTTGTGTTTTTTGCGGTTCCCGTTGCAGCGGACGACGGCGGCCCGGCGTGGCAGGACTTCAAGGCCGAATGGATGAGCGCGTTTCCCTCCGGCTCGGTGACTGTTCAGGATCAGGGGCAGATAAAGATATGCACCCTGGAGGAGGGCGTGACCGCCACCTTTTTTCTGGATAACGACGGTGTTGTGGAGCGTGCTGTCGTGAGCAACATGCTGCCGTCTTCTGGCCGCTATTTTGAAGGGGTTGCCCAGACCATCAGGGTTCTGGCCGGTCAGGACCCGCAGGCCGCTGCCGTAAGCGCGGCCTTT
>CAJMLK010000080.1 GCA_905214305.1 uncultured bacterium
TGATGAGCAGCTCCATGCCGTCCCGCACTGCCACGGACTGGGCGTCGGCGGCGCGGATTTTTTTGTCCACTTCAGGAGTAAAATAGTATTTGGCCCGTTCGGGCGCGCGGAACAGGTGCAGGGTTTTTTTCAGAATGATGCTCTGCACCTCATCCTTGGTCAGCATGTGGCGCAGGACGGCGAGGGGGGTCCCCGCTTCCACAAACTGCCCCTCAAGTTCGCTGTGCATGACGCTCACTTCGCCTTTTTCGGGCGCGCAGATGGGCTTGGGGTTGTGCTCCCGTTCCAGCGTGGCAATGAGCGTGCCGGGCTTTTCTTTCCACTGACCCTGCGGGCCCAGGGCCAGATCGCCCTGTTTGAGTTCCGCAAAGGTGACGCGGCCCGTGTGGGGCGTACGGATGACTATTTCGCGGTAGGGCGAAGCCTTTATCTCGTCCAGCAGTGAAGATATGTTGATCATGCTTGGTCCGTTATATGCTTGGGCGCGTGAGCCGCCGGGGCGGCGTTTGCGCCTGGTTTCGTTCGGGGCTGTCCTGCGGCGTGCGCGGGACGGTCTTTCAGGGCCGCGTTTGCGGCGCACTGCGTGGCGCGTTCTTTGTGACTCCGGGCCGGTGCGTGGTGCGCATCACCGTGTTTACCTGCCCGCATGCAGCGGGGCATCTCTGGTACACACCGGGCGCGCACGGGTACACATTTGGGCCGCGTTGAACGTATCCCCTGTCTACAGCGATTGTTACGGCCGGGAACGGGCGTCATGATCTGGCCACAACGCCTTGCTCTCCGCTCCCGGCATGCTTTTTCGCCTACCGATAGTAAAGGTTTCTGCCACCGATGGTGAGCAGAGCGCGGCAGGTCTTAGGCCCGCAGGGCCTTAGAGATGGCGACAGTGATTGATTACGCATCTGTACCATTGTTGCACCGCCTACCGATAGTAAAGGTTTCTGCCACCGATGGTGAGCAGAGCCTGCTTGAGGTTGGCGCGCACCTGCCGCCTGTCCCATATGCCCTGAATATGCCCGCGCGACAGGGCGCGGTAGGAGCGGTGATACTTGGGCGGAATGTCCATCCCCGTGGTTTCCTTGATGACGCCCGGCCCGGCAAAGCCGATGTTGGAGGACCGCACGGCAAACTGATAGGGCGAGCAGCCGAGAAAGCTGGCCACCGGCCCGGCAAAGGAGTTGGTGTCGTAAAGCACCATGTACAGACCGCCGGACTCGATATAGCGGCGCACAGCCACGGTGCAGCGCGGCATCTGTATGACGCCGTGCGTGCCTTCCTGAATGCGTATGCCCGCCGTGCCGTGAACGTAGGCCAGGAAGGGATAGCGTTTTTTCTCTGCGCGCTGGGCGGCTTCCACAAACTTGTAGCCTTCGGCCGCGCCCACGGAGCCGCCGCGAAAGGTTCCCATAAGCATGGCAACGACCATCTTGGTGTTGTCGATGCGGGCCTCAAAGGTCACGCAGCCGCTTTTGGCCCCGGTTTTTTTCTGGGCAGCGGCGATGCGGTCATTGAAATCAGGGAAATCCAGCGGGTTGCCCGCTTCGATTTCGCTGTTGAACTCAAAGACCGAACCGGAGTCAAAGACGTTTTTTACATACCATTCCGGCTCCATCGGAAAATGGTAGCCGCAGTGGCTGCACACGCCCGCGAATTCGGCGAAAAGGTCAGGACCCCACAGGTCCAGGCAGCCGTAGGAGGCGCTGTTGGGGCAGGTGACCGTGCGGTCGGCCTTGTAGCGCGGGGATATGTAGTTCCACTTGAGGCGGCGCGAGTCGTCCGCCCATGTGGAAAGGGCCATGAGTTCCTTGGCCTTGTTGTCCTGCTTGCCGGGCAGCTTGCGCGTGAGCTTGTGCCAGGGAGCCAGCAGGCGCCCCTTGAACACGTCCCATTCGTTGCCCATTTCTTCCATAAAGGTGCGGATGCGGCGCTGGTGCTTGCGATAGAAATCGTATTTGAAGCTGACCCACGGCTTGGATATCCAGTCCCAGGTCGCACCGGCCATCTTGGTGAGAAAGGGCCTGCGGTCGCGTGCCGCCTGACGGGAAAGCCGCAAAAACTTCTGCTGGCGGCGTTCGCGCAGACGGTCTTTGGCCTTGGAAGAAAGCCCCCAACGGGTATGCATTTCGTCCAGATTGGCATCGGGCCTGCGCAGGCGCGAAAGCGTAAAGCCCTTGAGCATGGGCATGACGCGGGTGGAGACCACCACTTCGTCTGTGGCGCGTATGACTTCCTGCCGCAGTGTACGGAAAAAGTCGAAGTGCCAGGGGCGTGCGCCCAGAGGCGGCTCCTGCACGATACGGTCGATATAGCCGAACTTGATGTTGTCCTGCGCGGTGATCTTGAGGTTCTGCGCGCAGTGTTCGATCAGTTCGGGGGCGGCGCGTTGCCCGGCCTTGAGGCGGCCTTCAATGGCAGCGGCCCCTTCGGGCGAAATGACCGAGTAGTAGCCGTGCGAGAGCATAAGCCTCTTGTCGGCAAGACCGATGGCCTCGGCCCCGCCGGAGCCGCCTTCGGAAATGACGGCGATGACGGGCACGCGCAGGCCGGCCATGCTGTAGATATTGCGCGCGATCTGCTGCGCCGCGCCGGGGTAGTCCTCAATGGGATACGAGCCGGGCGTGAAGATGTAGGCATGTACGGGAATGCCCTCGGTTTCCGCAACGCGCATGTACTGCTGCGCCTTGGCGTTGCCCCAGGGCTTGACCGAGCCGCCGTTGCGGAATTCCGCCCCGTGGCCTTTTTCCTGTCCGATGACCATGACGGACTGGGTATAGGTCTTCTTGCCCCTGCGCCGGGTAATGACAGCGCGGGCAATGAGCATGCTGGGGTCCAGGCTGTGCTCGTCCTGTCCGCCGACTTCGGTGAAGTTGTCGTAGACGTTTTCCAGGATGTCCCGCAGGCAGATGCGCTGCGGGTGGCGAACGATGCGCACCTTGTCCATGGGAGTGATGCTGCCCTCAAGGCGGCGCTCCACATAGCAGAACAGGTCTTCAACAGTCGCCAGCTCCGCATAGGGGTCTTCAATTTCCCCTGCGCGGGCGCGTGCCGCGAAAGAGGTGAGCTTTTCTTCCAGCAGTTGCGCATTGTCTTTGTGCTTGCCGGCAAAAATGTCCACCATATAACTGAGTCTGTCGCGCAGACTCTGGATTCGTTTCTCTATATTATTGTCCATAACTCGCGTGCGCCGCTAAACGGGTTTTTTGAGGTAATTGGAGTAGGATGAGTGCAGGGCGGCCAGCGGGTTGTTGCCAAGCATGCGATCCTTGACGGCCAGAACGGTTGTGGGGGCCTCAAGATAGCGCATGGCGAGGGTGTCGTGCGCCACGCACAGGCCCAGCAGAACATTGAGTTCCACCTTGGCGTCGTTCATGATCTTGGCTTGCAGCACGGGGTTGCACATGGTCTCCGGCTTTGCGGGATTGTGCATATGCCCGGCGTCAATGCCAAGAACGTCTTTGGATACATTGCCGACCTTGCAGATAACCGAAACCACTTCAAAACCGTGAGCCTCGAAAATGTCGGCAGAGACCTTGGCGTCTTCACGCAGGCCGATGCAGAACAGAAGTCCGAGACGTTTGTATCCCATGGCCGTGGCGTATTCCATAATTTCAAGAATGCGCGGGTGGCAGGGAATGCGCGTGCCGTCGGGCAGCGTCGTGTAACAATTGTATTCAACAATGGCCGATTCGCGCGCCATGCGCAATATGTCATCCTTGTAACAGTCCAGTGCCTCATGGCCCAGATCATGCCTCATGGCAGTGGGGCAGTTGGCCGGGTGCTTGCCCCCGGCTTTGACGCACAGGCGATCTTCGCGCTTGAAGGGGCAGGCAGCGCACGTTGGAAACCGGGAGGTCCCCATCTGTTTCCTCCTTTGGTCAGAAACGGAGAATCCGTTCCGTATTGGCCGCTAAAAAGTTTACGTTGGATTTCAGGGCGTCCCCTGCGCCGTTATGCCCCTCAAGGCGCAGGTCGTGCAGAAACTCAAGGCCACGGGCCCTGGCTTCCTCAAGGTCTTTGCCCCATATGATGGCAAGAGCCAGGTTGGGATCAAATTCGGTAGGGATTTCGTATGGTTCATCGGTTGGAACGTGGGTGAGCATGGTCAGCCAGGGCTGTTCTTTCCACTGGAAGCGCTCGATACGTCCCACCCAGGGGGTGAAATTGCTGTCCGGGTCTTCGGCAATAAGCCGGTATTCAATGCCCACGCCGTCAAAGGTGATGTCGTCCTGACCATAGCCCAGGGGATCGCCAAGGCCGATGCGTATCTGCTCGGCGATGATGTCCACATCACCCTGGCCCTTGACCTTCGAGATGCGGGCCGAAACGCCGTTTTCCACCTGAATGCGGGTGTTTACTTCCATCAGGAACGGCTCGCCCTTGCGGGTGACGATCCATTCCCACGTACCCACGTTGTCGTAGCCGACCTTGCGGGCCATGGTCAGGGAGTAGTGGACGATGTCCTTGAGCACCTTGCCCGCGTCAAAGGTATAGTTCAGCTCTTCCGGCACAAAGCCGGGGGCCACCTCGACGCGCTTTTGCAGCCCGGTGGACTGGATGGAGCAGTTGCGCGTGCCGAAATGCACGGGATTTGTTCCTGTGCGGTCGGAAACAACCTGCACTTCAAGGTGGTTGAAGTCAGTGATGCGCTGCTCGATAAGCACGCCTTCGTCCTTGAACTGGCGCAGGGCATAGTTGCGGATGCGGCGATAGACGGAGCGGAACTGATCCGGGTCGTATACTTCCTCAATGCCCATGCCGCCGCCGCCGGCAGACGCCTTGACCAGCACCAGCGGGCGGGTGATGCCCTGCTGGGCCTGAAATTCAAAGATGCTCTTGGCGATGCGTTCCGCTTCCATTTCGTCATAAATGGGACGGTCAGAACCGGGAACGGTCGGCACACCAAGGCTGCGCGCAAGGCGCTTGGTATTGATCTTGTCGCCAAGTTCGCGGATGATTTTCCACGAGGGGCCGATAAAGACAAGCTTGCGGTCGCGTTTGGTCACGCGGCGGGCAAAGCGGAAGTCTTCGGCAAAAAAACCGTAGCCGGGATGCACGGCGGTGCAGCCTGCCTCGTCAGCCACAGACATGAGTTCATTGGCATCGTGGTAGGAAGAAACGCGGAAAAGGCTTTTTTCTCCACCTTCTTCGCGCGCAAGGCGCACATGGCCCGAAGCCGCGTCTTCGGCGGTGAATATGGCGGTAAAGGCCACACCCAGCTTGCGGCAGGCCCGCATGATACGCATGGCGATTTCGCCGCGGTTGGCTACCAGAATTTTATGCTTGTGCAGGGGAATGGTTTCCTGAGCGTTGTCCAAGCCTGTCTCCCTCATTATGTGGCGCCCTGAAGGCGCAAGCGGTAGTTGTTGGTCTGATAGTTCCGGCGCGGCCACGGAGCGCGTGGCCGCCGAAGCGTAGTCCGGCCCGCCGGTTTGTCCTTGTGGGACTGGGCCGGGCGGGCTATACAGGATTCGTATCAACCGAGCATACGCACTTTCGGTGTGAAAATCCACACGCAGTACCGTGGGCAAACGAAAAAAGTCGCCCCGCGTATCGAGCGGCATTGCCCGCTGTCGCCCTCTTGGGCACGGTATCCTTGAGAACATCATTCTCAACGGCTCAAGGCGCTCATGGCGCCGCAAGGCAGCGCAACCGGGGCAGATCGACGTGCGGGTGGACGTTCCCAACGGTTACGGCGCGCTCGTTGCGGTGCGCAACAGCGCAAATGGATTGCGCCCGCGCCTTTGTTCCTGACGCCTGCCCGCGCAGCCGTCAGGGCATCTGCAACGTGCAAACGTTCTGTACTGCATTGACGCCGTTGTGGCGGACGTCTGCTCACGCAGCCGTCAGGGCAGTTTCAAGAAGAGACTGCTCTAAAATCAGGAGGGATAATATGCAAAATCCGAAAGAAGTCCAGTCGGCCGCAGCGGCTCTGCGCAAGGCTCTGGAGGCTGCCCCCTGTACTTTTTCACAGGTTATGGGCATGCGAAAAATCACCGGAACGGCAGAAGACAGCAGTGCCCCCGTTGGTCTTATTCTGGGTACGGGCCTTTCGGGTCTGGCGGACAGGCTGACGGAACGGGTAGCCATTCCTTATGCCGACCTGCCGGGCTTTCCCGTATCCAGCGTGGATTCGCATGTGGGGGCTTTTGTATGGGGGCGTTTTCCCACATCCTGCGGCGAGGACGATGCCCCGGGACGGCCCGTGCTCATGCAGCAGGGGCGCTGCCACCTGTACGAAGGCCGCAGCCCGGCTGAAGTGTGCATGGGGGTGCGCGTCATGGCGGCCATGGGCGTCAGAACGCTTGTGATCACCAATGCGGCGGGAGCGCTTAATCCGCATTTTGACGCCGGTTCCATCATGTGCATGAGCGATTTTATCAACCATACCGGACATTCACCGCTGCTCGGCTGTAACTGCGATCAGTGGGGGCCGCGCTTTCCCGACATGAGTGCGCCTTTTGACGCCGAATTGCGTGCCCTCGCCACGGAAACCTCGGCCAGACTCGGCTTGCGGCTGGAGCGCGGCGTCTATATCGGCGTACGCGGGCCTGAAATGGAAACCCCGGCCGAAACGCGCATGTACCGGCAGTGGGGGGCCGACGCCGTAGGCATGAGCACCGTGCTTGAGGTCATTGCGGCGCGTCATCTGGGTATGCGCGTGCTTGGCCTCTCATGTATTTCAAATAAAAACTTGCCGGACTGTATGACCCCGGCGCCCTTGGAAGAAATTATTCTTGTGGCCGCTCAGGCAGGTAAAAATCTGGGCCGCCTCATACGGGCAATGATGACAAAACTTTAAAAAGTACGTACAAGCGCAGCCCGGACTCATTTTTTTACACTAAAAGGCAAAGCGCCCATGCATCATAACGATTCTCTTCGCAACGTTGCCATTATAGCTCACGTTGACCACGGCAAGACCACTCTGGTGGACGCGCTCTTCAGGCAGGGCGGCGGCCTTCGCGCCGGCCAGCAGATGGACGACCGCGTCATGGACAATATGGATTTGGAACGCGAGCGCGGCATTACCATTGCCGCCAAAAACTGTGCCGTTTCGTGGAACGGCGTCAAGATCAACATTATCGACACACCCGGCCACGCGGACTTCGGCGGCGAAGTGGAACGCTCGCTTTCGATGACCACCGGGGCCATCCTGCTGGTGGACTCTTCTGAAGGCCCCCTGCCGCAAACCCGCTTTGTGCTGCGCAAGACACTGGAAGCCGGGTTGCCCGTGGTGGTGGTCATCAACAAGATCGACCGCAAGGACGCCCGTCCCGAAGAAGTGCTTAACGAAATCTACGATCTTTTTATCGATCTGGACGCCAGCGAGGCGCAGCTCGAATTTCCCGTGCTCTACGCCATCGGCCGTCAGGGCGTAGCCATGAATAACATTGATGACGAGCAGAAAGACCTGACCCCCCTGTTCGAGGCCATTCTGAAGCATATTCCCGGCCCTGCGCACGACCCCGAGCAGCCCTTCCAGATGCTGGTGGCCGACCTTGACTATTCCGACTATCTGGGGCGTCTGGCTGTGGGCCGCATTATGCACGGCCATGTACACAGCAGGGAAACCCTTGCCTGCGTTGGTGAAAACGGAAAGCCCCGTCCCCTGCGCGCCACAAAGCTGCAGGTTTATGACGGGCTGAAGCTTGCCGAGGTGGAAACAGCCACCCCCGGCGACATTGTGGTGCTGGCGGGCATTGAAGACGTGACCATCGGCGACACCATCTGCACCAGCACCAACCCGCGCGCTCTGCCGCGCATCAGGGTGGACGAGCCTACGGTAGCCATGCGCTTTGGCATCAATACCTCGCCCCTGGCCGGGCGTGAGGGCAAGATCGTGCAGAGCCGCGCCATACGCGACCGTCTTGAAAAGGAAACCCTGCGCAACGTGGCCGTGCGCGTAGAAGACACCGCCGACCGTGACGCCTTTCTGGTCAAGGGACGCGGCGAGTTTCAGATGGCCATTCTTATCGAGACCATGCGCCGCGAAGGTTTTGAGCTTTCCGTGGGCCGCCCTGAAGTCATCCTGAGAAAGGATGAAGACGGCAAGGTTCTTGAGCCTATTGAACGTCTTTATGTGGACTGCGACGAAATATTCATGGGTGTGGTCACGGAAAAGCTGGCCCAGCGCAAAGGTCGCATGCTCAACTGCGTCAACAACGGCACGGGCCGTGTGCGCCTTGAGTTTACCGTTCCCTCGCGCGGCCTGATCGGCTACCGCGATGAATTTCTTACGGATACCAAGGGTACGGGGATCATGAACTCGTATCTTGAGGGCTATGAAGAATGGCGCGGCGATTTCCCCACGCGCTTTTCCGGCTCCATTGTGGCCGACAGGTCGGGCAGCGCCGTGGCGTATGCGCTCTTTAACCTTGAGCCTCGTGGCGTGCTTTTTGTGGAACCGGGCAACCCCGTGTACGAAGGCATGATCGTGGGCGAGCACAATCGCGACAATGATATTGACGTGAACGCCACCAAGGAAAAGAAGCTCACCAACATGCGTGCGGCGGGCAAGGACGAAAACGTCATCCTGACGCCGGTGCGCCGCATGACGCTGGAACACGCCCTGCACTTTGTGCGCGAAGACGAACTGGTGGAAGTGACGCCCCAGTCCATCCGCCTGCGCAAGGTCGAGCTTTCGGCCCAGAAGCGCTACCAGATCGCTGGCAGGCGTAAAGGCTAGAGCATTTTAACTTTGAAAAAGTGTAAATGCTCTAACGCTGCACGAAAGTGC
>CAJMLK010000081.1 GCA_905214305.1 uncultured bacterium
TTGCCGAAGAATATCTGGGGCTTGTGCGCGAACATATTCAGCCGTTCCCCGGCTTTGCATGGGAAGAACTGCCCGGCGGCGAAGGCACGCTGCGGGTGGACGGCGTACGCTCCCAGGCTCAGGGATTTTACGTGGCCCTTCTGCGCAAGCCCGAAAGCGCCTCTTACACCCATGAGCAAACAGACGCAGGCCATGCAAGCCATGCCGGGTTTGCAGGCGGCCCCGGAGGGGCTTTCGCCGCGGAAGAAAACGCAGCACCTTCGTTAACTGAAAGAAGCGCGCGAGAAAAAACCAGCGGCCGCCGTCAGGACATGCGCAAGAACAACCGCGTTCCGGCAGGCACGCCCCTGCCCCGGTCGTGCCTTCACGGTCCCACATGCGACCCGGCCCTGCTGCCGCCGGGACAGGCCATGCTGTATGGTGAGCATGTGCGCTTTATTCCCGAGCAGGCGGCAGAAATCCTGCCGCCGGACTGCGTCTGGCAGGGCGCACTGCTGGGCAAGCTCAACGGTGGCAAACTGGACGCGGCCCCACGCCTGCGCACCCTCATGGCGCAGCAGCCCGACCTTGAAAAAAGTCTTGTTCTGGAAAACATATCTGACATTTCCGCCCTGCTCAGCGGCCAGAGCCGCCAAACCGGCCTTCAGGGCCGGGAGGCAGCCCTGTGGTGGCGCGACCTGCCTCTGGGACGGGTAGGCCTCAAGCAGGGCCGCGCTCTGGCAGGATTCAAATAGAGCATTCCAACGTTGAAAAAGTGTACATGCGCGCACCCGGCACGGAGTGCTGTGCGCCGCAACACGGCTGGATCCGGCCAAAAATCGCATTCTTACGCGGAATGACAACGCTGAAAATGCAGATTTTCAACGTTGCTCTGCTGCCAGCAGACGCCTGCCCCATACGGCCTGCCCCAGCGACAGCCCGCCATCGCCGGGCGGCAATTCGTGGTGACACAAAACCTCCAATCCCTGCCGCTCCAGAAGGAATGGCAAAAGACGGGCCATTATTCCGTTTTGCATAACCCCGCCGCTCAGGGCCGCGACGTTTACGCCGTGCCTGCGCGCGGCACGGCCCGCCATGCAGGCCAGAGCCACCGCAAGGCCCAGGTGAAAACGCGCCGCGATTTCTTCTGCGGGCATGCCGTCCTGAACGCTCCGGGCCGCCTGCGCATAAAGCCCGGCGCTGTCCAGCATGAGCAGATCGCCACGCAAGGCCAGCCCCACCGGCCACACCAGTTCGGCCACGCGGCGAAAATCATCCAGAGCTCCGGCCATGACGCCGCCCAAAACACCCGTGGCACGCAGGGCCGCGTCTTCCAGCCGAATGGCCGCCTGCCCCTCGTACGAAATCTGCCGACACAGACCAAGGCGGGCCGAAACAGCGTCAAAAAGCCTTCCGCAGCTTGAGGTCACGGGGCAGTTGATCTGCCGCGCCAGCATTTCTTCCACCGCACGCGCCGCTCCCGCATGCCCGGCCAGCCAGGGGGCTGACGCAAGTGCCGTGGCTGCCCTTTCTCCGGACGCAGACGCAGCCGCCGCAGATTGTGCCGCAAGCGCCTCCCCGGATGCTGCCCCGGGTGTTTCCGCAAAATTTTGTGCCGACGCGCTTTCCGACAGGCAATACCCGGCCTCCACCGCCTGCCGCTCAAGTGCCAGAGCAATGCGCCACGGCTCCCGCACTGCCGCATCCCCTCCGGGCAGGGCAAAAGGCGACAGACAGCCCAAACGCCGCCACTCCGGCGCATCAAGATGCATCAGCAGCAGTTCGCCACCCCAGATGGTTCCGTCGTCGCCAAGGCCCGTGCCGTCCAGACACAGGGCCAGAGCCGGTCCGTAACAGGAATTCTCGGCCAGCACCGAAGCC
Source organism: uncultured bacterium (assembly GCA_905214305.1). Classification (GTDB taxonomy): domain Bacteria; phylum Desulfobacterota; class Desulfovibrionia; order Desulfovibrionales; family Desulfovibrionaceae; genus Desulfovibrio. The sequence goes on from CAJMLK010000081.1 coordinate 1,861, forward strand.
GCGTGGGCCGCATGATGCTGCAACCGCCACAGGGGAATATTCTCGCGCGCGGCGCGGGCTTCGGCATAGCGGGTGGACAAAAAATCCGGATGCAGATCGCAGACCAGAGCCTTGGGCCGCACCTCCAGCAGCTTTTCCATATGGGCCGCCACTTCTTCATAAAAAGCAAGAGTGGCGGGATTTTCCAGGTCTCCGACATGCTGCCCCACAAAGGCTTCATTGCCCCGCGTCAGGCAGATGGTGGCCTTCAGTTCGGCCCCTGCGCCGAAAACGCAGGCGTCATCCGCATGTTCAGGCGCGCGTTCAGGCGCGCCGGGCCGCCCCTCCCCGTCTTTTTTGCCGCCATCGGACAGAAAAACAGGGCGAGGCACATAGCCACGCGCGCGGCGATAGAAAAACGGTGCGGCCCTGTGCGGCGGGCCGTTTTCATTCACCACATCGGCCCGTGGCCGCAGACTGATGACGCTGTCGTCCACACGCACCAGAATATCCCGGTCGTGCAAAAGCCAGGCATCGGCCAGTTCCGCAAGACGCTCAATGGCCTCGCGGTTGCCGAGGCAGATGGGTTCGCCCCCGGCATTGCCCGAAGTCATCACCAGCACGGGCGGCAACGGGGCATGCGCCTTGAGCCAGTCAAAAAGCACGCTGTGCAGGGGGGTATTGGGCAGCATGACGCCCACCTGCCCCGCATCGGGGGCCACAAGAAACGGCAGCTCCGGGCCGCCGGGGGCTGGGCTGTCCGGGGCGTCCGGGCTGTCCGCAACGCCCGCGGCATGCGGGACATCAGGACCATGCGGGGCATCGGGACCATGCGGGGCATGGCGGCCGTGGGGGCCGCGCCCTTTTTCCGGGCGGCGCGGGCAAAGCACAATGGGCTTTTCCGGGCTGGTCAGCAGGGCTTCGTGCTCCGGGCCGAGGTCGCAAAAGTCACGCACCGTCTCAAGGCAGCCCGCCATAAGAGCCAGCGGCTTGTGCGGACGATTCTTGCGCTCGCGCAGCAGGGCCAGAGCACGCGGATTGCGCGCGTCGCAGGCAAGCTGAAAGCCGCCAAGCCCCTTGAAGGCCAGAATGCCGCCGTCAAGCAGTACACGCCCCGCGCGGCCGAGCGCCTCGCGGGCTGCGGCTTCCGCCACGGAAGTGCCCGCCGGGAAACCTGCTTTGACGTCGGCACAGGCCGTATTTTTGGCATGGCTACGGGCTTTGTGCCCGGCATCGTCCTCGGGCTTGCTCCCGGTCTGGAATGCGGCGTTGGCCGTCTGGCCGCCTCCGGCATCCGGGTCGGCAAGGCCGCAATCAGCCCAAAAATGTTCCACACGCGTGCGCCCGGCCATTGCCGCCGCCTTGTCCACAAACCACAGGCGCGGCCCGCAGTCCGGGCAGGCAATGGGCTGGGCATGGAAGCGCCTATCCGCAGGATTGCCGTATTCGGCCGCGCACCGCGGGCAAAGGGGAAAGCAGCTCATGGACGTGACGGCCCTGTCATAGGGAATGGAGCGGGTGATGGTATAGCGTGGGCCGCAGTTGGTGCAGTTGGTAAACGCATAGCTGTGGCGCGGATTGCGTGGATCGGCCATGTCGGCCAGACAGTCGGCGCAGACGCCCACATCCGGGCTGACAAGCACACTGTGCCCGGCATGCCCGTCGCTTGCCACAATGCTGAAGGCCGCCTCGCCGGGCACGACAGCCACCTCTTCACGGCGCAGCGCGGTCAGGCGCGCCAGTGGCGGCAATTCTTTCTGCAGGCGCGCGCCAAAACGCTCCACCTCTGCTGGCGTGCCCTGAACTTCCATCCGCACGCCGTCCGAAGTATTGCCCACGGTTCCTGTAAGACCGCCCTCGTGGGCGAGCCTGTAGACAAAAGGGCGAAAACCCACCCCCTGAACCTGACCGGATGCCACAAATGCGCGCCGTATCATCTGTTTCTCGCTCATGCGGCAAGAGTAGCGTACAAGGCCCGGACTGTCAGCAGGGCCGGAAGCCTTTTCTGCAATGCCCCAGAGGCGGCACTTCCCCCTGTGCGCCGAAAAACCGGCCGCTCGCCTGAGGTCTCCGCATCATGCCCGCACGGTTCCGCATCGTGACCACCCTGCCGGTGAAAGGAGCAGGGCCGCAGCCCTTGCGGCTTATGCGGCTTTTCGCTAGGGTCTTTTTCTACATATTCCTTTTGTCCGGCGACTGTGGCAAAGCGGGACGTCATATTCAGCCGCGCACGCGCGCATACTCCCGCTGCCAGGCTCCGCCTTTCCCGTTGTCGATGCAAAACCACGATCAAGAATAGCCCCAGGCCGGGCGGAATACCGCTTTTTTCACCGTATCACCAAAAAAACGCCCGGACGGCGCGTCACCGTTATGCCGGGCTTACAGTCAGGAGCCTGCCATGCCCGCTGCCCGCACCATCGGTTCGCGTATCCGTGCCTTTCGCGAAGAACGCGAGGTTGACCTCGAAAGCCTGGCCCAGAACACCGGACTGGACCAGTGCTATCTGCAAAAACTTGAAAGCGATGCCATCTATCCCGGCATCGGCCCCCTGCAAAAGGTGGCCCGCGCCCTCGGCGTGCGCCTGGGAACCTTTCTGGATGACCAGTTCACCCGCGACCCCATCATGGGCTGCATCCACGATTCGTGCGAGGGCGAAGAAGCCCTGCACACCGGCCGTATTCCACGCCCCAGCTACACATATCAGCCTTTGGGCAAGGGCAAGAACGACCGCAATATGGAACCTTTCCATATCCGCATTTTCCCCGACAGCGGCGAACGCAAAACCAGTTCGCATCAGGGCGAAGAGTTCATTCTGGTGCTCAAGGGCGAACTGCTGGTTGTCTATGGCCGCGAAAACCGTGTGCTCAAACCCGGCGAAACCATCTACTATAATTCCATCGTTCCCCATTATGTGGGCGCGGCGGGTGATGAGCCGGTAGAAATTCTGGCCGTGGCCTATAACCCCTAGAGATGTCCGGGAATAAAATGCGTGGGCTGCTTCAGGCAGCCGCACGGGCGTGGCTTCCGAGCTGTTCCTGCACGGCTGGGACCGCACGCAGCTGAAATTGCCCCGGCCGCTGCCCGGCCCGCAACAGGCAGGATCTGACGCAACCGGCCTTGCCCGCCACCGGCGGCGCATGCAGAACAAGACCAGCCGGTAGCGCACCTCTTTTCCCGGACGGACTCACGGCGAAAAACGCATCCGCCCCGCCAAGGCACAGGAGAAAATATGGAAGAAAAAGTTCGCCAGCGCCAAGCCCAGTTTGAACTGCGCGAATGGACGCTGGGCCAGATTCTTGACCATACGGTAAGCCGCTACCCCGACAGGGAGGCCCTTGTATACGCCGACCGCGACTACCGCCAGACCTGGCGGGAATTTGGCGACATGGTGGACCGCTTCGCCAAGGGGCTGATGGCGCTGGGCATTCAGAAAGGCGAAAAAGTGGCCGTCTGGGCCACCAACGTGCCGTACTGGGTGGCCCTGCAATTTGCCACGGCCAAGATCGGGGCCATACTGATCACGGTTAACACCAATTACCGCGAACACGAACTGCGCTACCTGCTCACCCATTCCGAGTGCGAAAACATTTTTCTTATCGACAGCGTGCGCGACCACGACTATCTGGAAACCCTGTACCGCATCGCGCCCGAGTTGCGCGTGCAGGCCAGACGTTCCTTTGTGTGCAACAGCCTGCCGCACCTCAAGCGCGTCTGCTTTCTGGGCATGGAAAAACACCGGGGCATGTATTCCGTACCGGAAATACTCTCCCTGTCCGTCATGGTGGACGACGACGAGTACAAGGCCCGGCAGGATTCGCTGCACCCCTGGGACGTCATCAACATGCAGTATACCTCGGGGACCACGGGCTTTCCGCGCGGGGTCATGCTTACCCATGTGGGCGTGGGCCTGAACGGCTACTGGATAGGACGCCACCAGAACTTCGGCCCTGAAGACAGGGTGTGCCTGCCCGTGCCGCTCTTTCACTGCTTCGGCTGCGTGCTGGGTGTTTCGGCCTGCGTCAACCACGGAGCCACAATGGTGATCCTTGAGTCCTTCAATCCGCTCAAGGTGCTGGCCGCCGTGGACTCAGAACGCTGCACGGCCCTGTATGGCGTGCCGACCATGTTTCTGGCGGAACTGGAGCACAAGCTCTTTCACCGCTTTGACATGTCGAGCCTGCGCACGGGCATCATGGCCGGGTCCGTCTGCCCCGAGCCGCTCATGCGCCGCGTCATTGATGACATGAACATGAAAGAAATCACCATCTGCTATGGGCTTACGGAAGGTTCGCCCGTCATGACCCAGTCCGACATCCATGACAGCCTGCAACAGCGCTGCGAAACCGTGGGCTGCGCCATGCCCGGCATCGAAGTGCGCGTGGCTGATCCTGAAACCTGCGAAGAACTGCCGCGCGGTCAGGTGGGCGAAATTCTCTGCCGGGGCTACAATGTCATGAAGGGCTACTACAACATGCCCGAAGACACGGCGCGCACCGTCAGTCCCGAAGGCTGGCTGCATTCCGGCGACCTCGGCGTCATGGACGATCAGGGCTACCTGCGCATTACCGGCCGCATCAAGGACATGATCATCCGGGGCGGCGAAAACGTCTATCCGCGCGAAATTGAAGAATATCTCATGGGTATGCCCGGCGTGCTGGACGTGCAGGTGGTGGGCTTGCCAAGCTTCAAGTATGGTGAAGAGGTGGCGGCCTTCATTATCCCCCGCCCCGGCGTGGAACTCGGCCCTGAAGACGTGCGGGCCTTCTGCCGCGGCAAGATCGCCTGGTTTAAAATACCCAAATATGTCGCTGTAATAAGTGGGTTCCCCCTGACGGCCAGCGGCAAGATACAAAAATACAAGCTGCGTGAGCAGGCCGCCCAGATGTGGCCTGAAGCCATGGAGCCCAAACAGTAGGGCACATGCGCCCTGAACCCCGGCACGGCATTTATGTCGTGCCGCGGAACGCCCGCAGGACGTTTCACGTCCCACGGATGTTCCGCCACAAAAAAATCCGGCATGGCCTTATGCATCAGGCAGAGCATCCCTGTTTTGCCTCCCGACGTCTGCTGGCCGGCCTCCCTGCCGCTCCAGCCTGCGCGTGTGCCAAAACTCGCGGCACAGCATGAAAACGACCATGCCGGATGCAAAGGATCCTACGTGAACGATAAAGACTTTTCCTATGACGAACCGCTGTCCATGCCCGGCACTCCTGCTTCTGGCGGCAGCGCGACGCATGAGCACACCCCGCAGAAAGAATCCGCAACGGTGCAGCCCTTGGCCGAAGCGCCCGCTGCCGCTCCTTGCGCCACGGCCTGTCCTCTGGCGCAGATTCCCGCATCCGTGTGGAAAACCCTGTTGCGCCGCCCCTTTCGCAAGCGGCATCCCGTGCTGTTCTGGGGCGCCATTGTGCTTATTCTCGGCGCTCTGGGCTTTGCGGCCGGAAGCTCCAGCAAGGACGGCGGCCTCATGGGCGGCGACCGCATAGCTCTGGTCAGCGTGACCGGCCCCATCATGAATGTGGAGCCTACCCTGGAATGGCTGCGCACGGTGGCCCGCAACCCCTCGGTCAAGGGCGTGCTTGTGCGTGTGGATTCGCCCGGCGGTGGGGCGGCGGCCTCGCAGGAACTGTATGACGCCCTGAAAAATCTGGCGCAAAAAATGCCCGTGGTCGTCAGCATGGGGTCCATGGCGGCCTCCGGCGGGCTGATGGTCAGCATGGCCGGTCAGCGCGTCTTTGCCAATGCCTCGACGGTTACCGGCTCCATAGGCGTGCGCATGGACGTGCCGCAGTTGCAGGGCCTGATGGACAAGGTGGGCGTTGGGCAGGAAACCCTTGTGGTCGGCCAGTACAAGGATGCGGCTTCCTATATGCGCCCCATGACGGCCGAGCAGCGCGCCTATTTTCAGGGTTTGCTTGCCAACATGTATAACCAGTTTGTGGACATTGTGGCCCAGGGACGCGGCATGCCCCGTGAGCAGGCGCTCAAACTTGCCAACGGCAAGGTATACACAGGGCAGGAAGCCCTTGGTCTGGGCCTTGTGGACGAACTGGGCGGACGCGGGCAGGCCCTTGACTGGCTGGCGCAAAAAACCGGCGTGCCTGCCGAGCGCAAGCTGCTGACGCGCCCGCGTGAAGACGGCCTGCTTGGGCGCGGGCTGCGCGTCATGCTCGGCGCTGTGCTCGGTTCTGACGCCGATGCCCTGGGCAGTCTGGCCGCTCTTGCCGGTCTGGCCCGGAACGACAGCGGCAATGCCGGGCCGCACACCCCGGCCTTTCTGTACCAGTTCTAGAGCAATTTCACTTTGAAATTGCTCTGGCGGCTGCGTGAGCAGTCGCCAGCCGCAAAGATGCAAGCGC
>CAJMLK010000082.1 GCA_905214305.1 uncultured bacterium
AACAGCAAACCGAGTGAGGGAAAGGGTGAACAACCTATTGGAACACTACATCTAGAAATCGAGCTTGAACTGCATGCCCAGCCCCAGAGCCGAGTCTGGCTGCTTGCTGCTGGACGGCCGCTCGCGCTGCTCATTCCTGAGGATAAGCTCCGGCCCGAGGCCGATGCTCAAGTCGTCACCCACAACGGTATCGGCATAGGCGCGCACAACGTGCCTGCTTTCCATGCTCAGATTTTCGTCCGGATTGATGCAGCCCGGTCCCGGTTCTCGCCAGGAGGAGCTTTCATCATCCACACTCAGGGCCAGCGCGGACTTGTTTTTCTGGTGTCCTGACGCCGCGTTCAGCGCACTGTCAATGCCCTTGGCCGTGTCCACTGACTTGCCCGCGGCAGGAGCGTTTACCGCTCGACTGTGCAGATTGTCTGTGGGTGTACCCTGACTTTGCCAGGCATCAAGGCTGCTGCCCTCGCGAAACGTCCATGCTCTGGCATGAACGGCATCATTCCGCTTTTTCACGGTGATGGTGCGGTTCTGATCAGCGCGCGTTTTTGCCTTGTCCGCACAGGGGACGCCTTTTTTCGCCTTGTCGGCCACCTGAGATTTTGCCCCCGGTTCGGAAACGGCAGCAGCCCGAGAAGCCGCCAGAGGGGCGGCCAACAAGACGCAGCAGAGAAAAATGAGGGTGGTTGCCAGCTTGACCATATCTGCTCTTACGACAGACCCCCAATCTTGTAAAGCTGACCAGAACACTGTGAAGGATGCCGCCAGAAACAGCGTGCCTGACGCGGCACACATTTTTCGCGAAAAAAAGCAGACAGGAACTTCCGGGCCGCCATAGAAAAAGTCTGAAGCTTTTTATCCCTCGCAAAAAGTGAAAAGCCCCCGGCCAATGATCAGCCGGGGGCTTTGCAAACACGATTTGCAGTCTGTCGGGCGGCCTACAGGCTCACCCCACCCTGCGGTTTTTCATCAGGCGTGGCATGTGCGGGCGTGGCATGTGCGGGCGCGGGCGCAGTCTTGCCCGAAGCCTTGCCGGGAGCCCCGCCGCTGGTTTCCTGATTCAGCAGTTTTTCGGTGCTGACAACGGGAAAGCTCGGGCTGGCCCCGGGATCGTTCCAACCACCGCCAAGCGCCATGCAAACACCCACCACGTTGTCCAGGCGGTCGCGCAGGGCCGATGCCAGTTGCAGTTCGGCAGCAAAAAGCTGGCGCTCCGCATCAAGAACCGTCAGGTAGTCCGTATAGCCGTTGTCGTACTGCAGCCGGGCAATGGTGGTGGCGCGGCGCAGGCTTTCCACCTGAATCTGCATGCTGCGCACGATGGCGTCCGCTTCGCGCTGCGCTGTCAGCGAAGTGCGCATGTCTTCAAACGCCGTCTGCACGGTCTTGCGATACACCGCCACAGAAGCCTTTTTACGCGCTTCGGCATCCTTGACGTTGTACCAGGTGCGGCCAAAGTCCAGCAGGGGCATGGAGCCGGTGACACCGTAGCTCCAGGCTCCGGCAGGGCCGGTAAACAGGCTGCCCACGGCCGCGCTGACCGTGCCCAGCATGCCCGTAAGGGACACCGAGGGGAAGAACTGGGCGCGGGCCACGCCGATATTGGCGTTATTGGCCATCAGCATGAACTCGGCTGCGCGCACGTCCGGCCTGCGCTGCAGCAGGTCGGAAGGCAGCCCTTCGGGCAGCACGGGGGGCGAAGGCAACATGCCGATGGCCTGCCCGCGCGGCATGCCGCGTTCCATAATATCACGGGGCGAACGTCCAAGCAGCACGGCCAGTCCGGCTTCGGCCCTGTCCACGGCCACGGTGCTTGTGTGCACCTGGGCGCGGGCGATCTCGACCTCGGCACGGGCGCGCTGCCAGTCGAGCTCGGTAATGTCGCCCTGCTTGTAACGGCTGCTGTAGATGCTGAAGGCATCCTCGCGGGTTTTAAGCGTGCGGCGGGCCGTATCAAGCTGCATGTCCAGAGCCAGCAAGGCAAAATAGCTCTGGGCCGTCTGGCCCGCAACCGAAAGGCGCAGGCCCTCATGCCCGATGACCGTGCTCATGAGCACGTCACTGAGCATGGTATAGCTGTTGCGGTTCTTGCCCCAGAGGTCCAGCTCCCACGAAGCGCTGAGCGCGGCCTGATTGGTGGCCGTGGTGCGGGAAAGGCCGCTCTTGTCAAAGGGCATGGTGTTGGGCGTTTTTTCCGAAGCGCCCTGCGCCATTGACGATGCCGAACCGCTGACCGAAGGCAGCAGGTTGGCGGTAGCAATGCCCACCTGTGAGGCCGCGGAATCGATCTTTGCCAATGATTCAGCGATATCCTGGTTATTCTTCAGCGCTTCTTCCACCAGTGCTGTGAGCACCGGATCATTGAAGCGGTTCCACCAGTCCGTGTTCAGCGGGGCCGCGCCCATATCCACCGTGCGCCACTGGGCGGGCATATCCATTTCAGGCCGTTCGTAGCGTGGCGCAAGGGAGCAGGCCGACAGCATGAATACCGACAGGGCAAACACAGCCCCCGTCAGACGCAGGCGCCCGCCATTACTGATGGAACTCATAGATCCTCCTGTCCGTCCCCGGTAAAGTCCTTACCGGCGTTGGGATCTGTTTTGCCCTGTATTTTCAGCGATATCTGCATGATTATCTTAAAGAAGTACGGCACAAAAAGCGTGGCGATGCACGTGGCCGCCAGCATGCCGCCAATGACCGCCGTGCCCAGAGCATGGCGGCTGTTGGCCCCCGCGCCCGTGCTGATGGCAAGAGGCACGCAGCCAAGGATAAAGGCCAGAGATGTCATGACAATGGGCCGGAAGCGCAGCCGCGCGGCAAAGCTTGCCGCCGAATCCAGACTGCGGCCTCCGCGCCATGCCTCTACCGCGAATTCCACGATAAGGATGGCGTTTTTGGCTGCCAGACCCACCAGCGTAACAAGGGCCACCTGAAAGTACACGTCGTTGGAAAGACCGCGCGCCCACGTTGCCAGCAGTGCGCCGAACACACCGAAAGGCACGGCCGTGAGCACCGACAGGGGCAGTGACCACGATTCGTACTGTGCCGCCAGAATCAGGAAGACCATGACCAGCGCCAGAACAAAGATCACCGTGGTGTCGGTGCTGGCCAGTTTTTCCTGCAGGGCCGAGCCTACCCAGCCCAGACTGTAGTCTGTGGGCAGAATGGCCTTGGCGGCGGCTTCCATTTCGTCAAGGGCCTGCCCCGATGAAAAGCCCGGAGCGGGAGAACCCATGATGTGCGCCGCAGGGAAGACGTTGTAACGCTCCACCACCTGGGGGGCGGTGCGGCGCTCAAGGGTCATGACCGCCGTCAGCGGGATCATCTCGCCCTTGTTGTTGGGCACATATACGTTGCCGAGGTCTTCAGGCAGCGTCCTGTACTGGGCCTCGGACTGCAGGCGAACCTGGAAGGTACGCCCCATGTAGTTGAAGTCGTTCACATACGCGCCGCCGAACGTGCCGCCCATTGCCGTGTACACGTCGCTGATCTGAACACCCATGTCCTTGCAGCGATCGCGGTCAAGGTTGGCGTACAGCTGGGGCGAGCCGGTGGAGAACAGGTTGCGCAGCATGCCGATGGCCGGATACTTGCGCTTGCCGTCGGCATCCACAGCCATAATTTCCTGCACAAGGCGGTTGGTCTCGTTTTCCAGGTCCTGAAGGCTGCCTGTGCCGCGCATCTGAATGTACCCTTCAAAGCCGCCCGTGGTGCTCATGCCGCTGATGGGCGGCGGCGCAAAGCCCATGACCACGCCTTCGGGCTGCATGAGCGTAACCGCCCCCACAGTCTGAAGCACGGCATCTGAAGACATCTTGGGATTTTTGCGTTCGCCCCACGGCTTGAGCAGGGCAAAGAAGGTTCCGTAGTTGCTCTTGACCGAAATGGACGTGATGTCCAGACCGGACAGGGTCCCCATGCTCTGCACAGCGGGGTTGCTGAGCAGGAAGTCGTTAAGAACCTTGTTGACGGCTGTTGTACGGTGCTGCGAAGCGCCGTCGTCCAGAATCGCCATGCCGAGGATATAGCCCTGGTCTTCGTTGGGCACGAGGCCGCCGGGAACCACCCTGAACAGCCACACGCAAATGAGAATCATGACGGCAAACAGCGACAGTGCCCGCAGGCTGGACGCCTTGAGGAAGTTGACGATGCTTACGTAACTGGTGGTCACGCCGTCAAAGAATTTATTGAACCACACAAAGGGCTTGGGCGGTTTGTAGCTGTGGTCATGCGGCTTGAGCAGCAGGGCGCAGAGGGCGGGGGTAAGCGTCAGCGCCACCACGCCCGACAGAACCACCGACACCGAAATGGTGATGGCGAACTGCTTGTACATCTGCCCGGCCAGACCGCCCATGAAGGATACGGGAATAAACACGGCGCACAGCACGAGCACAATGGCCACAATGGGGGCCGTGACCTCGTTCATGGCCTTTGCCGTTGCTTCCTTGGGCGGCAGATGCTCCGAGGTCATGATGCGTTCCACGTTTTCCAGCACCACGATGGCGTCGTCCACCACGATGCCGATGGAAAGAACCATGGCGAAAAGAGTAAGAGTATTAATGGTATAGCCAAAGGCGTACAGCCCGGCAAACGTACCGATAATGGAGACCGGCACGGCCACGCAGGGAATGATGGTGGCCCGCCAGCTTTGCAGAAACACATACACGACGATGAACACCAGAATCATGGCTTCCACCAGAGTGGAGACCACTTCGTGAATGGACTCGAGCACGAAGTCGTTGGTGTTCACAAGGATGGTATAATCAAGGCCGTCGGGCATGGTCAGCCCGATTTCGGCCAGCTTGTCCAGCACGCGGTCGCCGGTGGCAATGGCGTTGGCCCCGGGCAGCAGATAGACGGCGCCCATACGCGCCACCATGCCGTTGTAGCGCGAGGTAACGCTGTAGTCCTTGCCGCCCAGTTCCACGCGGGCCACGTCCTTGAGGCGCAGCATGGCGCTGTCCGGCCCGCTGCGCACGATGATCTGGCCGAATTCTTCCGGCGTGACCAGACGCCCCTGGGTATCGATCTGCCAGGTAAGCTGGGTGGAATCGGGGGAAGGCATTTCGCCGAGACGTCCGGGAGCGTACTGTGAGTTCTGCTCCTGAATGGCAGCGGCGACTTCGTTGACGGACACGCCATACTTGGCCAGCTTGTCGGGTTGCAACCAGATGCGCATGGCATAGTCCATGCTGCCGAAAATGGTTACGTCGCCCACGCCTTCCACGCGCTTGAGCGCGTCCACCACGTTGATCTGTGCCCAGTTGTTGATGAACACCTGATCATAGCGGCCGTCGGGCGAAAAGTACGAAAACACCAGCAGCATGGCCGGAGAGCGCTTGAGCACGCTCACACCCTGTCGGCGCACCGCTTCGGGCAGCACCGTCTGGGCAAGGTTGACCTTGTTGTTGACGTTGACCAGAGCCATGTCCGGGTTTGTTCCCAACGAAAAATATACGTTGATGCTGCCCGAACCCGAGCCGGAAGCCGCCGTGGAAGTCATGTAAAGCATGTTTTCCACGCCGTTGATATTGACTTCCAGAGGGGCAAGCACGGTTGAGGCGATGGTTTCCGCCGAAGCACCGGGATACACCACGCTGACGTTGACCGTTGGCGGCACCAGATCAGGGTACTGGGCCACGGGCAGCGCCCGCATGGCCAGCGCCCCGACAAGGGTGATGACAATGGATATGACCGCCGAAAGGATTGGTCTGCGTAAAAAGAAATTCGGCTTTGTGGAGACAGCCATATTTACCTACTTCCTGGCCGCGCCTTCCCGGGGCTGTTCGCCCCCGGAGGGCATTATGCTCACTTGCGTGCCGGGGCGGGCCTTGATGATGCCTTCGCTGATAATGCGTTCACCGCCCTTGAGACCCTCAAGCACAAGATATCTGTCACCAACAGACACACCAACAACCACGGGGATGGGGTACACCTTGTCGTCCTTGTCCACGCCCATGACCAGCGAACCCTTCTGGGTCAGCAGGACGCACTTTTGCGGAACAAGCACGGCATTTTTAAGAATGTCGCCATCCATATACAGCCGGACATACTGGCCGGGCATGATGCTGCGATCTGCATTGGCAAAAACCGCACGAGCCTTGATGACGCCGGTGCTTGGCTGCACCTGGCTGTCGATAAAGGTCACTTCGCCCTCGCCCTTGTACATGCTGCCGTCAAGCAGGCGCAGCCGGGCCTTGTAATGGCCGTCGGCGGGCAGCACAAGGCGGCCCTGGGCAGCCAGATTCTGGCGCGTCATGCGCTCCGGCGCGGCGATGGAAAAGTCGATGTACATCGGGTCGGTCTGGTTCACGTAGGTGAGCAGGGAATTGTTGCCCACGAGGTTGCCGGGGGTGTAATTTTCCTTGCTGCTGAAGCCGGAAACAGGCGCCGTCACCTGGCAGTAGTCCAGGTTGATCTTGGCCTGACGCATAGATGCCTTGGCGCTTTCGTACGCGGCAAGGGCATTGTCGCGTTCTTTCTGCGAAACGGCATTCTTTTCATACAGCGGGCGCACCCGCCGCCATTCACGCTCGGCGTTGGTGAACTGGGCCTGAGCCTGCTGCATGAGAGCTTCGTAGTGGTCGCGTTCCAACTGGAAAAGCAGTTGGCCCTGCTCCACATAATCGCCTTCTTCATACAGCCGCTTTTCAATGATGGCCTCAACACGGGCGCGCACTTCAACAGCCCGTGAACCGGATGCCTGTGCCTGATATTCGGCAGGCCACGGTTCATCGCGAGCCACAACGTCAAAAACCGCCACGGGCAGGCGCATGGGCCCCTGCTGGGCTTTTTTTTCACTGTTGCAGGCGACCAGAACAAGGCAAAGCGCCAGAGCAAGAGGAAGAGAGAACAGCTGTCTGCTTGTCATGAACTACTCCATAAGACGCGCGCCGCAGCGCGCTGAAAAACCGCCCGACATACAAAAACGGGCGAAGCCTCAATGTAAAAAACACAGTTCATTGCAAAAAGCAATCGAGCCGCCCCGCAAAGGAGCCAAAGCAAGACTGCGAAAATAAACAATAAAATCAATATGTTACAACACCGTATTATTTTCTTGCAACATACTGATTTTATTACATAAAATTTTTACGCCCTACTCCTGCCCACTATTGTCGCCGTATTCGGCCAATTGATGCTCCTCATGCCAGCGTCTGGCATTGTGGGCAGCACTGTTCAGAAAGGCATACCACCAGATGGCGTCCTTGAGCAATTCCAGCCTTTTGAACCTGTGCCGTTCATCACCCATGCGCAACACGGTGATTTCCAACAGTTTTTCCACACCGTTTCCATCCATAAAGACCAGACGCAACGCTGCCTTTTGCAGCGCCTGCAATTCTGCCGGGGAAAATGTACTGATGCCTTTGCTGGCGACTTCGGTGGCCTTGAGAAAACTGGTAGCCTGCTGGGACTCCAGCGGCAAATCCCGGGGTGAGCTGTTGAGCAGCAGATCAACCCGCACAATGTTGGCAAGACTGATTTTACTGCGGTTGATGACTTTTCCTTCGCGCAACACTCTGTAATAGCAGGCTCCGGTATCTTCCGAAGCCCCCATAACCACAGCCGTGCGCACATCCGGATAAAAAACGCCTACGCTGGCCGTCATGCCGGAGGCAGTGGCAACACTGCTTTTTTCTTCAGCAATGCATTGAAGATGTTGCGCTGTTCTGCGCCTGGCATCCACATATATGAAGACCAAAAACACAATGAGCGCGGCGACAATTGTAAAATTCATGCAACACGCCTCCGCATGTTCACAGTGTCTTGAGCGTCAGAAAATGTCAAGGAAGCGTGCGGAATGCGGCAGGCGTGGAAAAACCCGGAATCATCAAGGAAGGGCAGTGCAAAGACATGACGCCGCGCGGCGCGTCCCGCATTGCGACTTGTGCGCAGAAAAGGCAGGGGCAAGGCCCGGCAAGCGGACACGGATTACGCAGCCCTGTGGCGCGGATTTTCCAGAAAACCCGCACCACAACCAGACAGTGTCGTCACGAGGTGAATTTTCTTGGTATAGCAAGGAGAACGAGTCTTTTATGCAGGGAGTGTACTCTTATGGTACTCGACCGGAA
>CAJMLK010000083.1 GCA_905214305.1 uncultured bacterium
GGAGTGCAGAGGGGGCCTCGGAGGGGCAAAGCCCCTAACAGGCCCCCTCTGCCGCGCGCCGCGCAGGCGGCCCAAATGAAGTCAGCTGACGGGCTGCAGTAATACCTGCTCCCCTGCCGCGTGCCACGTGTCCCAACCGGCTACCGCCCGCCGCCTACTTCCAGGTAATATGGGCATTCTTGCGCGGCGGCCTTGCATGGGCCTTGAAACGCGGATAACCCATCATCTGCGCGGCAAAAGCCATTTCACCTTCACGGATGCCGAGAAAATCCCGCACTTCCTGCGCGGCGGGGTGCTCGAAGGCCATGCACAAATACCCGGCCCAACAGCAGCCGATGCCTCTGGCCTGCGCCAGCAGCTCAAGATAGGTAGCGGCAATAACGGCATCAGGCTGGCCCCAGCGCCACTGGGGAGCAACCACCACGGCCAGCTGCGGGGCGGTGCGGGTAATGACATCCACGCCCCTGTCCCATGCGCGCACAAGTCCGCCGGCATGCATGGCTTCGTCAAGCTCCGGGTCGATGCGGGGCAGTTCGCGCATCCACGCCACCACGAGTTCGGCCAGTTGCAGCACACGCTCCCGCGAGTCCAGCAGAATCCAGCGCAGATTCTGCGTATTTTTTGCCGTAGGCGCAAAGCGCACGGCCGCAAGCAGGTCTTCCAGCTCCTCGCGAGGGATGGTCCTGTCCTTGAAATTGCGCACCGAACGGCGCGAAAAAGCAAGTTCGTCGGCCTGACGTGGCGTGGGCATGTCCTGCGCGCTGAGGGGGCGGCAGTCTTCACGCTCAAGCCCGGGAGCCGTACAGGCCAGCGTGGGACAAAAGGCCATGCACTGACCACAGCCGAGGCAATATACTGCCTTGTGCTTGTCCAGAACAGGATAGGCGCCAGGTTCGGCGTCAATAATATGCACAGGGCAAACAAGGGCGCAGATGCCGTCCTTGCGGCACAGATCATGATCAACAGTAAATACGTTCATATATGCTCCGATTCTTTTCCGGTGGGCGAGTCTGCCCTCTTTGCGGCATCACTGCCTGCCGGGTCATAAAAAAGCTGTTTGACGAGTGTGGATAAACCTTGCGCATGCGCGTCGCCCCAATTTGCGGCGGATGCTTGCGGGACGGAACACCGCCCGGGGCAGCCGCACAGCCGCACAGCCGCACAGCCGCGGGGCATGTCGCGCCTTGCGCCTGACGCAGCGCAAAGGAGGTCCCTTTTTGTCAAAGGAACCTCCCACAAAAAAACGGATGGCAAACGCGCGCCTACATGCCGAGCTGGCTGAGCATGTCGTCAATGGCGCCCTGCGAAACGCCGTTGTTGTCCGGCCCTTTAAGTTTTTCAGCCTTGCGCTGCCGACGGAATTCCTCCACGGCCTGCCGGGCCTCGTCCTGCAGGGAGGCAGCGTCCTTTTGCGGATCCTTTTCCGCGCCTTCCATAATAAGGCCCGAAGAAAGATACAGTTCCACCACGGTATTTTCGATCTTGTTCAGCGTGGTGACTACCCGCTTGATCCGCTGGCCGGTGATGTCCTGAAAGCTCAGTGTGGTGAGCACACTTGTGAGGTCATCGCCCATCTGCCGGTTGTTGGCCTCAAGCAGGGCGATCTGTGTGGAAGAGGCCGTACCCTCGCGCACATGCGCCAGCAGTTCGGCATTTTGCTCCTGTATGTCCAGGTGGCGCTCCACAATTTCCATAATGGACATGGTGGCGCTTTCCGTGGCTTTGAGCACCTCGTCAAGCTGATCCGTGGCTTCATGAAAGAGTGCATCCGTGCCGGATTCAGCCGGCGGCCTGCTGTCGGAAGCCGTGGATATCTGCTGATAGATATCCTTGAGTCCCTGGCGCATGTCCGTGCTCAGTTGCCTGTACACGGCGGGCTCGGCCTTTTTCTCGCTCATGCATGCACCTTTACGCCGTTACCGGCGCTGTTGAAAAAGACAATGACAAACCGCCGCGCCGTATGACGGCGCGGCGGCGGACCGATTTTACTTGTTGGTCTTCAGGAAGGTCTTGGCTCGGGCAGCTTCGGGCGAATTGGGGTACTTTTTGATCAGTTCCTCCATCCTCGCCTTGGCCGCCGCGCTCTGGTTCAGCTTGCTGAAGCTGATGCCCTGCTTGAGATACGCGCCGGGGGCGCTGGAAGACTTGGGGTATTCCTTGATCACCTTGTCATAGGAAAGTGCCGCATCCGCAAACTGGTTGCGCTGGAAGTAGCACTCCGCAAGGTAGAACTGGGCTTCAGAGGCCAGATTGTGGCCCTTGTAGTTTTTCAGAAAGTCGGTGAACGAGCGCTGAGCCTCGTCATATTTACGGGCATTGTAGGCATTGACGCCCGCGTCAAAAAGGGCCAGCGAGATGTCTTTTTGCGGCACTTGCACCTGTGCCTGCGGCTGGGGCGAGGGCTGGCCCCAGGTGCTGCCATCAGGAACCTGAGCCGGAACCTGTGCAGCCGTGCTCGCGGCCTGCCCGCCATAGGGCTGCACACCTTCAGGCACGGAGGCCGCATAGCCTGTGCTGCCCGCGGCCACAGTGCCCGCAGCGGCCTGACCGTACGTGGGCATGCCGTAACTGGGCGCCGGGGCCGCAGCCGGGGCGGACGCCGCAAAGGGTGCAGCGGCCGCTGCAGACGGCGGCTCACCAAGGTTCAGGTTCAGGGCCATGCTGCGCTCAACCTGGCGCAGGGCCTCGTCGTGCCGGTTTACGCGATCCACAAGGGCGCGCGCGCCACCGGCATTGTTGAGGTCATCCATCTGACCCTTGACGGTATTCAGTTCCTGCCGCAGCGCCTGTATCTGATTCCAGGCGTCGGCCTGCGAGGGCTGCATCTGCCGCAACTGCACGTCGTGCTGCTGCACCTGCTGTTCAAGGCTGAGGCTGCCGCTGCTGGAACTGCCGCCGGATACGCAGGCGCTCAGCGGCAGAGCAGCGCAAGCCAGCGTTACAAGGCACAATGAACGGAATGTGCGCATAATATCCTCTTTTTTCAAATTTGCACTTTTCCCAGGGCTTTTTTACGCCCGGTGAAAATATAGATGATGCCGCCGATGACCGGCAAAAAAACCACCAGCACGAGCCACAGCGCCCTTTGCTGGGGCGTGGAAAACTCATGCCCCCATATGTGTATGATGCTCCACAGCGTGGGGATCATAGGAATCATGACCAGCACCACATGCCACCAGTGAAAGATCATGCGGCACTCCCTCCTTTGCCGGAGGATTTTCCGGCTTTGCTGCCCTTTTCGTTTCCGTTTTCGGGCGGTTTGCGCCACATGATGACGCAGGCCAGTGCGGCCCCCACGAAGATGGCCGAATCCGCCACATTAAAGGCTGGCCAGTGCCAGTCGCCCCAGTAGACATCCAGAAAGTCCACCACCGCCCGAAAGCGGATGCGGTCCACCAGATTGCCCAGGGCGCCACCCATGACCAGTCCCAATCCGGCAAAGAGCCAGGGTTCGTCATGCGAGCTGCGCACCAGCATCAGTATGGCCCATACGGCCACCACCGTGGCCCCGAGGAACAGCCAGAACTGCCATTCGATATCCGAACGGTTCAGAAAGCCGAAGGCCGCTCCCCTGTTGCGGATGTTCACAAGGTCAAACAGACCCTCAATAACCGGCACGGAACGGTGCTCCGGTATGGTCTGCATGACAATATACTTTGTCAGCTGGTCAAGCGCCAGCGCCAACAGGGCCATGCCCCCAAGGATTCGATAACGCCTGCGCATGTTCTCAGGATTCCATACCCTTGATAACCGCTGTGCAGCGCGGACACAAGGCAGGATGCGAAGCGTCCGAGCCAAGCTCGGTGCTGTAAATCCAGCAGCGTTCGCATTTTTCGCCTCTGGCCTTTTCAACGCCGATGGCAAGCCCCGCCACTTCTTCATCCTGATACGCGGCCTGCGGGGCGCGATCCAGCGCTTCAAGCTGCAGCTGCGACACAATGCACACGGCGCGCAGGTCGGTATGCAGACCTTCCAGGCGCTGGCGCAGCTCGTCTGCCACAAAAAGAGTCACGCGCGTATCAAGCGAATGCCCGATGATGCCCTCGCGGCGCATGGGTTCGATGGCTTTTGTCACCGCGCCTCGCACGGCCAGCAGCACGTTCCAGTCATCGCGCGTGCCTTCATCCAGCAGATAGGGAGCCGCATCCAGCGGCGGCAGGGCAAAAACCGTAGATTCCGGCCCACGCAGACTCTCCGGCAGATGGCTGAAGATTTCCTCGGCGGTGAAAGACAGCACCGGGGCCATATCACGCAGCAAGAGGCTCAGGACATGCCACAGGGCCGTCTGGGCCGAGCGGCGCTCCTCGCTGTGCGGAGCGGAGGCATACAGGCGGTCTTTAAGGATATCCAGATACACGGAAGAAAGGTCCGTGACGCAATAGTTGTGCAGGGTGTGGTAGACCTTGTGGAAGTCAAAATCCATATAGGCTTGCTGCACACGCTCGTGAACGCGCCCGGCCACGTCCAGGGCAAAGCGGTCCAGTGGCAGCAGCCTGTCCAGCGACAGCAGGTCATGAGCGGAAATATCGCTCAGGTTGCCCATGATAAAACGGCAGGTATTGCGGATGCGGCGATACGCGTCCACAAGGCGGCCAAGAATTTCGTCCGAAAGGCGGATGTCTTCGCGGTATTCCACAGAGGACACCCACAGGCGCACGATTTCGGCTCCGAACTTTTCAATGAGTTCCTGCGGCGCGATCACGTTGCCCACAGACTTGGACATCTTGCGCCCGTCGCCGTCCACCACATACCCGTGGGTGAGCACGGCCCGGTACGGCGCGCAGCCGCGCGTGCCTTCGCTGACCAGCAGCGAGCTGTGGAACCAGCCGCGGTGCTGGTCAGAGCCTTCAAGATACAGGTCGGCGGGAAAGCCCAGCTCGGGGCGCTTTTCAAGCACAGCGGCAAAGCTTGTGCCGGAGTCAAACCAGACATCAAGGATGTCGGTTTCGCGCTTCCAGTGATTGCCGCCGCAATGCGGGCAGGCAAGGCCTTCAGGCACGACATCCTTGAGTTCGGCTTCGTACCAGTAGTCGCAGCCCGTGGGATGCTTGGCAAAGCGGGCGGCGATTTCCTGCATCCATGCGGGATCATTCCAGGCTTCACCACAGTCTTCACACAGCAGGGCCAAGATGGGCACGCCCCACTGACGCTGACGCGAGATGCACCAGTCCGGGCGGAATTCAACCATGTTATGGATGCGCTCACGGCCCCAGGCGGGAATCCAGCGCACTTCTTCATCAATGGCCTTGAGGGCACGGGCGCGCAGGTCGTTCTTTTCCATGCTGATAAACCACTGGGTGGTCGCGCGGAAGATGACCGGCTCCTTGCAGCGCCAGCAATGCGGGTAGGAGTGGCGAATTTTGCCCTTTTGCAGCAAGGCGCCCACTTCTTCAAGCTTTTCGATGACCCTGGGGTTGGCTTCAAAAACATTCAGCCCGGCGAAAAATTCCACGGCAGGCAAGAAGCGCCCGGCGTCATCCATTGGCGAGTAAATTTCCAGCCCGTACTTGAGGCCCACATCGTAGTCTTCACGACCGTGGCCCGGCGCCGTGTGCACGCAGCCCGTACCGGCATCCAGAGTCACATGCAGGCCCAGCACCAGCGGGGACGGCCTGTCATAGAACGGATGACGTGCCTTGAGCCCCTCGAGGCGTTCTCCGGTGGCGCGATCCAGAATGGTGTACTCGCTCCAGCCGAACGTTTCTGCGCAGGAGGCCACCAGCTCTTCCGCAAGAATGTACTGGCTGCCCTGTGCCTCAACCAGTGCATAGGTAAATTCAGGGTGCAGGCACACGGCCATATTGTCCGGCAGGGTCCAGGGCGTTGTTGTCCAGATGACCACATGCGCGCGCGCCGGATCAGCGGCTGCAAAAACCTTTTTCAGGTCTTCATCGGGCAGGGCAAAACGCACGTAGACAGAAGGCGAGGTGTGGTCGTTATACTCCACTTCAGCCTCGGCCAGCGCCGTGTGGCAGGAGCAGCACCAGTAAATGGGCTTCTTGGCGCGTGCCACGCCACCGGCAGCCACAAACTTTGCAAGTTCACCGGCAGTGACGGATTCATATGCCGGATCCATGCTCACATAGGGGTGATCCCAGTCGCCCAGCACACCCAGACGCTTGAATTCCTTGCGCTGTATATCAAGCCATTTATTGGCATACTCGCGGCAGAGCTTGCGCACCACATGGGCGGGCAGGTTTTTCTTCTTTTCCTTGAGGTCCTGCTCAACCTTGTGCTCGATGGGCAGTCCGTGGCAGTCCCAGCCGGGAACATAGCGTGAGGCATAGCCTGCCATGTTGCGCGACTTGACGATAATATCCTTGAGAATCTTGTTCAGCGCGTGCCCCATGTGCAAATGGCCGTTGGCGTAGGGCGGGCCATCGTGCAAAATGTAGGTTCCCTTGCTGCCTGATGCTTCAACCATGGCACCACAGGCATTGGCGGCTTCCCACTTCTTGATGGCTTCCGGCTCACGCTGGGCCAGATTGGCCTTCATCGGAAAAGCGGTTTGAGGAAGGTTCAGCGTTTTTTTATAATCACTCATGGAGGCTCCCGGCACTGAATGTCGCAAGATATGGTAGGTTCTTCAAAAGCTGGCCGCAAAATAAAAACCTTACGCAAGGGCAGGCAAACCGGCCCTTTTCGCAAAGGGAGCGTGCTCTTGTGTTGCCCGGCCGAAACAGATCGGGCAAAGCAGTTCTTTGGGCGAAAGCTTATTTTGAGACAGCCCTAGTGGAAAAATCACTGTAGTTTGGGCAAATAGCCGTGCAAAGTCAAGGTTTGGCCCTTTGCGCCGGTGCAAGGCGGCCGTCAACGCAAAGCCTGAAAAAATCCCCGTGCTTGCGTCTTTGCGGTCGGGGCTGCTTGCCTAGCGCCGCCGGGGCTGATAAGCTGTGGCTTCTTCAGTTTGCGGCGACTTCTGGCCGCTTCGGGGCTTGCCGAAGCCGCAATGGTGTTTATATGCACGACAAGAGGTAACTATGTGTCTTGCCATTCCTGCCCGCATTGAAGAACTGTTCGGCGAAGGCATGGCCCGCGTGCGCGTGGGTGAAAGCCAGACCTTTTTGAACGCTTCGGTAATGCTTTTGCCCAAGGAACCCCAGATCGGGGACTACGTTATTGTGCACGCCGGTTTTGCCCTGCACACCCTGACCCCCAAGGAAGCCGAAGAAAGCCTGTCCGCCTTGCGCGAACTGGCGCAGGCCCTGGAAAACCCGCCGCAGTTCTGACCCTGCGCATGGCCTGAAAACGATTATTTCACAAAAAAATCCCGCAGAAATTGCGGGATTTTTGCATTTTTGCGGAACAGCGGACGCAAGAACCTGAAGCAGGTATTTGTGGGCGGTCAAGCAAAGTCAGGCCCGCCACAGGCATTGCGCCGAATGGCCTGATGCCTGTGCCCTGATGCCTGTGGCCTGATGCCTGTGGCCTAATGGCGGATGCGAGATGCCTGATGCGAGATGCTCTCCGCGCACGGGCAGCAATAACTTGTCGATGGTATTGCGCGGCGCGGAGGGAGATCACCGAGCAAAGCGAGGAAGCTCCCGCAGCAGG
>CAJMLK010000084.1 GCA_905214305.1 uncultured bacterium
TCCAGCTTTACCGATTCGGGGAGGGTGAACAACCTATTGGAACACTACAACTAGGTCAACTATTGGGGCTGCCATGAACAAAACAGATCTGTTTGCCGACTGCCCATGCTCCGGCAGCACGCTGCAACGCTTTGTGCAGCCGCTGGTCATGTCATTGCTGGCACGGGGGCCGCTGCACGGTTATGTGATCATGCAGCAACTGGGGGCCATGCCGTTCTGGGGGGCTTCGCCGCCCGATCAGGCAGGCGTATACCGGCTGCTCAGGCTTATGGAAGGCAGGGAGCTGCTTGCTTCTCATGAGGAAGGCGGCGTCACCAGAGGGCGTCGCGTTTTTACGCTGACGGAGCATGGGCGGGCGTGTCTTGCCCGCTGGGAGGATACGCTGCAAGAGCATCGGCGTACTGTGGACGACGTGCTGGCTCTGGTACGCGAGGCCAATGCCGTGGACCGGCAGTTCATGGCTGTGGTGGAGCGTGTGGCTGCCGGAGCCATGCGTGGCGTGCTGCCGTCCTGTCAGGACATTGTCCGCCTGCTGGATGTCAGCCCGTCATCGACAGAAGCGGCGTTTTTGGGACGCAGGGCCCGTGAAATGGCCCATGCCGTGGCTGGCAACAGGGGACGCGTCTGGAGCGCCGTTGGCGTCGATTGCCGTCCCTGTCCAATGAACTGCGGCTTCTGCGCTTTTGGGGAAAAGTGGGGCCTTGTATCGCGCCCGTACGAATGGCCCTGTGGGCAGATAGTGGCCGCGGCGCGAAAGTTTGTGGAGCAGGGCGCGTCCTGGGTGACCTTGCGCACCACGGAATTCTACAGTCTGCCCAGGCTGCTTGACCTTGTGCGCGCATTGCGCGCCGAGGTTTCCGGCAGCTATGCGGTGGTAGTCAATACCGGAGAATTCGGGCCGGAGCAGGCCAGCGCCATGCGCACGGCGGGCGTTGGTGTGGTCTACCATTCATTGCGACTGGGCGAGGGCAGGACCACCTGCTTCAAGGTTGAAGAGCGCCTTGCCACGCTGGCGGCGGTGCGCGATTCAGAGCTGGCGCTGGCGCATCTGGTGGAGCCCGTGGGGCCGGAGCACAGCAATGAAGAGCTTGCCCATGTGCTGCTGACGGCTTTGTCTCACGGGGCGGCCCTGTGCGGCGTCATGGCGCGTGTCAATGTGCGCGGCACTCCGTGCGGCGATGCGGCCCAGACGCCGACAGCACCCTTGCGGCTGGCACAGATAGCGGCAGTGACGCGCCTTGCCGGCGGTGTGCAGACACCGGACATTTGCGTGCACCCGCCCACGCCCGAAGCTCTGGACTGGGGGGCCAATGTGCTTGTGGTGGAATCCGGCGCAGTGCCACGATCCGATACGGAAAGTGCGGAAGAATGGCAGGGATTTACGGTGCGGGATGCTCTGGGCATGCTGCTTGAGGCCGGGTATGCCCTTGATGCGCCTTGCACACAGCCGTCCGGTCTGGATCAGTGACGCATATCAATGGATCAGTGACGTATGGATGCTTTGACAGGAGGAAAAACGTGGCGGCATGGAAAAACATCGTAACCGGCGCGCCCCTGCGGAACCTGCGTCTGGTTTTGGCTGGTCTGGGCATTGCGGGCCTTGTCCTGTCCGGTATGGCAAAAATGGCGTGCGCGTCTGAAACCTGGCGCGTGGGGACCTGGAAGACCGCCCAGACCATACAGCCATTTTTGTATGAGCAATATGCCTTGCCAGAAAACCCCGGCCTGAAGGTGGACGTGCGGCCGTTTACCAATCCGGCGGATCAGAAAGCTGCCCTGCTGGCGCAAAGTCTGGACATGACCGGAACCACGCTGGCTCTGGCAATTCAGGCGGCGTCACGGGGCGAGCCTGTGCGGCTGGTGGCGGCGCTGGGCAACAGGTGTTCGGCCCTTGTGACGGCAAAAGACGGGCCTGTCAGAACGCCGGCCGACCTCAGGGGAAAGCGCATTGCCTATGTTCCGGGAACCATGCACGAAATATTGCTGCGCGAGGTCTTGCACCGGGAGGGCATTGATCCCGTCAGGGATGTCACGCTCATGCGCATTGATTTTTTTGATATGGGCACGGCTCTGGCAAAAGGCAATGTAGATGCCTTTCTGTCTGGCGAACCTTTTCCCGCACAGGCGGTCATGCAGGGCTACGGCCGCATTCTCGCCTATCCGTACTATGGCGACAGCATCGGAACCATCAACAGCGGCATGCTCATGCGCGCGGATTTTATCAGGGAACATCCAGACACGGCCATGCGCATGGTGGCAGCGCACAAGGCGGTTACAGAAGCGCTGACTGCGGACAGAAAGCTGTGGCTTGATTCTGCGGCGTCGCTGTTCGGTGTGGACAGAGAGCTGCTCCAGGCGTCTGCGGAAAATATGGAACTGGCCTGGGACATGGACGATGCCTTCATGCTGCGGCTGGCGGCCCTTGGTGCGCGCATGAAAGAACTGGGCATCATTGAGCGGGAGCCGGACTATGCCACGCTTGTGGACCGCAGCTTTGTGGATGCCCTGCGGGCAAAAAAACAGCATGACTAGGCTGGCAGGCGCCCGGATTTTGCCCTGGTGTCTGCCGCTTTTTTTGCTGGCGGCATGGTGGGGGGCTGCGGCGCTTGAAGCTGTGCCGGGCTGGCTTTTGCCGTCGCCTGTGGAGGTGGCACGTACCGTGTACGTCTATGTGGTAGGGATCGGTGACGGGCCATATGGCGGACGCTTCCGGCACGATGCCGTTGCAAGTCTGGCGCGCGTGGGCTGCGGCTATGCGCTGGCCGTTGTGCCCGGCCTTGTGCTCGGGCTGTGGTCGGGCCGCAGCGTAACAGTGGCGCGTCTGCTGTCGTTTACGGTCAACGGCGTCAAATCCGTGCCCGGCATCAGCTGGCTGCCGCTGGCCCTCATATGGCTGGGCGTGGGTTTTATGACCACCGTCAGCCTTATCGCCTTGGCGGGCTTTTTTCCCGTATATTTCAGCGCGGCGGCGGCCGCCGCCTCTGTGCCGCAAGACCTGCTCAATGCCGGGCGCATGCTTGGCTGCTCCCGCATAACACTTTTTACCCGGGTCATATTGCCCTGGGCCATGCCGCAGGTGTGCGCAGGCCTGCGCGTGGCTCTGGGCATGAGCTTTGCGTATCTGGTGCTGGGCGAGCTGACGGGCGTGCCGGACGGCCTTGGCGCGCTTATCATGGATGCCCGCATGAACGGCCGTGTGGATATTCTTTTGACCGGCATAGTGCTTATTGCCGCTCTGGGCAGTGTCTGCGACGCACTGCTTGTCAGGGTTTTGCGCCGCCTGCCGGGGGCCGCCCGATGAAGGCATGGTTCATTTGCCGCAACCTGCAAAAAAGCTATGGCGGCCGCAGTGTTTTGCCGGGTATTGATCTGACCTTGCAGTCCGGGTCGATAACGGCGTTTATTGGCGCCAGCGGCTGCGGAAAAAGCACTCTTCTGCGCGTTGTGGCTGGCCTTGAGTCACCGGACGCCGGGGAGATGCTGCTTGAAGGCGTACCGTGCGGAGGTCCGGGCATGGACAGGGTTATGGTATTTCAGGACGATGCCCTGTTTCCCTGGCTGAGTGTGGCGGAAAATGTGGTTTTTGGGCTTGAAAATGCAGGCATGCCACCGGCACTGCGCCAGCAACGTGCGCGGGAGCTGTTGGCGCTGGTGGGGCTGGAACAGTGGGAACAGTCCCTGCCTTCGACGCTTTCAGGGGGCATGCGGCAGCGCGTGGCACTGGCACGGGCGCTGGTGCTCCGTCCGAAGCTTTTGTTGCTTGATGAACCCTTCGCCGCTCTGGACGCCATCACGCGCTCCCGCATGCAGGCGCTGCTGGCAAGCTTGCAGGCACGAACCGGAGTCACCGTGCTCATGGTCACCCACGATGTGGCAGAGGCATGCCTTTTGGCGGATACGGTTCATTTGATGGGAACAGGCGCGGGCATCGTGGAAAGCTGGGCCGTGGAGGCCCCGCGCCCCAGAGATGTTGATGACCCCGCTCTTGTTCCGTTCAGGGCGCGACTTCGCGCAACGCTGGAAGCTGTCATGTGATTCCGGAAAAACCCGGATTCAGCGACAAAACCGGACGTCCCGCAAAAGAGGTGACGTCCGGTTTCTTTTTGCTCGTTGTTTGGGTTGCTGACTGTTCACTCTTCTCAAGCTTCGGCCAGTTGTCACCGTAACGGTTTTCTGGGCAGGAAAAGAGTGAACAGCCTTTGGAACTTTTGCCTAGCAGCTTGTCATTTCTCTGGCAGCGTTGTCCGTGTTTTCCTGGCAGGAATCCACAACATTGGTTACAGGTGCGCTGGGGGCAGCTTCTGGTGCAGTGGCTGCGCCTGCTGCGGCAACGGCCGGACTGTCGCCAGACGCGGGCCCGGCGAGATGGCTCTGCTCAAGAGCCGCACTCATGTCGGTCAGGCCCATGCCGTGCAGTTCGCCTCCGCCGAAAATGCCCGCCTCGCCGTGCTCTGCAGCCTCCGAGTCGGCGGCCGCAAACAGGCCGTCGAGGCTTTCATCGCCGTAGGTCAGCGTGATGGAGGCCCGGTATGCTCCAGGCTCGCTGCCTTCGTCCCCCTGATTGCCCAGATAGCCGTTATGCAGGGCATCGTCCCCTTCTTCAAACATGTCGATGAGCGTGGCCGGGGACGCGCCCGTGGCCGGGGTGGTCAGTTCGGCGAACAGCGGTTGCACGTGCCCTTCTTCATCTTCGCTGATGCACGCCGCTGCCGTGGTGTCAGGCGCAAGCGCGTCCGCATCGGGAGCGTCCGCAAGCGGCGCAGCCGCCTCAGGCTGCACGGTGAAGGCGACTGCCGGGTCATCGTCCGACAGGAGCGTCTGGTCATGGTGCGCAACCAGCCACGAATCCTGTGCGTCGTCATGCCCGTCGTCATGCTGTGCATCCTGCACATGGTGCGCGGCCGCCGATTCCGCGCCGGTATCTGCAAGCATGGCGGAGAGAGGGGCGGCAGAGGGCGCGGTGGGGGCGTGCAACTGGTTGGCAAGGTCCGGAGGTTCGATGGAAACCGTGCCGCTGGAGTGCAACGCCCACAGAAGGTCATTGAAGGTTGGCAGAAAGTCGGCGGGCAGGGCAGAGGGGTCCAGCCCCTTGAAGCTGATGCCTGAAAGTCCCTCGGTTCCTATGCCGTTGAGCCATTCTCCGTAACGGGCGACAAAGCTTTCGGTGTCAGATTCATGAAGTATCAGGGTGTAGGTTCCGCCTGTGGCAATGACGTTCAGGCTGCCCGGTTCCACCCTGCCGTTGAGGGTAAGGGTGTTGTCGCCGCCGCCAAGGTTGATTTCATTGTTCGGCCCGACAATTTTGCCGTTAATGGTCACGCTGTCATCACCGGCGCCGGTGGTGATGATGTTTTTGCCACCGTTATTGGTCTGCATGGCGATGCCCTGACCGTTGTTGGCGGTGAGGATGATGCTGTCGCCCGCGTTGCCTGCCTGGGAGTGGCCGGTGATGTAGTTTACCGAGCCGTTGCCTTCGGCCCACAGGGCGATGGCTTTTTCAGCGGCATCGGCGGTTGCGGTGATGGTCACGGTCAGAGCCGAGCCGTTGGTGGATTCAAGCGTGTTTGTACCGCCGCCTCTGGCAGCCACACCATAAGCCCCGGAACCACCGCTGCCGGAGATGTTCACCTTGCCGCTTTCAGTGGTGATGGTATTGCCGCTGCCCGTGAAGGCCAGCATGCCATAGCCTGTTCCGGTGCCGGCGCTGCCGGTAACGTCAATATTGCCGCTTTCTGTGGTGATAACGCCGCTTCCAGACATGCCGTAGGCCCCGGAACCACCGCTGCCGGAGATGTTCACATTGCCGCTTTCAGTGGTGATGCTGTTGCTGCCGAGCATGCCGAAGCCGTTGTAGGAACTGGCGTTGCCCGACAGATTCACATGACCGCTCTTTGTGGTGATGCTGTTATGGCCGGCATTGTAGGAATACATGCCGTAGGCGGATTTTCCGCTGCCGGTAACATTTACCTCGCCACTGTCGGTCTTGATGGTGTTGCTGCCGTTTACGGTGTTCATGCTATGGCCGCTATGCATTCCGTAGCCGGCTCCATCGTTGCTGCTGCCGGAAACGAATACCTTTCCGCTTTCAGTGATGATGTTGTTGCTGCAGTCGTCAAAATAGGCAGCCATGCCGATGCCGTCGTCATTGCCGGAAATGTTGTGCCCGGATACGTTTACCTGACCGCTCTTTGTGCTGATGGTGCTGCTGCCGGAAGTGGCCGCATACATGCCCCAACCGTAACCGGCACTGCTCGTATGTTCTACGGTAACATTGCCACTGTCGGTGGAGATCTTGCTGTCGCCAAAGGCCGCTTTCATGCCGACGCCACGGCTGCCGTTGCTGGTGCAGCTGCTTGATACGCGCACATCGCCGCTTCCAGTGGTAATGGTCAGGTCGCTGGCATAGTTGTCTATGCCGGTACTGCTGTAGTTGTTGCTGCTGGCTGATATGGTTATGTTGCCGGTTTCAGTTTCAATGGAGGTGGTCCCCCTGGAGCTGTACACACCGTGGGCGCCACCGGTTTCGCTGTTGGCGGACACGCTCACATGCCCACTCTTGGTGGTGATGCTGTTGCTGCCACCATCATGGGAAAGATACATGCCGCAGCTGGCTTGCAGGCTGGTACTGCTGCTGGTTCCAGAAACGGTCACATTGCCGCTGTTGGTGGTGATGCTGTTGCTGCCCGCAAGCGTATACATGCCATATCCGCTGCCATAGCTGTTGCTATTGCTGATGTCGTTACTGCCGGTGCTGTTGCCGGTAACGGTCACGTTCTTGCTGTCTGTCTTGATGCTGTTGCTGCTGTTGTCGTTGTGGGCATACATGCCGTAGCCGTTGCCGGCACTGCCGCTGCCGGAAACGCTGACTTCTCCGCTCTTTGTGGTGATGGTATTGCTGTTTCCCCCCCAGTCGGTTTTCATGCCGTAACCGTAGGCGCCGCTGGCGCTGACGGTCACATTGCCACTCTTCGTGTCAATGGCATTGCTGGAGGTACTGTTGAAGCCGAGAGCGTTCATGCCTACTGCCGCGCCATCGTTGCTGCTGGCTGACACTTTAACGTTGCCGCTTTCAGTGATTATGAGGTAGGCTGGAAAAAACGGACGCCATAGTTCATATCCATATGAGGAGGTTC
>CAJMLK010000085.1 GCA_905214305.1 uncultured bacterium
TGAGCGTGCCTTAAACTTTGAGAATGTATATTCTCAAAGTTAATCTGCTCTAGACAGACAGGCCCATCTTTATGGCCGCCTGCAGGCCGCCGGTGGAATTGACCACATCGGTGATGCCGTGCCGGGCCAGCACAAGCAGGCCGTCATATGCGCGCAGGCCCGTATTGCAGATGATGGCAACGGGGCGGTCTTTGGGAACCTCGTTGACGCGGGCAGCCACTTCTTCAAGCGGTATGGCGTGCCAGTCGGGGTGTTTTTCCTGCACGGCGCGTCCGGCGGCAGCGGGGCGCGCGTCAATGAAGAACACATTGTTTTTTTCGCGGTTTTTCCACATATCCATGAACTGGTCGGCGGTAACCGGGGTAAAGCGCCCGGCCAGCACGTTGTCGGCCACGTTGCCCACCACGTTGACCACATCCATTGCCGAGGCAAAGGGCGGGGCGTAGGCCACCTCAAGGTTGGAAATATCTTCCACCCTGGGCTGCGAATATTGCAGCGCGGCGGCCACGGCGTCCACGCGGGCCTTGAGGGAATCGCCGTCGGCGCAGGCGCCCTGCATGCCGAGCACGCGGCCTGTGGCTTTGTCCACCACGAGTTCCAGCGTCATCATGGCTTTTTCGGGGTAAAAATGGGCGTGGTCAAACTGTTCCACACTTACGCTGAAGGCGTCAAAACCTTCGGCGCGGGCGCGCTCCACGGTAAGGCCCACGCCGCAGAAGGAGAGGTCAAAGAGTTTGACGGCCCAGGAACCCACATAGCCCGGGAACACGGCTTCGCCGCCCGCAAGGTTTGTGCCGATGACGCGTCCCTGGCGGTTTGCCATGCTGCCCAGCGGCAGATAGCCCGGCTTGCCGGTAATGATGTTCTTGATGGAAACGCAGTCGCCGCCCGCATAGATGGCGGGATCAGAAGTGCGCATGTGCCGGTCCACCATGATGGCGCCGAAGGGGGCCACTTCAAGCCCGGCATCCTTGGCAAGCTGCCCGTTGGGGATAAAACCGGCAGCAAAGATAACCAGCTGGGCTTCCAGTTCACGCTTGTCGGTGACGACCTTGCAGACCTTGCCGTCCTTGCCTTCAAGGCGCACGACCTTTTCCCCGGTGTGCACATCCACATTGTGGGTCACGCAGTCATGGGCGGCCATGCGCGCCACGGAGTGCGAAAGCACGCCGGGCAGTATCTGGTCCACCATTTCCACCACGCTGCACTTGACGCCCCACATGTCGGCCAGAGCCACGGCGGCCTCAAGGCCGATAAAACCGCCGCCCACAATGACGGCCTCGGTGATCTTGCCTTCCTGGCAGGCCGTGCGGATGGCGCCTGCGGCTTCAAGCCGGGTGAGGGAAAGCACATTTTCAAGGTCTTTGCCTTCCACGGGAGGCACGCGCGGGGTGGCCCCGGTGGCGAGCACCAGCTTGTCGTAAGGCAGTTTTTCTTCCTGCCCGGTGACCACGTTTTTGACCGTAAGGGTTTTGCCCGCGCGATCAATGGCCGTGGCGCGTGTCTGGGTGCGTACGGTAACGCCCTTCATGTCGCGGAAAAAATCCGCATCGCGCACCGTGTGGTACGGGGTGGCGCGCAGGTCGTCCAGATTCTGTATTTCGCCGGACACATAAAAAGGTATGCCGCAGCCGCCATAGGAGATGAAAACGTTTTCATCCACCAGAGTAATTTCCGCATCAGGCATGAGACGCTTGCAACGGGCCGCGGCCTTGGGGCCAAGGGCTACGCCGCCCACTACCAGAATTTTTTCGGGCATTTCTGCGCTCCTTACTTGTGAGTATTATGAGCAAATGAGCATTATTAACGTATAGTAAGCATGCACCGCAACAAAAACAGGGCCTGCCGCCCATATTTTTGCGCGCTTTTTGGGTGGCCCGTGGCGGACTTTTAGAGCACTTTCGCCTTGCGAATATCCATTCTCGATGCTTCCAGAACGCCTGCTTCGGCGCTTGCGCCTCTGCGGCGGGCGTCTGTTCACGTATCCGGCAGAGCAGCTTCAAGGTGAAATTGCTCTGGGCCGTGCCGGACAGAATGGCGCAGGCTGTTCCAACGCTTTTTGCCGGAAAACGGGCGGCTCCCGCAGAAGACTCCATGCCCGCCATGACGCGGGCTTTTGCGCAAGCCCGCAAGGTCACGTCGGCAGCCGGAAGCTGCTGCGGAGTGACCGTCCGTGCTCAGCGCCCCCGGTAGCGGCGCTGGTCGCCCACGCGCACGGTAATGCGCTCATTGTCCATATATTCCAGAAGGGCAATGAGGTATTTGCGCGAAAGCCCCAGAATGTCCTTAAGGCCGCCCACGTCCAGATTGTCGTTGGTCTCGAACCAGCGGCGCACACGCTCCATGATGTCGTTCAGGGCAGGGCCGTGATAGTAAAGGCCGTCCTTGATCTTGACCAGAGCGCCTTCTTCGCAGAGAAGGCGCAACACGGGAGCTGCCTCCTTGGCGCTGATGCCAAGATTTTCCAGCACATCCTTGGCATTGGGCGGGGCAAGGCCCGCCTCGGCATGGGCATCCAGCAGCTTCTGGCGCAGACCTGCCTGATCCGCCGCAAGGCTGACCTTGTGCTGGGCCATGCGCAGTCCTTCGCCTTCAAGAGCAAGATGCTCCTGCTTGAGCAGCGTGTCCAGCACGCGCTGGATAAGGCGCTGGGGCAGGTTTCTGCTCCAGCCAGAACACAGCGCCCCACGGGTAAAGGCCGGTTTGAGCGGCTCCTTGCGGTGCAGTTCTGCCCCGCGCTCAAGGCAGGCTTGTTGCAGGCGCTCAAATGCCTGTTTGCCTATCCACAGGCGGGCTTCCCTGTCCCAGCACAGCGCCGCGCCGCGCGTGGACAGCAGTTGCAGGCTCGACTCGAGCGCCGCACGCGGAAATCCCGTAAGCACACGCAGGCGGGCTTCGTCCGCGCCTTCGGCTCCGCGCAGGGCCAGCACGCTTTCCATAAAGGCGGCGCGGGCTTCATCTCTTGCCTTTGCCCCGGCCTTGCCACTGGGGGCGGCTTCGGCCTCCCGGTCAAAAGACGGCAGCTTTTCCAGCAGAGCCAGCTTGTTTGGCAGGTCAGGGTCTTTGCGGCGCAGATCAGGCGGCAGGGGGCTTAAAAGCAGGCCGCCCGCTACCGTGCGCAAGGGGGAATAGGCGCGCAGCACGCAGTGGTCACCAAAAACGCCCACCATCTCGTCCTTGAAGCGGATTTCCGCCAGGGCGGTTTCGCCTGGAGCCAGCTTGTCCCTGTCCCAGAAGACCACGCGGGCCGCGCATTCTTTTGTGCCGTGGTGAAAATGTATCTCCACCCGCTGGCGCAGGGCGCGCGGGGAGGAGGAAAGGCAGGTCAGGCGCATGAGCCAGCGCCGGGCCGGAAAAAGTTCGCCGGGGTGGGCCAGCACCTGACCGCGTTCGATGTCAGCGACTTCCAGCCCCTGAACGTTGGTGGCACAGCGCTGTCCGGCCGGAACCTCGTCAACGCTTTTGCCGTGGCGTTGCAGGCCGCGCGCCTTCGTGGGAGTGTCTGGCGGCATAAAGCGCAGATCGTCGCCTGTCTTGACGCTGCCTGAAATGACTGTGCCCGTGATGACCGTGCCGTAGCCCTTCATGCTGAAGACGCGGTCCACCGGCTGCCGGAAGATGTCAACGCGCCGCCGGGCAGGAAGGTCGGCAGCCAGCTGAAAAATATGGGAGCGCAGGGCATCCACCCCGTCGCCCGTGGCGGACGAGACAGGAAAAACAGGCGCACCCTCAAGGAAGGTTCCGGCCAGAAAGCCGCGCACGTCTTCAGTGACCATTTCCAGCCAGTCCGCGTCCACCATGTCTGTCTTGGTCAGGGCCACAAAGCCGTTCCGGATGCCGAGCAGGGAGCATATCTCAAGATGCTCCCGGGTCTGGGGCATGACGCCTTCGTCAGCCGCAATGACCAGCATCACGAAGTCCACCCCCGCAGCCCCGGCCACCATGTTTTTTACAAAACGCTCGTGCCCCGGCACGTCCACAATGCCCAGACGTTCGCCGCCGGGCATGTCCACCCAGGCGAAGCCCAGCTCAATGGTGATGCCGCGGCGCTTTTCCTCTTCCAGCCGGTCGCAGTTGATGCCCGTGAGCGCCCGCACCAGAGAGGTTTTGCCGTGGTCGATATGTCCGGCTGTGCCCAGCACTACAGCCATGTGATACCCCCTGAAGTTATTGACTTCAGGATAGCATGCGGCAACGGGCCTTTGCAAATGCGGCGGGGTCTGTTTCTGGGTGGGACGGGGCGGCGCGGACTGTGGCAGGGTGCGAGTTGGCGCAAACCCCCGGAGCAGTTTCAGCCTGAGACTGCTCCGGCCTCTGGCGCGCGGACGACCGCCAGCAGGGAGCGGGCGCAGTGTGCCGGGCCTGTTGTGAACCGCAGACGCCACAGGATTTTCTGAAAATGCATGATGACGAAAAAGCTAGCGAAGATTGAAGTCAAAGGGCAGCAATACCAGCGTGCGGACGGCCTTTCCGGCCTTGGTTCCGGGGCGGAAGCGCATGCGGCGGGCGGCGTCCAGAGCAGCTTCTTCAAAGTAGCCCTGGGGATTGGCGCTGTGGATGCTGCATTGGCCGGGCTGCCCGCTGGTTTCCACAACCATGCGCACAACGACGCGCCCTTCCACTCTGCGGCTGCGGGCGGAGGAAGGATAGTCCGGCTTGACTCCCCTCGTGACGGCCGGGGACTGGTCAAGCTGACGGGGAGAGTACACCTTGTCAGCGCCGGACGTTGCGTCTGCGTCGGCAGGCGGGCCGGAAGCCACTGCGGTACTGCCGCCGGAAGATGCCTGTGCGGGCGTGGGAGCGGGGGATGCTGCGGGTTTGGGCCGTTCAGGCGCGGGCATGGTGCGTTCTTTTTTTTCAGCTGCGACAGTCGCGGCCTTTTTGGCGGGAACAGGTTTGGGCCGTGCCTCTGTCAAAGGCTCGTGGACCGGAGTTTTTTGTGGGGGAGTGGGCGCTGGTTCCGGCTGTGCGGGTTCTGCGGAAGGCGACGTTCCCGCAGGAAGAACAGCAGGGCTTGCGGCAGGAGCGGGAGCAGGGCTTGCAAGGGACACGATCATGGCGTTTCCGGGCATCTCATGAACCGTCTGGAACGAGAAGCCCAGCAAGCCCGCCAGAAAAAGGCCGTGCAGAACCAGAGACGCCGCCGGGCCGCGGGCCTTGCGGGTGCGCTGGAAAAACGAGACTTGCGCGGGGGTGGCATTCTGGGGCAGAGCCAGACCTGCTGTCTGTCCGTGGGCTTTGCGAACGCCATCCCGGCCGTGGTCGTGCGGGGAAGCCACGGCGGCGGGCAAACAGGCTGCAAGGTCGGCGGGCACGCATGGCGGCGGCCCCGACGGCAGACAGGAGCAAAGGTCTGCGGGCAGGCAAATGCCCTCGCCCTGCGGCAGACCGGCCCAAAGTTCGTGGCAGCGGGCATCAGCAGCCCTTGCCGGATTTTTCCGCCTCACACGTTCCCCTTGCGGAATCAGACAGGAGCAGCCTACCTGTGGCTCCTGTTTTTGTGGTGCTTTTGTAAAATGCGTGTCGCCTCAGGGCCAGAACTGCCCACTGCGCCAGTCACCGCCAGCCGCCGTGCAGTTGTCGTGCAGAGGCGGGCATGGTTTGGGCCAGAGCAATTTCACTTTGAAATTGCTCTGGCGCCTGCGTGAGCAGACGTTCGCTACGGAGGCGTAAGCGCAGTTTATCTGCGCGGTTA
>CAJMLK010000086.1 GCA_905214305.1 uncultured bacterium
GGGACCCTTTTGCAAAAGGGTCCCTCCCCCACACCCCCACCCCCCCAAAACCTTTACTATTATTTCACTTTTCCACAGTAGTTTTTCCCACAACCATTTTTGGCGTCAGTGCCTTCAAGGCATGCCACAAGTTCACAACCTGTCCGCTTCAGAGCGGCATTTCTAATGCCTCCGGCTGCTCTGGCCGCCGGGGGCTTTCTCATTCCAGCAACATGTATGGAGGTGTCATGACTATCAGCCAGATCGACGTGTGGAACCGCGCCCTCGGCTTTCTGGGCGCGCGCAGTGTGGCCTCCGAGCGCGAAAGCACGCCGGAGGTGCTGCAATGCCGCCTGTACTGGGATTCTGCCCGGCGTCAGGTATTGCGCGATTTTCCCTGGAGCTTTGCCCAGCGCCGGGCATGGCTGGCGCTTCAGGCCCTGCCCCCCGGCTATGCGCCGGAATACCGTTTTGCCTACGCCCTGCCCGAAAGCTGCCTCAAGGTTCACGAGGTGCGGCATGAGGGTCTTTCGCCCCGCCCTTTCTGTCTGGCAATGAGCCCCGCCGGCGACAGTTCACTGCTTGTTACCAACGCTTCGCGCGCTCTGATGCTGTACACCGAGGACGTGCGCAACAGCCGCCTGTTTGACGACCTTTTCGCCCACATGCTGGCGCGCAAGCTGGCCGCCCTCATCTCCGTGCCCCTGCTCAAGGGCAGCGGGCAAAAAGCCGCCGAACTTGAGCAACTTTATGCGGCCAGTCTGCCCCCGGCCAGAGGGGCCGCCGCTTCCGAGCGCAGTGACAAGCCTGCTGAAGACGCATGGCTTGCCGTGCGCTGAAACGGCCAATATCGCGCAGCCCGCCTGTCGCCCAGTGCCGCAACAGGCGGCAAACATCTTTCACACAGGCATGTTAGAGCAGTTAACGAATGAAATGAGTTAACTGCTCTGCAATGATTTACTTGAAAATCCTTGCCACGAAATGCGAGGAGGCAGGCTTTTGCCTGCCGGAAACGAGCATTTCAAGTGTTAAATGCTCTAGACAGCGCCCAAGTAAAATAGCGCTCCCCCCGGCGGACAGCAAGAGCGGTGCAGCCACCTGCCGCATCCTGCCTGCTACGCCTGTTTCGCTCAGCCACCTGCTCCGCACCCGAAAAAAGAGGCCCCCCGGAAATTCCGGAGGGCCTGTAAGACGCCGGTGACAGAAAAGCTGTCGTACCCCAGGGGGTCAGAAAACAGCCGGAGTCAGGCAGTCACGCTCCCTGACAGGCCGTCACGCTATATTTCTGCGGTGTCAATGCCGCAGGCTTTGGCAACTCCCGCCCCATAGGCCGGATCGGCCTTGGCGCAGTTGCGGATGTGGCGCAGCTTTATTTCCTTGGGGGCATCGCCAAGGTTGCGGGCCGTATTGCCAAAAAGGGCTTCCTGCTGTTCGGGCGTCATCAGACGGAACAGCTTGCCCGGCTGTTCAAAGTAGTCCGCGTCATCGCAGGGATAAGACCAGTGATCGGCATCGCCGTTGATTTTCAAGGGCGGTTCCGCAGCTGCGGGCTGTTCCTGCCATGCCCCGTAACTATTGGGTTCATAGTTGATGTGGCCGCCATAGTTGCCGTCTACGCGCATCTGACCATCACGATGGTAGCTGTGCATCGGGCAACGTGCCGCATTTACAGGGATAAGATGGTGGTTCACGCCCAGGCGGTAGCGCTGGGTATCGCCATAGGAGAACAGGCGTCCCTGAAGCATCTTGTCCGGTGAAAAGCTGATGCCGGGCACGATATTGGCGGGGTTGAACGCGGCCTGTTCCACTTCGGCAAAGTAGTTTTCAGGATTGCGGTTCAGTTCCAGCACGCCCACTTCGTACATGGGCACGTCTTTGTGATACCAGACCTTGGTGAGGTCAAAGGGATGGTACGGCAGCTTTTCGGCATCAACTTCAGGCATGACCTGCACAAAAAGCTTCCAGCGAGGAAAATCGCCTTTTTCAATATGCTCATACAGGTCGCGCTGGTGGCTGTCGCGATCGCGTCCCACAAGCTCCTGCGCCTCGGCGTCGGTAAGGTTTTTGATACCCTGCTGGGTTCTGAAGTGAAACTTGACCCAGAAACGTTCGTTTTTGGCGTTGATAAAGCTGAAAGTATGGCTGCCGAAACCGTGCATATGCCGGTAGGAGGCGGGAATACCGCGATCGCTCATGACCACGGTGACCTGATGCAGGGCTTCGGGCAAAAGGGACCAGAAGTCCCAGTTGTCCTTGGCGCTGTGCATGTTGGTGCGCGGGTTGCGCTTGACCACATGGTTGAGGTCGGGAAACTTTAAGGGGTCCCGCAGAAAAAAGACGGGGGTGTTGTTGCCCACAAGGTCAAAGTTGCCTTCATCAGTGTAGAACTTGATGGCAAAACCGCGAATGTCGCGCTCGGCATCAGCCGCGCCGCGCTCACCCGCCACGGTGGAAAAACGTACAAAAAGGTCAGTTTTTTTGCCTATCTGAGAAAAAAGAGAAGCTTTGGTGAATTGCGTGATGTCGTGAGTGACAGTAAAGGTCCCGTAAGCGCCGGAGCCTTTGGCGTGCATGCGCCTTTCGGGGATAACCTCACGGTCGAAATGGGCCAGTTTTTCAAGAAACCATACGTCCTGCAACAACATCGGCCCACGCGGCCCGGCAGTAAGAACCCTGTTGTTGTCAGCCACCGGCGCACCGGCATTATTGGTAAGTTTGTTCTGGTCGTTCGACATGGTGGTCGTCTCCTTGGTTTGTCTGTGCAGTCCAGGCAAAGTTGCGGCCCCGGACTCAGTGACCGCCTTTGCATGAAGGTGACATGGATAGGCCAGTTTGTAAATAGTAATTATTACCATTTACGAACAACCGAATATCTCCTCCCCTTTTTCCTTTGTTTCAATGCACTGTTAGCCCAGTTTCACTGTGAAGCTGCTCTGCGTTGCGGGAGCAGGCCACCGCTGCGAAGGCGGAAGCGCACCTTCAGTCGCTGCACCGAGGGCTGACGGAGAAAGCAGCGGAACTACCTGTTTGCGCTGTTGCGCGACGAAGCGGGCGTGCCGTAAACCTTGGGAATGTATATTCTCAAGGTTGATCTGCCCGGTGCGTTACGTCTAGTGCTTTACGGCCGTCTTGCTGCGCAGGATGGGCTTGCCGAGACTCAGGCTCTCGCAGGCATGCACAACTTCTTCCGCTCTGGCGTCATTGCCGCGCAGCATTACAAAAACAACAAGCAGCTTGCCAGACCGCTGCATGCGGGTTCGCAGCCCGCGTCCTTCAAGGCGCTGGCGCAGACTGTCCACACTTTCTTCGTCCTTGAAGGCCCCAACCTGAAAAACATAATCGAATGTATTGCTTACAGGTTGCAGACTGTTCAGCGTCACGGGCTGTTCGCCCTGTGCCGCCGGTGTCGTCCGTCCAGCAGAAGTTGACGCCACGGGCACAGGGGTCTGAACCGGCTTGAGATTTGCCTGTGCCTGCGGCCCATGTGCCGGAGCCGGCGCCACCTCTCCGGGCTTCAACCCTTCGGCCATGCCCGGGGGCAGGCTTTCTCCCCGCAGCACCCTGGCAAATCTCAACTCTTCAGGAGCCAGAATGTGCTGCTGAGGCGCGGCTTCTTCCTGTGACTCGCCCGCAACCGCCTTGCCCTGCGCATTGCGACCTGCTGTTTGCTGCGCCCCGTGGCTCCGCCAATAGGCCCGGCCACTCATGACGCCCCCCACATAGGCAAGCGCAATGGCCGCCACCACCAGAAAACACGCCGCCAGCAAAGAAGACGGCCGCAGACACAGGCATTTTGAAGGCTCTTCCTGGCCTGACGGTGACTTGCCACGAAACACTGGAGACATGCTTTTCCCTTTATGTACGAAGGATTACGCGCGTATTTCTTCAGAAAAATGCGCACATACCCCAACATAGCAGGCGCGCCCCCGTGCGTAAAGTGCGCCCGCAACAGCGCAGGCCCAAACGCTGGCCCAAACGCTGGCCCAGGTGATGGCCCGGTTGCCGACCCAGCCTCTGCCCAATACTGGCCGCCCGGTCCGCCCCTTTGCACCCGGTCGGCAGTGCGGCCTCGGGCCGTCATGCAGGCACTGGCAAGGCACGCCCGCTGTCTTGCCCGGCCGACTTGCAGGCCGCCCCCGCGCTCTGCTATGCTGGGCCTGCCGTCGTATGACGCCGGGTACTGACATCGGGAGAGTATGCATGACCTTCAGCAATTATCCGCAGCGAATCCTGCCCTGTTTTCTCACAA
This sequence comes from uncultured bacterium, assembly GCA_905214305.1. Lineage (GTDB taxonomy): Bacteria > Desulfobacterota > Desulfovibrionia > Desulfovibrionales > Desulfovibrionaceae > Desulfovibrio. The sequence goes on from CAJMLK010000086.1 coordinate 4,229, forward strand.
TTTTTATTATCCTTCTGTGGGCGGGACGCTGCCTGGCAGCCGACCCGCAAAATCTGGTCATTTCCAATGGAACAGAAGAGGACATTCTCAATATAAGCCTGCAGAGCAAGGGTATTACGCAGTTCGCCCGGCTGGACATGGCCCCCGGCGGCAGCGATGAAATTGAAAACCCCGGCGGAACGGCAGATCTGCGGCTGGACACGGGGCTGGCGCTCTGGACGTTCCGCGCTGTGCCTGTGGGGCAGGCCGCCAGCCTTGCCTTTGGTCCCCGGCCGGAACAGATGACACTGACAACGGCCAAGGGCGTCAGCCGTCAATTCAGCGCCCGGATGCAAAGCCTCTTACCCGATGAAAACAGCGGCCCGGTCTGCATGCTTGACCAGTTTCGGCCCGGCATGCACATGAAGGACGTATGCGCCCTGCTGGACAAAAGTCCGCCTCAAGACGACAACGATGCCGTACTGACCAGCCTTGGCTTTGCTGGCATGGTATGGGCTGCGCGGCTTTTGCCCGGTCAGGTGGAAAACGGAAATGCCGGAACCACAGGTGCGGCACGCCCCGGCGATCCCGACCGTCTTGAGCATATGGAACTGCGCCGCAAGCTCGACGCCGCCACGCTGAACAAGCTGCTCGAAACGCTCTACGCACAGGACTACGCCCCCTGGCAGGCCGAACTGCCGGGGCTGGACGTGGATTTTGTGGAGCTGCCCAAAACAGATGCTGCGCAGCACCGGCAGATGCTCCAGCAGATACTGGACTATTTTCTTGCAGCGGGACAGGGAGAGGCGACGATCATGCTGGCTCCGGCGGCCATGCTGCCGAATCTGGCCGATGCCGATACGCCCCGGCAGGACGTGCAGCTTTTTACCCTGACCCTGCGGCCCGCATCAAAAAATCTTATTGTGGATGTGGCCGCATATCAGGCTGGCGAGGGCGGCCGCTGAACACGCCCCGGCCTGACATTTCGTAGTTTCTGATCCACTGGTGCATCTGTCGGCTGGAATGCTTGCCTCCGGCAGGCATAAAGCCGCCTGACCGCATTTTGTGGCAAGGAAATTCAGGAAAAATCCCTGCAGCCAGCTCGAGCAGATCAACCTTGCGAATGTATATTCGCAAAGCGTAAGCACGCTCGCTTCGATGCCTGACCGCGCAAGTAAATAGCGCCTGCATTTTTGCGGCTGGCCACTGCTCACGCAGTAGCCAGAGCAATTTCAAAGTGAAACGGCTCTAACTCGTTACATTGGCAAGCCGCTCACGTTTTCGCCCAAAAGCCCTCGCCAGAAGTCGTCCCCGTCAAACAAACAGGAACATGCCCCTGGCGTAAACAAAAACAGGCCTCTGGCGGGGTTTTCTAGAGCAGATTAACTTTGAGAATATACATTCTCAAAGTTTAAGGCACGCTCA
>CAJMLK010000087.1 GCA_905214305.1 uncultured bacterium
AGAAAACCTCCAGCTTCGAGGCTAGGAGGGTGAACAACGTGTTGACACTCTACAGCTAGAGCAGTTAACGAATGAAATGAGTTAACTGCTCTGCTGATCCGCCGCCATGATTTTTTGTGCGCTCCTCGGGTTCCGGGCCGAAAGCCTCCAGCTTGCGACGGGGAGGCCAGGCAGCGTGTGGATGCTTTGCATCCGGGCTTGCGCCCAAAGAAATCCGGCCCTTTTTATCTCGATGTGCACTATGGTGCTCTTCGCGGTAAAAAGGGCCGGATTTCTTGTTTTTGAGCGAAAATAACGGCTATTAAGCAGGCTTTGGCGATTTTACCGTTGAACATATATGCCTTTTACGTTTTTTTTGCCATTCCTGCCAGTGCTTTGCCCGTTTTGGAGCAAGGACACAAAAATTCCCATTCTGTGGGGCGGTCTGGTGTCTGCGCGCATACGTCCAGTTTGTCCGGGCAGTTGCATGCGCTAATGGCACGCGCGCGCCCTGCAATGCCTGCTTCGTCTGCCAGCGTCAGAGCCGCGTCGCATTGAAAGTTTCCTACGACGGCAAGAATAGGCACAGTTTCTTTGCGCAGTTACGCATCCAGTGCAGATTGGCTTTGCGAATGTGCATTCTCAAAATTTACGGCACGCTTGCTTCGATGCCTAAGCGCGCACGAAAATAGCTCTGCCAGCCTGGCGGCAGACGTTGGCGAGCCTGCGAGCCTTACGAATGGCGACTGCTCCCGCATCCGCCAGAGCCATTTCAAAGAGAAGTTGCTCTGGTACACAGGTTTTTGGTTTGGGAAGGGCCATTCGCAATACGCAGCTGCGTTAAAGGGCAATGCAGCGCTCGCGGGCGGGCATGGGCGGCAGCACCGTGGAAGGCAGTACCGTGGACGGCAGCGCCTGAGCCAGACGGTTCCAGTTGCGGGCCTTGCTCAGGGCATCCAGAGCCAGATTGCGCAGGATCAGGTAGCTTTCAGCCAGATCATGCCTGTCCGTGTCAATAATGTGGTCTGCATGAAGCGGCTCGTCAAACCTGTCGGTCAGGCCGCTCAGGCCCGGCACATGGCTTTGCCCGGCCTTGGCGTACAGGCCCCTTGTGTCGCGGTTGACCAGAGTCTGCAAGGCGCAGCGTACCCATACCTCATGATACAGGGGCAGATTTTCGCGGTTTTTCTGGCGCATGCCGCTGTAGGGCGTAGTGGCGGCCACAATGCAGACGCGTCCCTGAGCATGGCATTGCATGGCCTGATCGCGCAGGGCGTTCACCGCGGTGGTGCGCTCGTGGGGCGCGGAGCCGGCAAGGCCCGCCTGACGGCAAAAATGGTCTTCGTCAACGAACTCGGTCTCAACGCCCTGTCCTTCAAGAAAAAGGCGTACAAGAGATCCAAGGGTGGTTTTGCCGCTGCCGGAAAGCCCCAGCAGCCAGATCACGGGCGTCATGCGTACCTCGCTTGTTTGCGCGTTGCATTGGCGCGGCCGGGCCGCGCGGGAACGCCCGGAAAAATGCAATAATCCGGCCATGATGAATAAGTTGTTTTATTAAGGCTGGATACGATAAAGCGGGGAGAAGGCGAAAGCTTTTTTGACGCCCGTGCGTGGGCAAAAGAGGGCGAAGCGGCAAAAATATCCCTGACAACGAAAAAAGGGAGTCAGCAAGCTGACTCCCTTTAAACATTCTGGCGGAGCGGAAGGGACTCGAACCCTCGGCCTCCGGCGTGACAGGCCGGCGTTATAACCGTCTTAACTACCGCTCCGGATTTTTGGTGGTGGGCAGTACAGGACTTGAACCTGTGGCCCCCGCCGTGTGAAGGCGGTGCTCTACCAGCTGAGCTAACTGCCCTCCCGGAGACACGTTTCTATGCAAAAGCCACTGAAGAGTCAAGCGAAAAATATGAAGTAAAAATTTTTTTACAGGGGTAAAAAGTCAATACTGTGATTTTATTGAATAAATTTTATTTTCCATAAATCCAGCACATTGATTGTCTTGCGCCGTACCGGGGGGAGTGCTAGACCTCCTGTAGCACCCCGCTCGGCGTGAGCCGAAGCTGCGGCGGCCATAATGGCAGTTTTGCGGCCCATAAATGGGGTGACAGCAGTTATTTTAGAGGCAATGTAATGAAACCCTTATGGATACGCCTTTGGGCGGTATTTTTTTTAGGGCTGGCCGTTGGCGCTGCTCAGGGCGTTCAGGCCCGGGTAGTGGACGGCAGCAGCATCATGGATCAGCACATGCGCGAAAATCTCTGCGCGCTGACGTTTGATGACGGCCCTTCTACCAACACTCCCCAGTTGCTGGACATGCTGAGTGAATACGGCATTCCGGCCACGTTTTTTCTTTTGGGCAAGCAGGCCGAGCGGCATCCTGACCTTGTGCGGCGCATTCTGGCCGAGGGCCATGAGGTTGGCAACCACTCCTATTCGCACCCCAATCTACGCATGCTTTCGCCCGAAAAGAAAATGCATGAAATCGGGCAGACCGATGCCATCCTGCGCTCTCTTGGGGCCAGCCCCGCATTTTTGCGGCCCCCTTACGGGGCCTATGATAATCAGACCGTGGCTGTGGCCGAAAGTCTGGGGCTGGGCATCATGCTCTGGTCGCTGGACAGCCGTGACTGGAAGAGCCTGCCCGCCAATTACGCCACTCTGCGCAGCACACGCGGCACAGTATATGATACCGGCGCGCTGCGGGGCATTTTTTTGTTTCACGATACGCACAAGCGCACTGTGGAAGACCTGCCGCGCATCATTCGTGACCTGCGCGCCGGGGGCTGTCAGCGTTTTGTGACTGTGAGCGACTATCTTGATGGTCTGCTTGACCCGGAACCGGGCATCCTTATGACCCGCCGTGCCGCAGACAGCGCCCAGCCCGTAGTGGCAGACAGAAAGCCCGGCCGTCTCAAGGAGCAGTTTCAGGAGATGCCGCCTGAAAGCTACCCCGCAGGCACGGCGGCCTTGCCTTTGGCGCGTACAAGCCGTCCCTGGCGGTCAGAAAGCGATGCGGCCGCGGGTGGTGCGCAATCCCCCGCCGAAGCGGACAGGCAGGCCGCCGGTGAAAACAGCGGCCTCAGCCATGACAGCGGCCCGCAGCCTGCCGCGGGCGGGCCGGGAACCGGCGCGGGCATGCCCCTGGGCAGTTCTGTTCTTACGCCCGGCGCAGCCACTGCTCCGGCGGGAGCCTGAAGCCGCCTCACCTTTGCATATCAGAAAAGCGCCCCATGAGGGGCGCTTTTTTGTGGAAGGCTGAACTGCTGCCTGCGCCGGCAGCCATGCCGTCTGGCAAATATTTCGTCTGGCAAATATCTCGTCGCCATGGCTGAAAAAACAGGCAAACGAACAGGCTGGCCTGCTGATGACGCCAGTCGGGCCACATGGCTGCCTGCAGCATTGCCCGCACCGTTGGGCACAGCGTTGGCCACTGCCCTGCCCACACACGGTGGCCCGCACGTCTGACCGCCCGCGGGCCGGTCTGTCAGGCTCCTGGGGGCGCTTGGGGCAAGCCCGCAGGCTTGCCTTCGGGGCCTGTCAGGACAGCCGGTTTTTAAAGTCCGCATAGCCGAATTCACGCAGCATGCGAAAATCCATATCTCCGGCAGCGTCCGGCCCGCAGATGCCGATGGAGGGCAGGCGCAGGCCGTTGAACGTGGTGGTCTTGACCATGCTGTAGATAGCCATGTCTTCAAAGACAAGGCGTTGCCCGGGCTTGAGCGGGGCTTCAAAAGAGTATTCCCCGGCAACGTCGCCCGCCAGACAGGATTTGCCCGCCAGACGGCATGTCCAGCTTTTTTGCCCGGCTTCTCCGGCGAGGACGGCTGCGCCGTCATGCTCGTAGCGCACGCGCGGGCGGTAGGGCATCTCGATAACGTCGGGCATATGGCAGGGTACGCCGATATCCAGAATGGCGATGGGCATATCAGCTTCAATGACGTCCAGCACGGTGACTGCAAGCCAGCCCGCGTCCAGCGCCACGGCTTCGCCCGGTTCAAGGTATATCTGGGCCTGATAGCGGTCGCGCCATTGCGTCAGCAGACGGCAGAGCAGGTCAAGGTCGTAGTCCGGCCTCGTGATGTGGTGGCCGCCGCCCATGTTGATCCAGCGGCACTGGGGCAGCCACTGGCCGAAGTTTTTTTCTACGGCAGCCAGTGTGCGCTCAAGGGCGTCGGCTCCCTGTTCGCACAGGGTGTGAAAATGGAGGCCGGATATGCCCGTCATGGCTGCGGGGTCGAAATGCTTGCGGCGTATGCCCAGACGCGAACCCGGCGCGCAGGGATTGTAAATTTCTACAGCGCCTTCAGAATGTTCGGGGTTGATGCGCAGCCCGCACTGTATTTGCCTGTCCGGGCAGCGGTCGCGGTTCCACATTTCAATGGCAGGAGCGAACTCACGCCACTGTGCCGTGGAGTTGAACACGATGTGGTCCGTCAGGGTGAGCAGTTCTGCCATTTCACGTCTGTTCCAGCCCGCGGCGAATGCGTGAACCTCGCCACCAAACTCTTCACGGGCGAGGCGGGCTTCGTCAACGGAGCTGGCGCAGGCCCCCCATAGCGGGCCGTGCCCCTTGAAGCGGGAAAGCAGCGGAAATGTGCCCCATGCGGCATACCCCTTGAGCGCCAGAAGAATTTTCGCTCCGGTGCGTTCTTGCACACTGTTGAGTATGGCCGCGTTGGAGTTGAGCCGGTTTTCATCCAGCACAAAGCAGGGTGAAGGGATGCGGGCTGGATCGAAAAGAAGGTGCTGGCAGTGCATGTGGGTTCCTCTGGGAAGGATTTCGTGCCGGGTTGTGAGCTGGTAAAGCAGAGTGCCCGGTTTTTTTTGTTATTTGAAATTTGTTCGCGTTCTGAGAATACATGCGGTGATGGGGGCTGTCACCAAGGCAGTTAGGGTGTCTGCGCGGGCCTTTTTTAACGTTGGCTGAACCGCCTGTACGGCGGGTAAAGAGGTGGAAGGGGGCGGCCTTCGAGAAGGAATGCTGCCTCCCTGCGGGCGCGGAGGCTTCTTCTTTGATGTTGATTGGGCCGCCTTCGCGGCGGGCGGCAGAGGGGGCCTGTTAGGGGCTGCGCCCCTCCGAGGCC
>CAJMLK010000088.1 GCA_905214305.1 uncultured bacterium
TCCAGCTTTACCGATTTGGGAAGGGTGAACAACCTATTGGAACACTACATCTAGAACTGCATCTTGGAAATTTCCTTGTATGCCTCCAGCACCTTGCCGCGCACGGCTGTGGTCAGCTTCATGGCAAGGCTGGACTTCTGCATGGTGATCATGAGTTCCTGCACGTTCTGGGTGCGACCCGAGGCAAATTCGTTGATGGCCTCGTTCTTGACGCCCTGCAACTGGTTTACCTTGTTCAGCGAATCCTTGAGGGTTCCGGTAAAGCTGTTTTCGGGGGTGACGGGGGTGTGCACCTTGCCCGGAAACTGCACCATATCCACCTGTGCGCCAAAATTTTCGCCGGTGTCCACCTTGCTGCGTGCAAGGCTCTGGTCCAGTGTGCGGGAAAAAAGGGTTTTGCCGCCGACAGACGAACCCTGCTGCAGGCTGCTTTCTACCTTGCTGAAATGCTGCATGGCCTCACTGTACGCGCGCATGCCCACTGCTTGTATGCTCATGACCTTCTCCTGAATTTTCTCAGCGGCTCCGCCCTGTCATGCGGGCCGGGGAACGTCTTATTTTCCTATCTCAAGGGCCTTGATATACATGCCCTTTACGGCATCCACAGTGGTCACGTTGGCCTCAAAGTTGCGTTGCGCCGTCATGAGGTTTGCCATTTCTTCCACCACGTTTATGTCGGGGTACATCACATATCCTTCAGCGTTGGCATCGGGATTGCCCGGTTCGTACACGCGCTTGAAGGGACGATTGTCCATGGTCACGGCCATGACGCGTACCCCCTTGACCGAACGATCAAGTGCCGAGCGCATGTGGACGGAAAAAGGATCATCCAGATCGGCCGTCTGCTGAACCACGCTGCGTCGGCGGTAAGGCCCGCCCATGGGCGTGCGTGTAGTTTTGGCATTGGCCAGGTTCATGGATATGGTATTGATGCGCGTGCGGTCGGCTGCAAGCCCCGATGCGCTTATGTCAAATGCTGTCATGAAATCCATGGCGTTCTCCTGATCTCAAATCACTGCTGTGCCGCCGCGTGCAACACTCGATGCTGCGCCGTGCGACGGGCTTTCTGCCTTGAAAGAAACTGGCGCTGCCCATATCGTGCCCGGCATGATTCCAGCGCAGCCAAAGGCAAAATGCTCTTGCGGCAGCAAACAGGCTATGCCTGCTTGCCGTCCTGTATGACCGTATGAATACCTTCAAACGTTTTGGTAAGAACCTGCGCCAGCGCCGTAAACTGCAACTGGTTTTTGGAATGCTTGGCCATTTCCTTATCAAGATTCACCCGGTCTTCGCCGTGGATGAGCCGAGGCTTGAACGCTTCTGACCATTCGGGTCTGAAGCTTGAGGCATCAAAGGCAGAAGGTATGTGTTCCGCGCTGGTACGGCTCATCTGCCCTTCCATATCCTGCCCGAGGGCCGTCTGAAGCTCTTTTTCAAAGCTCAGCTCACGCGGTTTGTAATTGGGGGTGTCGATGTTCGCCAGATTGCCTGCAATGACGTTCTGGCGTTCAAGCTGCATGTTCATGACCGTGCCCACAAGGCCGATCTGGCTGCTGAACAAACTTTTCATAGATCCTCCCGCAGTCCTTCTGGGCTGCTTGGCAGGCATAAAGCAACTTTTGTTCCAAAGAAATATTAGAAAGCAAAAACAGTATATTAACTAAAAAATTTCAGACAAAAACAATACCGGCTCCGGGCTTCGCCACTTTATTGACGTGACGAAACCCGGAGCCGGCAAACGCAAGACTCCAGCCATTCTCCTGTGTTCAAAACATCGCTCAAGCCTGTGGCAATATGTCAGCGCGATGGAAAAAGGCACGCACGCAAAACACAGACGGCCGGGCGAGGCTCTGCCGAAAACAGACGAAAAGCGGGCGAAAAACTGGCGAGGACACAGAATGGGGCGAGAATGGAGCAATAGACGGAATAGGCTAAAACGGGCGCAAGGCGAGCGGTGCTGACACCGTGATGCCCCGCCAGGGGCGTGCAGACGGCAACGCTCTGTCCGTCTGCACGCCAGAATTTCAGGCGTCATGGCAGGTTATGAATGAAAGGAATCAACTGCCCAGCAGGGATTTTCCTTACAATCCTTGCCTCGAAACGCGAACAGGCGGGCTTTGTCCTGCCGCTGGTGAGCATTCCAAATGCGGGATGCGCTATGCCCGCTTCATATTCTGGATCAGCGCATTGAGGTTCTGTGCCTGGGCAGCCAGATCGGATACGGCCCGGGCGGCCTCCTGCATGGCATCTGCGGTTTGACGCGACATGTCGTTGACCTGAACGATAGAGAGGTTGATCTCTTCACTGGCGGCAGACTGTTGCTCACTGGCCGTGGCAATGGCATGCACCTGATCCGCAGTGGCATCCACCGTCGCCACGATTTCCTCAAGGGCCTGACCGGACAGACCGGCAAGATCCGTTGCCCGACCGATCTCCTCCACGGCGTTTTCAGCACTGGCCGTACTTTTTTCCGTGCTTTGCTGAATGGCCTTGATGGCATTGCTCACGTCGAGGGTGGAAGCCATCGTCTTTTCCGCCAGCTTGCGCACCTCGTCAGCCACCACGGCAAAACCGCGCCCGGCATCACCGGCGCGGGCGGCTTCGATGGCGGCATTGAGGGCCAGCAGGTTGGTCTGGTCGGCAATATCGGAAATGACACCCATGATCCGGAATATCACGGGCATGTTCGTTAAGCTGCCCCATGTCTTCCCTGAGCTGACCGGATATCTGACGCACGCCTTCAATGCTGCGCAATGACTGCGCAACAATATTGGAGCCGTGCTGCGCTTTTTCTCTGGTTTCCGCCGAGGCGCTGGAAGCAGCCCCCGCGTTGCGGGCCACCTCCTGCACGGTGGCGTTCATTTCATTCATGGCAGTGGCCGCTTCGGACAGGCGCTGGGCAGACTCTGCCGCACCACGGTCAGACTGCTCGATCTGGGCCGAAAGCTCGGTAGACGCCGAAGAAAGCACGGCGGCCACCTCTTCAAGCTGCCCCGCCGCTGCCAGCATGCCGTCACGCCGGGCGCCTTCGGCGGCGGCCCGGGCTTCTTCTGCCTCGTGCATGGCCTGACGAGCCTCTTCTGTGGCTTTTTGGGCCTCCTGCGCCTTTTGTTCGCTTTCGCCCAGAAACTTTTTGAGATTTTCCGTCATGGTTCCCACGCCTCTGGACAGTCCACCGATCTCGTCCATGCGCGCAGCGCATTTTTCATGAACAGCCCTTTGCTGGTCGCTCATGTCAAATTGCCCGCCAGCCACCCGGCCCACAAAAGCTTCTTCATTTTTCAAGGCCGTGGTAATGCCCTTTGCCACAACAAAAACGATCAGGCCCACGATCAGAATAATACCGCACATCAGCAGCAGGTTGCCGCGCAACAGCACGGCGGCAGGCGCGAGGATTTCGCTGCGCTCCATGCTCAGCACCACAAACCAGTTCATGTCGGGAATTTCCTGAAAATACGCCAGCTTTTCTTTTCCATCCCATGTGTAGGACAGGCTGCCGTTACGCTCTTGCAGTATTCGCCTGACCCAGTCCAGATTACCGTCTTCGTCGCCGATATAATCCTTGTTGGGATGCATGAGCAGCAGGCCAGTGCCGTCATAGACAAAACTTGCGCCTGTTCTGCCCAGTTTGACAGTATCCACGGTTTCAGCGCTGAATACCGTGAGATCAACCGTACCGTACACCACCCCGAGCACCTTGCCGTCATTGATGACCGGTGAAGCCATGACAGTGGTGACCGCGCCGGAAACCTTGCTGCGCGCATTGAGCACACTGCTTTTGCCCTGCATGGCCGCCTTGAAATACGGCCGCTCGGAAAGGTTGGTGTTGATCCCGGCAGGGTTGCTGTGTCCCACAACCACGCCTTCGGGCGAAAGCAGTCCCACGGCTGTCAGCAAGGGAAAATCATCGGCAAGACTTTTCAGGCTTGCCTGCATGGCGGGCCGCAGGGCATCTCTCTCCCAGTCGGAACCGGCCTTGAGAAAGTTGCTTATGCGGGACGTATGCCCGGCATTATCCAGCACCTTGTGCAACAGCTCACCCATATTGCCGAGCTGACCGGCCTGAGCCTGCGTTACGGCGCCAAGCTCTTCTGCTATCTGCACTGCCAGTGCCCTTTCCGCACGCGTATAGCTGAACCAGGTCACAGTGCAGAGGCCCAGCAGCGTCGGCAGCAAGATCAGCAGCAGCATTTTCGGCAACAGACGTAATTTCATATTCCCCTCTCTTTCCTTAAAATCTCTTGCCTGATTTTCAGCGTACCGTGCATGGAAAAAACCGGCAGTGTACACTGAAGCGCCATGCGGCAAAGCAAGAGCGTCTTGAATGTCGTTATTGTATTTATCGACACTTTTTTGAAAAAATATGGATTTTGTATCATAAGTATGAATGAATAACGCATTCATTTCAAGCATTGCAAATTACTGCAATGACAACCCATCCTGATAGAATGACTTATAAAGGAAAAAAATCACGCATGCTCCAGTGCTTTTGATTATCCACGCTTTATTTCATCTTTTTTATTAAAAAATAGATTGACGTTTTAAACATCACACTATATACACAAGAATAAATAGATAGTAATTGATACAGGTATTCTTTCCCGAGGTGCAAAAAAAGTTGCCCTGCTTGCGAGACAAGCAGAGCAACATGCCAGTATGCTTGATAAAGACAACAACATCGCACCAGGGGCGTGCTTTCCTGCGGTATTGCCAGTCACGTGCAAAAAAAACCGGCGCCCAAAAAACCGTTGCGCCCAGGCCACGGTGGAGCGCGGCCTCTGAAACAGATCAGCGTGGAATGCTTGACATTTCAAAGTGTTCATTCAGCAGAAAAAGCGATTTCCGGCTGAATCCATGCCACATCGTGATGCCCTGCACTTTCGTGCAGCGTCAGGCATCTGTACTTTTTAAAAGTTGAAAGCCTCCAGAGCAATTTCACGTTGAAATTGCTCTGGCGGCTGCGTGAGCAGTCGCCCGCCGCAAAGATGCAAGCGC
>CAJMLK010000089.1 GCA_905214305.1 uncultured bacterium
GGTAACTCCAGCTTTACCGATTTGGGAAGGGTGAACAACCTATTGGAACACTACAGTTAGAGCATGTTAACTTTGAAAAAGTGTAAATGCTCTAACGCTGCACGAAAGTGCAGCGCGCCATAATGTGGCGTGGATTCAGCCGAAAATCGCACTTTTTGGCTGAATGAACACTTTGAAATGTGAAGCATTTCAAAGTTAATCTGCTCTAGGAGGTCATGATGCACGGCTATCAACTCACGTTTTTTACGCAGCAGGGGCGCGTTAACGGCCTGCTGAGTCTTTCAGAATGGCTGCTTCAGCAGGCCAGAGCGGTGGGAATCAGGGGGGCCACCGTGGCCGCGGCACAGGGGGGCTACGGGCGGAACGGCAAATATTATTCGGCGCATTTTTTTGAAATGGGGGAACAGCCTGTGGAAGTGACTATGGCTGTGAACCCGGCACAGGCGGAACTCCTGTTTGCAAAAATTGAAGAAGAGCGCCTAGGTATTTTTTATATAAAAATACCCATTGAGTTTGGCATCACCGGAGAAAAACTGGAAGATTAGGGCGTGTTTGCTCTGCAATTGTTCTGGCGACTGCGCGGGCAGCCATGCGCTACAGCTGCGCTGATGACGAATGTGCAGGGCAAGGGCTGCGCGTGGCGTTCTGCGGCCCATGTCGGGCGTTTTGAAGCAGGGCGTCAGTTGCTGAATGAAGGCGCGTCGATTTGCGCTGTCGACCGAACCTGAGGCTGGAAATCCAGCTGCGGTCGATGGCAGCGTGCCGGTCAGGGGTTTGCCGGAAGCGTCAGGGCGGCGGGAGCGGCCGCAGAGCCGGGGGCTGCACTGTCATGCCCCGGAGCGTCAGGAGAAAGAAGGTTTTCCGGCACTTCGCCGGGGCCGGGAACGGTAAGCGTTTCGGGATTGATGCTGTACCAGGCAAACCACATGGAGTAGCCCCCGAAAAATTCGGGCATGGCGGCCCCTTTCATGTTGCCTTCCAGGGCTTTTCCGGTGGCCGGGTCCCATATGCTGCGTGTTTTCAAGTCCATCAGTTTGCCGTAGCGGCTCACAAACAGAAATGGTTCGGCCCATATCTGCCGGTTGAACACGCGCACGACATCCAGATGCGGATCATGAACGGCCAGCAGGGCATGCGGACCCACAAAGAAATTGACCGTCCCTTTTTTCTTCACATAGGCCACATCAAGAGCCAGCAGATAGTTTTCGTATTCCAGACACAGCATGTGGGTTTTGCGCGGGAAGCGCCTGTCCAGGCGTTCCACGGGGTAGATGAGCCTGTCGTTGTCATAGTAGGTATCTTTGCGCTGGTAGCTACCGTAGGGATCGCGCCCATAGGGGCGATTTCCCGCGGGTTTTGCCATGACCGATGCCTGGGGAAAAACGCTGCGCGCAGCACCCCAGGATGTCCAGAAGACGGGAATGGTCGGCAGCCCCCTGCCCATAAGGGGGCCTTCAAAGGCCATGCCTGTTTCCTGAAGCCAGAGGCTGCCGGAATTGCGGTCAATGAGCACACTGTTGCCGTCATAAAGGCGGCCTTCAACGTCAAAGATCAGATTGAGGCCGCCCAGAGAAGCATTGTAGGCCATGAGCGTACCGGTGGTGGGACAGTAGGTGATGGTGTAGGCCACGTCATCAATGAGTTCGTTGACAACCTGATGCCAGACCATATAGCGCTGCAGGTAGATTCGCGGGCCACCGGGCAGCATGACCACAAAAACGACTTCATCGGCGCTGGTATTGAGGTCAGCGTCCAGCGTGCGGTCATAGCGTGGCCTGTACAGTGAGGGAATGGCCCCGTAACTGACGCCCGTTTCCACCAGCTTGCCGGAAATTGCCGCCAGATCTTCCATGCTTCTGGGGCGGGCCTGACCTTCGGCAGGAGGGAGCAGCAGGGCGCACAGCGAGAGCAGCATCAAGACCATAGTCGCCAACCTGCCCGTCACCCGGAGCACCGCGCTGTGCCCCGTTTTTCGTACAGGGCCGCATGTGTTTGCTGCATGCGGGATCACTGCCTTGCTGGTGCGGCAGTCTGCCGTGGCGCATCGCCTGTCATTCGTCAGGCGGGGTATGGTCTGCTGGCGGGGGGTCAATGCTTGTCTTTCTCCTTGCGGTGAGACGGCAGATAGTCACTGAAAATATAGTCGCGCAGAGCCTGGGGCCACGGGCGTGGCTTTTTGCCCAGAAAGGCTCCAAGCTTGCTGTTGTCGAGCACGGAAAACTCCGGCCGTCGCGCCTTTTGCGGCCACTGGGCCGAATCAATGGGCATGACCCGGCAGGAAGCGGTCGCGAGGTTGATGGATTCGCAGGCCAGTTCGCACCAGCTGGCCTGACCGCTGTTGACGGCATGCCAAAGCCCTGTGGCGCTTTTTTCGGCAAGGGCGGCGCTCCATTGCGCCAGGTCCATGCTGTATGTGGGGGAGCCTACCTGATCGTGAACCACATTGATGGTATCGCGTCTTTCACAGGCGGCCACAATGGTGTCCACAAAGTTTCTGCGGCCTGGACCGAAAAGCCATGCCGTGCGCAGCACGCACGAGCGCTCGGGCAATTCGCGCAGCACGGCCTGCTCGCCCTCCAGCTTTGTACTGCCATAGACCGACAGCGGGTGCGGCTCGTCTTCTTCTGTCAGGGGTGTTTCACCCTGCCCCTGAAAAACAAAGTCCGTGCTGTAGTGGACCAGATGCCCGCTGCCAAGGGTTTTGAGGATGTGCGCCAGCGCATCGGGCAGCGCGCGATTTGCTTCGCAGGCCCCGTCGGGATCATCCTCGGCTGCATCAACAGCTGTAAAACCAACCGCGTTAAAAACCACATCCGCGTCTGCCTTGCGCAAGCGCGACTGCAAAAAATCAAAATCCATCACATTACCGTCCTGCCTGCCCAGAGTCGCCACTTGCCAGCCTTTTGCCGCAAGCACACGAACAAGGGCCTGCCCCAGCAGACCGGTTGCGCCTCCCAAAATCAGCGCCTTTGCCATCTGAACCTCCCGGCACGGTACACGCCTGCCCCAAAGAAAGCGTACGTCCCATAATGCGGGCACTGTATCGTTGCGAGTCATGCTGGTCAATACAGCGGGCACTTTTCCACATCGGGAGACTGCCTTCTTGCCACCATGCTGCAAGTAACGTACAAATCAGCCGTATGAGACGAGCAATATTACTGGTAGCTTTTGGCGCAAGCAGTCCTCAGGGGCAGAATGCCCTCAAGGGTTTTGATGCGCTTGTGCGTCAGCGTTACCCTGGGGTTCCGGTGCGCTGGGCATACACCTCGCTGCTGCTGCGGGAGCGGCTGGCACGGGCCAGACAAAAGAGTGACTCTGTTCGCAAGGCCTTGCGGCGTCTCAGTTTGGAACGCTTTAGCCATGTGGCGGTGCAACCGTTGCAGACCATACCCGGGCGAGAGCACGGCGAGGTATGCGCGGCTGTAGAGGAGGTGGCGGCCCAGAGTGATCTGCGCTGCCATGTCGGCGCGCCCATGCTGGCATCCGGTGACGACGTGAAAGCTGCGGCCCGCGCCTGCGTGAATCACCTGCCGGGCGGGCGCACCGCTCAGGAAGATGTTATTTTTATGGGACACGGCGCGGAGCATGAGGCCGTGGCCCGTTATGCCGACCTGGCGGAAGCCGTTTACGGCATTGATGCCCGCGTACACGTGGGCGCCATGAACGGAGCTGTGCTGCTTGAGGATATTTTGCCCCGCCTTTCTTCTGAGAGAGTGTGGCTTATGCCGCTGCTTTCTGTGGTTGGCAACCATGCTCTCAAGGATATGGCCGGGCAGGACAGTCAATCCTGGCGCAGTCGCGTGGAATCGCAAGGACGCCAGTGTGTGCCTGTGTTGAAAGGTACGGCGGAATACGCCGGTTTTGCGGAGATATGGTTGCGTCATCTGGAGGATGCCGCCCAGTCCTGTTTTGAATCTGTATGAGGTAATCTATGCGCGCATTGTTAGTGACCATGCTGTGTGCGGCCATGTTGCTTGCAGGCTGTGGGGCCGGAGCCGGCGGGCATGCTGCCGGCCCGGCGGTAAGCCTGCCGCCGACGGCCCAGAACGGCAATACAAACCAGTATAACCCGCATATGCACCGGGATATGCCGAACATGCGTTCGGCCACGGCTGAAGGCGCGGCCATGCTTCAGAAGATGGGCGGCAGCGTGCCCACCATTGAAGGTGAAGCTGCGCACCGCCCCCAGTGGAAACATGAAGTGTATCCTGTGGTTTTCGGCAATCCTGCCGCGCCGCACGAAATTCTTGTATTGCTTGATTTTGCCGCGCCGCAGAGCGAAAAGGTCTGGCAGGCCGTTGTGGATGCCAGCCGCTCCCTTTCCCCGCAGCAGTGCAAAATTGCCGTTTTTGCCAATAGCAAGGAATATTACGGCACGGATCTTATGGGGCTGGCGATCTGGATTACCCATTCTCGTCCGGGGCAGGCCATGCCGTATCTGACCTACGCACTGGGGCAGTGGAACAAGGTCAAGGCCGAGCAGAAAAGCACCCGTGGGCGCGCTGTGCCGTTCCAGAATGAGTATGACGCCACTGTGAGAAATACGGACTACCCCATCCACTACGCCTATCTTTCCCGCCTGCAGCCGCCGGTTCCCGCGAGCCAGGAGCTGAGCGTGGCAAAGTATTGCTATGATGCCGGCAACGTCAATCTTTATCAGGCAGAGCAGATAAGCAAGTATTACGGCATAAAAAGCCTGCCCGCAGTAGTTGTGGACGGTCAGGCCCTTTCATCCGTGTCGGCTGCTTCTATCCTTAAGGCGTTCTAGAACAGTTAACGAATGAAACGAGTTAACTGCTCTGCAAGGATTTTCTTGAAAATCCTTGCCACGAAATGCGAGAA
>CAJMLK010000090.1 GCA_905214305.1 uncultured bacterium
ACCAAAGCTGCCGATTGCCGCTTAACATGGCGTTCGAATTTGACGACCTACCTCAATCTTTCTGGGGCTTTTGCGTTTATAAGTGAATTAAATATGCTTTCTATGTTTTTAGTAGAAGTCAGGTAGGATGTTGTTAGCGACATAATCGGCTAGCCTCCAGAATTTCGGTAGAAATGATCACAGACAATATAATAGCCTAACTTATTTTACACTTGGACTTCAAGACTGAAATGGCGTTGAGCATCCTTTGGATGCGAATAAGCAGCCCCGCAGGTCAGGCAGGAAGTGGTACTACTTCCTATGTCCTGCCAATGCATTCCGCTTCAAATCTTTTCAAATTTACCTATCAGCGCTTTGATTTGAAAAGATTCAAAAACAATTGAAGACATTTGAAAAGATTTGAAGAGATCCGCAAACATTTGAAGCTTTGCAGACGGTAAGGAGCGCGCGGGCCTTGCGAGTGACACCCCAAAAAAATGTCGCGCTGCAAGGCCCGTGACGTTCCGGTTTTAAGGTCAGTTCTTTTGGCGCGTTCTCGCTTCTTCGCGCAATGAATCCAAATAGTCGGCATAGGCTTGCATCATTTCACGGCGCTGGGGCAAAAGCTGCGCCTTATCGTAGGCCGCTTTTGCCGCATCTCGTTCCAAGGCGTGCGAGAGTTGCAAATAGATCACGTCATGCGGAAAACCTAGTTCCTTGAGTAAAGCTACCGCCATATGCCGGAAGCCATGCGAGGTGAATTCTTTCGAGCCGTATCCTGCGGCATGAATGGCCTTGAGAAGTGCGTTTGTGGTCAGGTGGCCAGCCTTGCCATAAGACGGGAACAAATACTGCCCCTCGCCCGTATAACGGCGCAAACTTTCCAGATGTTCCAGCACTTGGTGGGCCAGCGGCACGACATGCGGCTTATTGTTCTTCATCTTATGGCCTGGGATGCGCCATTCACGCTCTTGCCAATCAATCTCGTCCCATTCTCCCTGGGTGAGGGAACCGGGCCGCAGAAAGACATACGGAGCGATACGCAGGGCCGTGGAGACTTCAACGCCGCACTTTGCAGTCATGGTGCTGTCTAGCGCCAGCAAGAGCTTTCCCACTTTGTCCGGGCTGGTAATGGTGGCGAATCCCCTGTTCGGGCCTGGGCGTTTAAAAGAAAGCCCTTTCCAGATGGAGTAGGCTGGATTGTTCTCGCACTTGCCCACGGCAATGCCAAAGTTGAATATCCTGACTGTGTTCTCGGCAATCTTGCGCAAAGTGTCGTACTTGCCCTCTGCCTCAAGCTGTTGGAACAGCGTCCGCACGTCCGCGGGCCTGATTTCGTTTATGGGCAACTTTCCCAAAGGGCCAATGATATGCTTGATGATACGCGTCTTTTCCGCGTCATAGGTGCTTTGCTTCCATGTTTTGCGAATATCTTCTAGCCAGTCCAGGGCCACAGCCTCCATGCTCATGGGATGCGCCTCGCCTTTGGCGAGAAGCTTTTCGACCTGCACGGCTTCTTTCTGGCGAGTTTTTTTGGTCTTGCGGATTTCGGACGGGTTCAACCCCTGATCAAGCTATTGCCGCAGGAGAAAGTTTTTCTCCCGCGCTTCCTTGAGTCCGACCACAGGGAACTTGCCGAGGGAAAGCATCTGCTCTTTACCTTCAAAGAAGTAGCGCGCCCGCCAGCGCTTGCTTTTGGCTGTAACTTCCAGAAAAGCCCGTTGCCGTCTGCAAGACGTACCGCCTTTTCCTTGCCCGTGGTCTTATCCATTTTTGGCTTTGCTGCTTCAATTCCCTTGGTGGTCAACGCCATAGTACCGCCTCTCGGTTCTCTGGGTAACTTTTTTCGAATGAACTCGCTGCCAGTATTATACCCAGAGAATTACCCAAGCAAGGGGCTGCTTTTAATACAATTTGATACCTCTTAATGGAATAGAAAAAGTCCGAATCTCATTGGCTCACAATGAAATTCGGACTTTTTTGGTGCTCTTCGCACTAAAATCTGGCGGAGAGGGAGAGATTTGAACTCTCGATACAGGTTTAAGCCCGTATACTCGCTTAGCAGGCGAGCTCCTTCGGCCGACTCGGACACCTCTCCGCGTGCAACGGACGCAGCAGCGCCCAGAATGCAGAAGCGAAATCTAGCTCAGGACCGCATCCCTGTCAAGAGAATGAACATTATTGTTCCGCATTTAATAGCGCCCGGTGGCCGCCTGCGCAGTGCTGCCGCGCCGCATCACCGCCCCGCAGGCCGCAGCGCCCCACATTCCACCGCAAGCACGTGCCCGCACACAACCGCCCCACACAACCGATGCACACGCAGGCCATACGACGCACACACACAGGCCATTGCTCCGCACGAAGCGCAAACAGAACGCCCCTCCCGCATCCCCTGCCCAACCTGCCCGTGTCCGTCACCAGCTCTCGCAAACCAGTGGTCGAGCAGTGGCCGCGCCTGTGGGCGCACCCTTCAACCGTGCAAATCATTCTCGCAGACGCCCAATCTGCCATTTCCCGCTCACGCAGCCCTGCCCTCCGGCGCGCAGCCTGCAATCTGCCCTCAGCCATGCACGCCTCCTGCCCAACCGGCTGTGCGGGGCCGCAACCGCTCCGATGCCTGCCACGCTACGTCTGCCCCGCTACGCCTCGGCCTTGCGTCAGCCCGCATGAAAGGCAGGCGCAAACCATGCATGAACCAGCCTTCATCTGGCGCATTTCCTTGCGGAAAGAGCCGCACGTTGACCCCTGCCCCTGCTTGGCGTAATTTGAGAGTTTACATTATCGCCAGGAGCAATGGAGCGCAGTATGGCCCCCGAAACAAAATCCGCAGTCCCCTCCCCCGCAGCCCCCGCAGCAGGTTCCGCCAATCCTTCTTCCACCACCGCAGCTGTGGAGCCTGCCAGCAAGCCCGGCGTGGACTTTATCCGGGCGCGTATTATGGAAGACAACGCCACCGGCCGTTACGACGGTAAGGTTCATACGCGCTTTCCTCCCGAGCCGAACGGCTACCTGCATCTGGGGCATGCCAAGTCCATCTGCCTGAACTTCGGCGTTGCAAAGGAGTTCAGCGGCCTGTGCAACCTGCGCTTTGACGACACCAATCCCACCAAGGAAGAGCAGGAGTACGTCGACTCCATCCGTGAGGACGTTCACTGGCTTGGCGGCGACTGGCAGGACAGGGAATTTTACGCTTCCAACTATTTTGAGCAGCTGTATGAATATGCCGAGCAGCTCATTAAAATGGGCAAAGCCTATGTGGACGACCTCTCGGCTGAAGAAATCCGCGAACATCGCGGCACGCTTACCGAACCCGGCCGCGAAAGCCCCTGGCGCAACCGCAGTGTTGAAGAAAACCTTGACCTCTTCCGCCGCATGCGCGCCGGTGAATTTGCCGACGGGGAGCGGGTGCTGCGCGCCAAAATAAACATGGCTTCGCCCAACCTTGTCATGCGGGACCCCACAATCTACCGCATCCGGCATGCCGATCACCACCGCACGGGCGATACATGGTGCATCTACCCCATGTATGACTTTACCCACTGCCTGTCGGACTCCATCGAGGGCATCACCCACTCGCTCTGCACGCTGGAATTCGTGAACAACCGCGAACTGTATGACTGGGTGCTCGAAACCCTCGGCGTCTATCATCCCCAGCAGATCGAATTCGCCCGCCTCAGCCTCACCTATACCGTGCTCTCCAAACGCAAGCTCATCCAGCTTGTCAAAGAAGGCCACGTGCAGGGATGGGACGACCCGCGCATGCCCACCCTCAGCGGCCTGCGCCGCCGGGGCGTGCCGCCTGAAGCCCTGCGCGAATTCTGCTCACGTATCGGTCTGGCGCGGGCAGATTCCACCGTGGAATACTCCATGCTGGAATTCTGCGTACGCGAACACCTGAATGCCCATGCCGCGCGAGTCATGGCTGTGCTTGACCCCATCAAGGTGGTCATTGAAAACTACCCTGAAGGGCAGGTGGAAGAGCTTGACATGCCCTACCACCCGGAAGACGAAAGCTACGGCAGCCGCAAGGTTCCCTTTTCGCGCGAGATATACATCGAGCGTGACGACTTCCGCCTGGACCCGCCCAAAAAATATCACCGTCTGGCCCCCGGCGTGGAAGTGCGCCTGCGCTATGCCTACTTCATCACCTGCCGCGAGGCCGTGCTGGATGAACACGGCAACATAACGGAACTGCGCTGCGTTTACGATCCCGAAAGCCGCGGCGGGCAAAGCCCGGACGGCCGCAAGGTCAAGGGAACCATCCACTGGGTTTCAGGCGCGCACGCCCTCCCCGCCGAAGTTCGCCTGTACGAGCAGCTCTTCAGCGTGGAAAATCCCAATGCCGCCCCCGAAGGCCAGTCCTTCCTGGACTATATCAATCCCCAGTCCCTCACCATCATTGAAGGCCTGCTTGAACCGGCCCTTGCGGAGCTTCCCGTGGGGCAAAAAGTGCAGTTCGAACGCCTTGGCTACTTCTGCAAGGATAAAGACAGCACTGCGGAACGCCCGGTCTTCAATCGCACAGCAACCCTGCGCGACACCTGGGCAAAACTTGAGAAAAAAGGATAGGCCCACAGGCAGCCGGTGGGCGCAGGATAAAACCGCTTCGGCAGAATCGGCCGCTCCGGGCACAGACAGTCGCTTGCGGCAATCCCCTTGCAGACCGCAGAGTTAAGACCAATCCGAGCTGCCCGCAAAAGCAAACAGGCCGAGCATAAAATTCATGCTTGACACCCGCAGTATCTGTATATATATTGCGCGTCTCAACGGGTCGTTAACTCAGCAGGTAGAGTATCTGCCTTTTAAGCAGAGAGTCGCAGGTTCGAACCCCGCACGACCCACCAAGAAA
>CAJMLK010000091.1 GCA_905214305.1 uncultured bacterium
TGCAACGCCCCGGCGCAGATACACTGCGCACAACGCTGGACACCACGGCCCAACGCCGCATAGAACGCCAACTTGCCCGTTTTGCTGCCCGCCACAGCGCCTACGGACTCACCAACTGCGCGGCCCTGCTGCTGCATTGGCCCAGCATGGAAGTGCGCGCACTTGTCGGCTCCGCAGATTTTTTCAATGCTGACATCATGGGGCAGGTGGACGGAACCAGAGCACGCCGCTCGCCGGGCTCCACTCTCAAGCCCTTCATATATGCTCTGGGTCTGGATCAGGGGCTGATTCATCCCCTGACCTTGCTGGCCGATACGCCCCGCAGTTTTTCGGGCTATGATCCTGAAAACTATGACGGCAGCTTTCGCGGTCCTGTCAGTGCCGGTGAAGCGCTGAGAGCCAGCCGCAATGTGCCTGCCATTGCCTTGGCCGCGCGTTTGAAGCAGCCCGGTTTTTATGATTTTTTAAGCAGGGCCGGGGTGAAGTTTGCATCCGGTGAAGACCATTACGGCTTGAGCCTCGTGCTTGGCGGGGCGGAAGTGAGCATGCGCGAATTGGCCGGACTTTATGCCATGCTTGCCAATAAAGGCGTCTGGCGTCCCTTGCGTGTACTGCAGGACGATGAACGTACGGAAACGGCCCTGCCCCTATTGTCCCCCGAAGCCTCTTTTGTCACCCTTGCCATGCTGGAGGACGGCAACCCGGATCGCCTTGTGCGCTCGCAGGGGGGAACCGTACTGCCTTTGCGGCTCAAGACTGGTACGTCAAACGGCTTTCGCGATGCGTGGGCCGCAGGCATTGTGGGGCCGTATGTGCTTGTGGTCTGGCTGGGCAATTTTGACAATAAGCCCAACCCGCTGTTTGTGGGCGGCATCAGCGCCGTGCCGTTGTTTACGCAGATCGCGCGGGATATTGCCATGGCAGAACCGCTGCGGGATTACCAGACCGAGCCTGCGCACGGCCTTAATCTGGAGCGTGTGGAAGTTTGCACCGCCACCGGAGACCTGGATACATCCCTGTGCGAGGACACGACAAGGACGTGGTTTATACCGGGGGTGTCACCTCTGGCGTCTTCCGGCGTATACCGCCCCATACTTGTCGACAGGGAAACGGGTCTGCGGGCCTGTCTGCCGCAGGTCGGCCGCACTGAGACACGCATCTGGGAATTCTGGCCCACGGACATGGCGCAAATGTTTGCGCGGGCCGGAATGCCCAGACCAGAGCCGCCGCCCTTTGCCCCTGAATGCGGGCCGGAGAATATGGTTACGGGCGAAGCCCCGCGCATAGTGCAGCCCAAGGATGGGCTGACCTATAAGCTGAGTCTGAGCAGTAGGGGATATGAAAATATGGTTTTTATGGCCCATGCCGATGCAGGGGTGAAAACCCTGCACTGGTTCGTCAATGGCCGGTATCTGGGAAAAGGAACGCCGGGCGAGGCCTTTCTGTGGCAGGCTGTGCCGGGCGATATTGAGGTACGCGTGGTGGATGATGCGGGCCGCGCCGGAAAAAAACGTGTGCGCGTGCGCGCAGACCACTAGAGCATTTAACACTTGAAATGCTCGCTTACGGCAGGCAAAAGCCTGTTCTGGCGAGCATTTCACGTTCGCGGCGGGCGTCTGCTCCCGCAGCCGCCCGAGCAATTCCAGAGCAGTTTCAAGGTGATCCTAGTGGGCCGAGCCTTTCTTGGGCTGGCGGACAAAGTAGCCCACAAGGCCGAAAACGCAGGCCGGCACTATCCAGCTCAGGCCCGCAGAGGCAAACGGAAGATGCCCTGTGATATCCAGCGGCAGGCCCCATTCTTCCAGTACGCTCAACCCGCTGGCAAGCAGCGCCCCCACTGTGGCAAAGCGGAAGATATTGTCATTGTCGATATGGCGGTCAAAAAGGGAAAGCACAATGACCGCCAATGTTCCCGGGTATAAAAATGTCAGAATGGGAGCAGCAAAGGCAATGATGTTATCAAGGCCGAAGTTGGAAACAACCATGCTGAAAAGGCCGGTTCCCACCACAATGCCCTTGTAGCTGAGCCGCCCCTTGCTGAAGCGCGATATGAAGGTGCCTGTGGTTCCGATCAGGGCTACGGAGGTCGCCATGCAGGCCACGGTTACAATGATTGCCAGCAGAATGGTGCTCGCACTGCCAAAAAGTCTGCCCACCAGAAGGGTGACCAGCGCGCCTTTTTCCGTTTCCACCGGATAATAGGTGGACCCCGTGGCCCCCAGGTAGCAAAGCCCGCAATAGATGACGAAAAGCAGCGCTCCGGCCACGAGGCTTGCTATGCCCACGGACAGCGCCTTTTGCCTGCCCGTTGCATACCCTTTGCCCTTGAGGGCATTTACGATGATCAGGCCAAAAACCAGAGCCGCCATGACGTCCAGCGTCTGATAGCCGGAAAGAATGCTGTGCCACGCTACATTGTCGTCACGAACGCTGTCGCTTACCGGCCCGATGGGCACAAAAAAGGCCGCTGCCACAATAAGCAGAAAGCCCCCGATTTTTATGGGCGAAAGGTAGCGGGCAATAACATCCACCATATTGGATTCCCTGAAGGCCAGCAGGGTGGATATGCCAAAGAATACTGCGGAATAAAGTATCTTGGCCGCGCTGATACCCTTGGAGGAGTAGCCCAGAGGCGCAAAGGAAATGGCAAATGCCGTGGCCCCAGTGCGGGGGATGGCAAGCAGAGGGCCGATGCAGAGAATGATGGCGCACATCATAAGCATGGCCGCCGTGGGTCCCAGCCTGTGCATGATGCCTTCTTCATTGTCAATGCATGAAGAAGACAGCATGGCGTAGATGGCAAGCAGGGCCAGACCCACGTCCGCCATATAATAACATATGAATCCCAAAAACCATTCCGGGCCGGCGGTAAACCCGATGTAGGGCGGAAAAACCACGTTTCCAGCGCCAAAAAGCATGGAAAACAGCGCAGCGCCGACAATAAAAGAATCGCGTATCAGGGATGATTTCATTAAAAATGCTCGCAGGCCCGTGCCTTGTTGAAAGATGGCGCCACAGTGCAATAAGATTACATAAATGAAAACCGGACTGTCCGTAATCAGTTTCTTTAAGCGGCCCGCCAGAGATAGCAGAAGTCGGGATGTCACGCCAGCCTTGATGCAATGATAAAGCGTGCTGTAGATAAAAAAACGTTCCCGCGGTGCTTTTTTCGGCACGCGACCCCATGCCGGTTGCGTGCCTCAAGGCAGCATGGACAGCGGAATAAAGACCCTTTACGCTGAACAGTGCACTGGACAGGAGGCGGTATATGGCTGGTGAAAAACGCCTTGTCATGGCCTGAAGTGCAAGCAGAAAGCGGTTTGTCACACCTTTTGCACTGCCTTGCGCAGTATGGACGGGGGATTTTGATTATGAGCAGCAGCCTGCATACGGTTTTTTTCAGCCCGACCCACAGCAGCAAAAAAATTGCGCGGGCCGTGGCTGCTGTCATGGCCCGGAATATGGGCAAGGCCGCCGTTGAGCATGATCTGACGTTTCCTGACGGCCGCACGGAAAGGCTGGCTTGCGAGGCGGACGATACCCTGCTTCTGGCGTTTCCGGTCTATGCCGGTCGTGTGCCCCGCGTGCTGATGGATTTTCTGGCCGCGCTTACGGGAAAGGGTGGTGCGGCTGTTCCCGTGGCCGTATACGGCAATCGTCACTACGATGATGCGCTTTTGGAGGCAGTGGACATATTGCAGCGCCAGGGTTTTGCCGTGCCTGCTGCCGCAGCATTTGTGGCGGAGCACAGTCTGACTGCCAGAGTGGGCGCGGGGCGCCCGGATGCACAGGATATGGCTGTTGTTCAGAGCTTTGCCGAAGACGCGGCGGCTGCCGTGCTTTCAGCGTGCTGTACTCGTGTGGCTGTGCCCGGCAAGCGGCCATATCGAGATGTGCCGCCTGCTGCGGACTTGCGACCTCAAACCGCAGAAAACTGCACCCAGTGCATGCTTTGCGCAACCGGTTGCCCGATGCAGGTCATCAGTTTTGACGATGCTGCAAAAATCAGTCAGGGCTGCATACGTTGTTGCGCCTGCGTCAGAGCCTGCCCGGAAGGCGCAAAGTCTTTTGATCAGGAGCCGGTACTGAATATTGTAAACATGCTGGAAAAGAACTGCATGAACAGGCGGGAGCCGGAACTGTTTGTCGTCGGGCGGTAAGCGGGGCAGTCAATCCTGGAAAAAGTGATGTGTTGGACGGCGCAGATGTTCGGCAGCACAGACGGGCAGAGCGGGTAAACAGCTCCTGTTTCCCCGCTCTGTTTCTGGAGCAGATCAGCTTTGAGAATGTACATTCTCAAAATGTACTTCGGCGCCCAACAGCGCAAGCGAATAGCTCTGCGGTCTTCGCGACAGCCGTTGGCGAGCCTGCGAGCCTTGCGAATGGCGACAGCGATTGCAGGGAAACAGGCCGATCGTTACACATGCTGCCTGCAAGCGCAGTTTCCTGCGTTACGATTTCTGAACATCCGCAAGCCCTTCGGGCAACGGCTGAAGCCGCGCCTGCACTTTTGCGGCGGGCGTCTGCCCACACATCCGCCAGAGCAATTTCAAGGAGAAATTGCTCTAAATGTAGTGTTCCAATAGGTTGTTCACCCTTCCCAAATCGGTAAAGCTGGAGTTAC
>CAJMLK010000092.1 GCA_905214305.1 uncultured bacterium
AAGTGAGCGTGCCTTGAACTTTGAGAATGTATATTCTCAAAGTTAATCTGCTCTAATGAAAAAATGCACTGAAAAATAAGGATATCCGAATGACCATGCCCTATAGCCCAAGCCGCGCCGTCTATGAGGGCAACAATGCGGCCACGTGCTTTCCATTTTTTTTCCGGGTCTGGGACGCCTCGCAGCTTGTGGTCACCCTGACATCACCCAAAGGAGTCACATCCGAAGCTGCCGGATGGACAGCGGATCTGGAAGCTGCAGGCGGTTCCGTCACCTACCTGCACGAAAACGCCCCCCTGCCTGACGGCTGGAAGCTCGCCATCACCCGCAACATGCCCTTTACGCAGGAGGTAAACCTTGTTTCCGCCTCGCGCTTTGACCCGCAGGTCATCGAGGACGCCCTCGATCAAGCCGCGGCCGAACGCCAGCAGACGCTGGAGATGATGCGCCGCGCCGTCATCCTGCCCGCCACCAGTTCCGAAACCCCGCAGGATGTGGTGCTGGCAATCTACGCGGCTCGTGACGCCGCGCAAACCGCCCGCAGCACCGCCGAAGCAGCCAGAACAGCTGCCGGGCAGAGCGCCGTGGAAGCCGCAAAAAGTGCCGTCGCCGCTGCTCATGCAGTTGAAACGGCAACTGCGGAAGCCGTTACCGCAGCCACAACTCAGGCCGGCAGGGCGCAGGACGCGGCATACGCCGCAGAAGCGGCAGCCGAGGCAGCGGCGGACGACGCGCGGCTTGCCATTGCCGGAGAAATCAGCAGGGCTTCTGGGGAGGCGAACAGGGCCAGTACCGAGGCAGACCGCGCAAAAAATGAAGCCGACCGTGCGCAAAGCCTTGCCAATATTGGCCCGGCCACACCTCAGCAGCTTGGCATGGTCAAGATTGGAGAAGGCATTGCCATAACCGAGGACGGGGCGATTTCCGTAACCCCCGTAAACCTTGCCACCACGGAAAGGCCCGGCACGGTCAGGCCCGGAAGCGGCATGACCATTGACACTGGCGGCGCATTGCACATTGCGTACTGGGACGCCTTTCCGCCCTGCGTGCCTATCCCCGTATGGGGCGTAACCTTTGGGGGCAGCGATGGAAGACGCGCCATCATGCCCGGCGAGACAGCGGCAAGAGAAGACTGGATATTGTGTGACGGCGGCAATGACGGCAAAGGCGGCACAATGCCGAACCTGAAGGGCCGGACGCTTTTGGGGGCAGACGCTTCGCATGTTGCCGGAACCATCGGTGGCAGTGGCAGCCACAGTCACACTGTCGTCGGCAGCGTGGGGGATTCGACCCTTTCAGTCGCACAACTGGCGTCCCACAGCCACTCGTATACATCAATGTTTGGCTTGTACAACAAGCAGCCGGGAGAAAGCATTACCTGGCAACAAACTGGCGCGACCACGGGAGCAACCGGCTCCAATGCGTCACACACCCACACATTGTCCGCCACCACCGCTGCGGAGTCCAGCTTCATGCCCTTTTGCGCGCTGCATTTTATCATGCGTGTCATATAAAGGAGATTTACCATGCCTGTAGTAACCGTAGTTCCGTCTGATCGGATCATTATTTTGGATGGCATGCCCCTCATTTTTGACTTCCCCGCCCCAGTGACCATGCACGCGCTCCAATGGAACGGGCAACAGGGCCACATTGAATGGGAGGACGACTACAACTGGCCGTTGCCTGCCGCCGACACTACAGCCTATGAGGAGGAGGTGGCCCCGTACGTGGCCTTGTGGAAGGCAGAAAAGGCCCGCCTTGAGCAGGAAAGCGAGGCTGCCGAGGCCGCCCGCCTTGCAGAATACAACAGCACTGCGGCCAGAGCAGCCAGATTGCGTGCAAAGCGCGACGCCCGCCTTGCCTCCACCGACAAGTACCTGCTGCCCGACTATCCCATTGACCCGGAACGGCTTGAAGCAGCAAAAGCCTACCGTCAGGCCCTGCGCGCCCTGCCGCAACAGCCCGACGCCCCCTGGGACGGCGGCGGCGAACTGACACCGTGGCCAGACATGCCGGAGGTTTAGCCATGCCTATCCGCATTGCCTGCAACAACTTCACCGGCGGCGAGATCGCGCCCACCCTTTCTGCACGATATGATTTATCCCGCTATCGCAACTGCTTGTCATGCATGGAAAACATGCTGCCCGGACTGCACGGTGACGCTGCCCGGCGGCCCGGCACGCATTTTTTGGCGGATCTGGACGGATACTCCGTGCTCATGCCTTTCAGCTTCAATGCTCTGACCAGTCAGAATTTTGTGCTGATCTTCGGCGACTACAGCCTGCGTATCGCTGACGAACACGGGCTTGAAAACATCCCCGTCATTGAAACACCCTATGCCGCGGACGAACTGCGCGATATTTCCTGCGCTCAGGTGGGCGATACCGTATATCTGGCCCACAGCAACCATCCCCTGCACAAGGTGGTGCGGCGTGATGCCCCGGAAGAACAGGCGCAGTCCAACGGGCCAGCCTATGCCTGGAGTCTGGAAAAGGTGGCGCTCAACGCATCCCTTGCCGCCCCCCAAGTGCCTTCGGTGACCTTTTCCGGCAGTTCGGGCAGCTATACCCTGCGTTACAAGGTGGCTGCCGTGGATGCCGCCGGGCGCGAGTCCCTGCCCTCGCCTGCCGGACAGTGTGCCAATGGGCGCCATCCGTCCGACTGGGTGCAGGGCAACAGCGCAAGCATAGGCTGGGCCGCGGTGGAAGGAGCCGTGGAATACAATATCTACAGGGAAGAAGCGGGCTACTTCGGCTTTATCGGCGTATCCGCCGACCTGAGCTTCAATGACCAGAACTACCAGGCCGATACGGCCGATACCCCCAAGGAAGACTGGGACCCGTTCGCTGACGGCAATTATCCCGGCATCGTGGCCTTTCATCAGCAGCGCATGGTTCTGGCCGCCACCCCCAAAAATCCGCAGGCATTTTACATGTCACGCGTGGGAGATTTTGAAAACTTCCGTAAATCAAGACCATTACAGAACGATGACCCCGTGGAATACCTCATCGCCTCCGGTTCCATAGATGCCGTCACCTGGGCGGCCAGCTTCGGTGATCTGCTCATCGGCACATCAGGCAGTGAATACAAGGCTTCCGGCGGCGACAGCGCGTCCATAACCGCAGGCAATATCAGCATCACGGCCCAGAGCTACTGGGGCAGCGCGGGCCTTGCGCCCATCATTATCGGAAACTCCATCCTGCATGTGCAACGTCACGGCTCCCGCGTGCGCGACCTCTTCTATTCGCTGGAAAAGGACGGCTACGCGGGCAATGACCTTTCCATCATGGCCCCGCACCTTTTTGAAGGGCACACCATCCAGCAGTGGGCCTATCAGCAGACGCCGGGGTCTACCATCTGGTGCGTACGCGACGACGGACTGCTGCTGGCCTTTACCTATATGAAAGAGCACGACATCTGGGGCTGGTCACGGCAGGTCACGCAAGGCCGGGTGCTCTCGGCGGCGGCCATTTCCGGCGAAAAAGGCGACACCCTCATGCTCGTGACGGAACGCCGCATCAACGGACAGCCGCGCATTTTTCTGGAGCGACTGGCAGACCAGTGGCAAGACCACGAACCTGTGGAAGAAGCGTATTTTGTGGACTGCGGCCTCACGTTCCGGCTGGCCGCTCCTGCCATGACGCTGGAGGGACTGGACCACCTTGAAGGTTGCGAACTGGCCGTACTGGCCGATGGCAGCCCGGTAGAAGGCTGTGTGGTGCGTCAGGGCCGCGTGGAACTGCCCTATGCGGCACGTGTGGTGCAGGCGGGTCTGCCTTACGCCTCGGCCCTTTCATGCCTGCCGGTGGAGTACGACAGCCAGTCCGGCACAAGCCTTGGCCGCCAGCGTGCCTACGGCATGTGTACGGCACGCCTGTACCGGAGCGTGGGCGGCAAATACGGCCCCCACAGGCACGAACTGTACGACCTTCCCTTTTTGCCCGATCACTGGGGTCAGGCGGTATTGCCCTATTCCGGTGAGGTGTCGTTTGCGCCCGGCGGCTCGTGGGAGACTTCGGGCAGCCTGTGGCTGGTACAGGACAGGCCCCTGCCCTTCCGGCTGCTGTCGCTGGTGCTGGAAGTGAACTTTTCATGAAATGAAGCAACATCGAAATGCTTTGTGGGGAGGGACCCTCTTGCAAAAGGCTCACCTCCCCCCACGCCCCCACCCTCTAGAGCAGATTAACTTTGAAAATGTACATTCTCAAAGTTTAAAACACGCTCGC
>CAJMLK010000093.1 GCA_905214305.1 uncultured bacterium
GGGCGAAGCCCCATAACCGGCCCCGCCTTGCCGCACGCCGCGCAGGCGGCCAATAGAACAACAATTGAAAGCTTTCCACCCCGCAGGGCGACAGCCCACCGTGCGAAGAACAAGCTCATTCCACGCACTATTCCACCCACTATTCCACGCACTGTTCATCGCGCCATTCATCGCGCCATTCATCGCGCCATCCGCCGCGCAAACACCACGCAAACACCACACAAACTCCTGCCCACAATAGCGCATCGCACCACGCACCAACCGCTCTGACATGAATCCCCAGCCTATATGACCGCTCGGCCCAATATCCGCAAGCCTGCGAATATCAAAAAGAAAGAAAAGGGCTGGCAAATTTTGCCGAAACATGTTCTCATACTAAAAAAGTATGTATAAGCCCCACGCGGCAGATGGAGGTTACATGTTTCAGCAACGCCCCCAAAGCCCCTTGCTCTTACGCGCCCGTCGTACCGGCAGCCCAAACCCCAGAGCACGGGCAGGCAAGGCAATCGCCCTGCACCACCGCAGCCCGCTGCAATTCCTGTATTTTGCCCTGGGCATCTGCCTGCTTGCCGCAGCATGTGCCCTCATGGCTGCCCCAGCCAAGGCCGGGCCTTTCGGCAATCTGTTCAGCCGCGAAACCACACTGGAAATAAAAGACCAGACCGTGCGCCTGCCTCTTGCCGATGTCACCCAAAAGGCGTCCTTCTACAAGGTGGATGTGGACGGAACCAGCGTCATCTTTTTTACCCTGCGGGACGCCTCGGGCAGAGTGCGGCTTGCTCTGGACGCCTGTGACGCCTGCTGGCAGGCAGGCAAGGGCTACAAGCAGACAGGCGATGCCATGACCTGCCAGAAATGCGGCATGGTCTTTCCCTCCGAACGTATCGGCCTGCGCAAGGGCGGCTGCAACCCCCACCCTGTGAACTTTACGGTTTCGGGAGATACCGTTGTTGTTCCGGCTGAAGAACTGCAGGACGGCGTCAGATTTTTCAAGGGTCTGTAGTCTATGAATATCATAACCATACCGCTGCGCTGCCTGCGGCAAAAATGGGGCCGCTCCGCCGCCCTGCTTTCGGTCTTTCTTCTTGGTGTGGCGGCGATTACGGCGCTTAACAACGTTTCTTCCTCGGTGGCCGAAGGCTTTGAAAAAAAGCTCAGTGCCTTCGGGGCCAATATCGCCATCACACCCAAGCGCGAAAGTCTGCAAATTTCTTACGGCGGCATCCCTCTGGGCAACGCACTGGTAGACAGCGGGCACATCCCGCTGGCCGAAACGCTGCGCGCCATTGCGACCATTCCTCTCAAGGACAGGATTTCCGTGGTGGCCCCAAAGCTCGCAGGGCTGGCCTCATTTGCCCCGCAGCCGCAGGCCCCCGCAGTTCTTGTGCCGCTTGTGGGCGTGGATTTTTCCAGCGAGATTGACCTCAAGCAGTTCTGGCGTGTTCAGGGAAACATTCCGGGAATTGAAGGCATGCACGCTCCAGACCCGCTCATGCGCCGCATGGAGGAGGAACACGCCCGCCACGCCACCAATGCCGCAGGAACAATGTCAGCGAACACCATGCCTGAAACGGCTCCAACCGCACAGGGCGCCCCAGTGGGCGCGGCCCCTGACGGGCACGGCATGCCCGCTCACGGCGGAAGTGCCGCAGGCAGCCCGCCTCCGTCCGAAGCGGACACGGCATTCCCCCCCACGCACCGGCTTCTGGCTGGTTCGGCCCTTGCCCAACGCCTGAACCTTGCTCCGGGGCAGCCCGTGCTGCTCAATGGTGAGCATTTTCTTGTGGAAGGAGTGCTTCAGCCCACGGGCAGCGATGACGACAACGTGCTCTTTGCGCCCATCGGCATGGCGCAACAGCTTTTCAATGCGCCAGACGCTGCGGGCTTTATCGAGGTGGCAGCGCTCTGCTCGGGCTGCCCCATCGAGGACATTGTAGGCGAACTGGAAGCCGCCCTGCCGGGGCAGGACATACGCGCCCTGCGTCAGGTGGTGGCCCAGCGCATGTATTCCATCTCCTTTGCGCAGAACATGGCCCTTGTGGTCACTGTGGTCATTCTTTTTTCCGCCTGCGTGATGGTGGTCATGTCCATGCTTGTGTCTGTCAACGAACGGCGCAAGGAGATCGGCCTGCTGCGTGCCGTGGGCTTTTCGCGTCAGGCGGTCTTTTTCATTTTTGCGGCAGAAGCTCTGGTCATAGGCTTTCTGGCGGGAACCTTCGGTTATGTGGCCGGATATCTGGCAGGCGGCAAGGTTCTGGCCGCCATGCAGATAGAAGCTGCCGCCTACCCGGCCTTTTCCCCGGCCGCCATGCTTGCCTACGGTGTGCTGGCCGGAGCGCTGGCGGTACTTGCCGCAGCCTTTCCCGCCTGCAAGGCTGCCCGCGCCAATCCGGCGGCAGCCCTTACTTCGCTGTAGCCGCACGAGAGGATGCTTTTATGCTTGAAGCCATTGATATAGTTAAATCCTACAACGCTGGCGGCGTATCTTCACCAGTGCTGCGCGGCGTGAATCTGCGTATTGAGCAGGGGGAGTTTGTGGCCGTCACAGGCCGCTCGGGTTCGGGCAAATCCACCCTGCTCAACGTGCTTTCCACCCTGACGGAACCAGACAGCGGGCAGGTGCTTTTTGAAGGGGCCGACCTGCGGGTCATGCGCGAAAAGCAGCGCGACCATCTGCGCAACAGCGCCTTTGCCATGATTTTTCAGGCGCATCACCTTATGCCCTACCTCACGGTGATGGAAAACGTGCTGCTGCCCGGGGCCAACGGCTTTCGCGGCATACCGGAAGAAATGCGCCGCAGGGCGGCCGCCTGCCTTGAACGTGTGGGGCTGGAGCATAAAAAGGACAGCCTGCCCTCTGCCCTTTCGGGCGGCGAACAGCAGCGCGTAGCCATTGCCCGTGGCCTTGCCGCCGCGCCCCGCGTTCTTTTTGCCGATGAACCTACCGGCAGTCTGGACATGGTTACCGGCGACGCCATCATGCAACTCTTGCAGGAATTGAACCGTGAGGGGCTGACCATCGTCATGGTTACCCATAATCCGGACTATGCGGCACTGGCCGGGCGCAGCGTTCACATGCTGGAGGGAAATATGGATCAGGCTTCGCGCAACCACATTGACTGTTGACAGACGCGCCCCTGTGAGTAATGGAAGAACTAGTCTTTCACCAAGGGAGTTTTCATGAAGAAAGTTCTTGTTCTCTGTTGCCTGCTGCTCGGCCTGCCCATGACGGCACAGGCCGACAACGAAAAGATCGCCCCTGATTCCTTTATTTGTGCCGAACTTGTGACCATCCCCATGACGGACGGCGGCCAGCCGCCCATTTTCGAATCATTGCAGATTGATGGCTATGCCAGCGCCAAGCTGGGCGACCCTGTGGCTCACCCTGAAATTCTGGCTCCCATACTTACGGAAGTGTATGCCTACTGTCAGGCAAAACCCACCGACAAGGTGGCCGATGTATGGACCAAGGCCCGCAAGGCGCAGCCCACGCCCGAAAAGGGAGTCTGGCAGGCGGATAAGACCACCTGCAAGAATTACAATGACGACCCCGACAACGGCAGTGGTTTTGTCATCTGGCTGGACGGCTATAACAGGGGCAAAAACAAAACCCAGGCTTCCATTCTGGAAAATGACGAGACCCTCAAGGTATTTCTGGACGCCTGCGCCAAGCAGCCCGATGCGCTGATGCTGGACGTGCTGGCAAAAAGCGCCAAGTAGGGCTTTTTAACCTTTGAGCACCTGATTTTTCAAAGTTTTCTGGCGTTCACTACAGCGCGCAACGGCGCGATAACACTGTTGCCTTCTCCGCCGGAGCAGATCAGCTTCGGGAATGTACATTCGCAACGTTGACGGCACGCTCGCTTTGGCGCCCAACCGCGCAAATGCATGGCTCTGCCGTCTTCGCGGCACTCTTGTGGCTGTTCACCCTTTCCCTCATCCGGTTTGCTGTTGTCTGCAAACTCCAGCTTTACCGATTTGGGAGGGTGAACAGCCTGTCGAAACATTACGCCAGAGCAATTTCACTTTGAAATTGCTCTGGCGTCTGCGTGAGCAGACGTTCGCTAC
>CAJMLK010000094.1 GCA_905214305.1 uncultured bacterium
AACAGGCCCTTACAGGGCCAGAGCAAACCACCCGCTATGCGGGTGGTGCTGATTGGAACAGCATTGTGCGCGACAGTTCGGCTACCGCGCGGGCAGACATTTGCCTCAGGGTCAGTCCGTACTTGGAGACCTTGCGTGTGCCTGCCTGCCGGGCAGGCCGTCTCATGGCAGAGCCGGGCGAGTCAGTTCAGGCGCTTTTCAAAAAAGACACGCTTGAAGCCGTCTTCGGTGCGGCGGCCGGTTTCCGTATACCCCAGCCGCGGATAGATGCCGAGGTTGGCGGTCATTTTTTCATTGGTGTACAGGCATACCGCGTTGAGGCGCAGCCGCCGGGCTTCGCTTTCGCAAAAAGCGATAAGCGCCTTGCCCATGCCCCGCCCCGCAGCTTCGGGCAGCACGGCCACGCTTTCCAGCAACATGTGGCTGTTCTGGGGATAGAAGACAATATATCCCTGCACCGCGCCGTTTTCTCCCAGATGAACATAGGCCAGCCCGGCCGCTATCTGTGCGGCAAAGTCGGCGGCCATTGGGGCCGGTTCGCGGCCCATGAGCGGAGTATATCCTTCATAGGCCCGGCGGGCGCATCGCCGTATGGCGGCTTCGTCCTCTGGCACGGCTCGTCTGATCATGGTTTCCCCCGGCGTTGCCTGTTGCTGCCCCTGCCCGGCGTGTTACCAGCGTTCCGGCATGAAGTGGGGCGGCAGGGTGTTTTCCGGCTGTTGAGCCACCTTGTCCCGCAGGGAGCGGATGACAAGGCGGGCATTGGCCAGTTCCCGTTCCACGGCATCAAGCTGTGTTTGCTGCGCCGTAAGGGCGGCGTCCAGCTTGGCGATGCGTTCTTCCTGAAAAAATGTCAGCTCTTCCAGCCGGGTGAGCCTGTCTTCAAGCATATTGGGCATGACTGTTCTCCTGTGCCTCAGGCGCGGCGTCCGGGGACGGGAAACTTGCCGGATTTTTGATCGCGGTCATTGCCCCGGCCGGATTTTTTGTCCCGTGTGCGCTCTGTTTCGCGGGTGGGGCGCTGCTCTGCCGTCTGCCCGGATATGTTTGGCCTGTTGGGTCTGTCTGGCCTGCCGGAACGGTCTGATTTTCCGGACCTGTCCGGCCTGCCGGATTTTTCGGACCGATGGCTCTCACGGCTATGGCCGCTGCCGGTGGCAGGCCCCGTCGTGTTGCCGTCGCGGGCTTTTTCGGCATGTCCCCGCTTTTGGCCGGGACGCTTGCCCGCGGTGTCTTCTTTGCCGACAGCCGGTTTTTTGCCCGGCCTGCCCGGTCTGTCTGGGCTATCTGGTCTGGCTGGCCTGCCCGGCCTTCTGCCCTCGGCGCTGCTGCGCTCTGGCATGAGAATGCCGTGCTGACGCAGGCGCTGCGCGTCGGTGCGGGCTACATAGATATCGTCACCGGCTTCATTTTTGCCGCAATAGAACATGGCGGTGGCAATGGTTCCGGGCGTGGGGATAAAACACTGGGTCTGACGGGGATTCCAGTTGCGCTTGCGCAGCCAGTCCGCCAGAGTGCGCATGTCATCATCCGTACAGCCGGGAAAACCGCTGAGCAGGTAGGGAACAACGTACTGTTCACGCCCCGCTGCCTTGCTTTGACGAACAAAGCTTGCAAGAAAGGCCTCAAAAACCTCCAGAGGCGGTTTGCGCATGAGGCTCAGCACACCGGGAGCGCAATGCTCCGGGGCAACCTTGAGCTGCCCGCCCGTGAATTCGCCCGTATAGGCGGCCAGAGCAGCGGCATCGCGCAAAGCCAGATCGGCCCGCACACCACTGGCGACTCGTGCCTGTTTGACTTCGGGCAGGGCAGCCACGCTGCGCAGCAGGCCCACGTGCTTTCCCTGCGGGGTGGTAAAAAATTTGCAAATGGTCGGATAGCAACAGCTCGTGCGGCGGCAGCGGCTTGCATTGCCTCTTTCTGCGCCGCCTTCCGCTCCCCCTTCCGCTGCGGCCTGTGCCAGAGGCTGCTGGTCAGGCGCGGAGGCTGCACGGCCTGCACTGCTGCGTTCACGCATGCGGTCCAGAGCGCAGTAGCCCTGCCACATGTTGGCTGTGGGGCCGCCCACGTCCGAGATGGCGACCGGCCCTTTGCCGCGATCCATATTTTCGCGTCCGAGCCTGCGGGCTTCGGCCAGAATAGATTCTTCGGAGCGAGAACTGATGCGGCGGCCCTGATGCAGTGCCAGCGAGCAGAAAGAGCAGCCACCACCACAGCCCCTGTGGCTGGTGATGCTGGTGCGCATCATTTCTGCTGCCGGTATGGCTTCCCGGTAGCTTGGGTGGGGCCGCCGGGTAAAGGGAATTTCGTACAGGTCGTCCATTTCTTCCGTTGTCAGCGGGGGGGCGGGCCGGGCCAGTACAAGGGCGCGGTCGCCCACGGGCTGAAAGGCCCAGGCGTCCAGCCGGTGCACCTGACGTTCGAGGGCCTGAGTCATGACAAGCAGCTGCACGGGATCGGTCAGGATGTCCTCATGGGAGGGCAGCGGCACGGCCGGGGTTTGGGCCAGCTCCTGAGGCAGACTGGCCGGGCGGGGGCCTTCGGGCGTCTGCTCCAGCTTGTCGAGCCATGCCGTGCCGGGGATGCCGCGTGTGTCTTCGCCACTGTGAAGCCGCCGGGCGTACTCGAGCGTGGCGTATTCGCCCATGCCCCAGATAAGCAGATCGGCCTTGGCGTCCATAAGGATGGGCTTGCGCAGGGCGTCTGTCCAGAAGTCGTAGTGGCTCACCCGCCGCAGGCTGGCCTCTATGCCGCCGAGGGCCAGAGGCAGGCCGGGAAAAGCCCTGCGGGCCAGATTGGCATAGACAAGGCAGGCCCTGTTGGGCCGCGCCCCTGCTTTGCCGCCCGGTGTATAGGCGTCGTCATGCCGCTTTTTGCGAAAGGCAGTGTAGTGGGCCAGCAGGGAATCCAGCGCCCCGGCGCTGATACCGGCGAAAAGACGTGGCCTGCCCATGACCAGCAGGTCGTCCGGGCTGTCCCAGCGAGGCTGGGCCACAATGCCCGCGCGAAAGCCGTGGTGAATGAGCCAGCGCGCCAGCAGCACGCTGCCGAACGAGGAATGGTCCACATACGCATCGCCGGTGACGAAGAGCACGTCCAGGCTGTCCCAGCCGAGGGCGTGCATTTCTTCCGTGCTCATGGGCACAAAAAGGGGCTGACCGTGCAGGCTGTCAGGGCCGGAGACAGAAGCGGCCCCGGCATTCCCTGCGGAACGCCGGGGCGCGGAAAAGGCCGGGCCGGAGCGTCTAGTTGCCATTGGGCGGTGTGACCAGCGGCAGTTCGGGATTGCCCGGATTGGGCATCATCGGGTCACCGGGAGCGCCCATGGGGCCTCCGCCCATGCCACGGTTGGGGCGCATGCCGGAAGAGTGGTCTTTCATGAAGGCGTTCCATTCATCAATGGAGATGAAGCCGTCGCCGTCCTTGTCAATGGCCACAAAGGCTTCTTCCCGCATGTTGGGAAAAAGAGCCTTGAACTCTTCGCGGCTGACCTTGCCGTCCTTGTTGGTGTCCATCTGGCTGTATTTGTCGGCCGAACCGCCTCCGCCGCCCATGCCGGGCATGGCTTGCGCCGGGGACGCCATGAGAACAAGGGCGGCCAGCAGCGGCAGCAGGGACAGTTTGAGCAGCGCCGGAATATCGGGCAGATTCAGGGTGCGCGTCATGATATTCTCCTTGAGATTGCTGATGCCGCGCGGCCTTATGCCGGGCGGAGCCGTGCCCCTTGCGGGGAAATGGCAGGCACGCCGCGCGGCGGCCCATACTGGTAAATAAGCTTGCAAAAAGCGTTGGCAAGCACGCATGCGCCATGCCGTACGCCCTAGAGCAGATTAACTTTGAAAATGTACATTCTCAAAGTTTAAAACACGTTTGCTTCGGCGTTTAACCGCGCAAATAAATTGCGCTTACGCCTTCGCGGCGGGCGTC
>CAJMLK010000095.1 GCA_905214305.1 uncultured bacterium
GCAGCAGGTGGTCACGGTCTTCACCGACCGCATCCACAAGCTCGGCCCCGCGCCCCGCCTGGAAGACCCCGAACCGCTGCTCAAGATCGCCGACATGGCGCTTACCTCCCTGCGGCCTCTGGGCACAGGACAAAAAGCCGCCCTTGGCGAACTCAAGGACGCCATCAAGGCCAAACTGCCCGAGCTGGACTTTGTCATCGGCTGGGGCCAGGGCTACGATGCCGCCCATACCGTGCCCATCTTCATGAAAACCCCCGAAGATGTGGACAGGCTCGTGTGGGGCCCGCTGAACGTCAACAACCCGGCCGTCTACCTGCCCTCGTTCAAGGGCAAAAAGGTGGGCATTGTGGTCAAGGGCTGTGACTCGCGCTCCGTGGTGGAACTGCTGCAGGAAAAGCTCATCCGCCGCGAAGACGTGACCATTTTCGCCATGCCCTGCGAGGGCACGCTGGATATGGCCCGCGTTACCCAGGAGCTTGGGCGCTACACCAGTATCGACAAGGTGGAATATGACGAGGCCGGAGTTACCATCACGGCCGACGGCAAGCCCCATCGCTTCTGCATGACCGACTACGCCCAGGGCAAGTGCTATGGCTGCACCACCCCCTCGGCCGTTCTTGCTGACACGCGTCTGGGCACGCCTGAAAAGGTTGAGGCCGGTCCGCACACTCCGCCCGAGCTGGCGCTGCTCGATGCCATGACGCTTGAAGAGCGCATGGCCTTCTGGCGCGGCCAGATGGATCGTTGCCTGCGCTGCTACGCCTGCCGCAATGCCTGCCCCATGTGCGTCTGCCGCGACTTCTGCGTTTCAGACAGCCGTGACCCGCACTGGATGACGCAGGAAGACAGCGTAAAGGAAAAACTGTTCTTCCAGACCATACACGCCATGCACCTTGCCGGACGCTGCACGGGCTGCGGCGAATGCCAGCGGGCCTGCCCCGTGGGCATTCCCATTCTGGCCCTGCGCCAGCAGATCGGCCGGGCCGTGGGTCAGCTCTTTGACGGCTACAAGGCGGGCCTCAATGCCGAGGCCGTGCCGCCGCTTCTGGGCTATGAAGTGGAAGAAAAGAACATCCATGAGAGGGACTGGAAATGAGCATGACCCGCTTTGTAACCCCCGACGGCCTGCCTGCCTTTCTGGCCTTTCTCTCGCAACAGGGCAACCGTGTGCTTGTTCCCGTGGAAAAGCCCGCGGCCAAACGCTCCGTGGTCTTTGAAGCCTGGGAAGAAGGCAAGCCCTTTACCCTTGCAAAAGCCACCGTGCCCGCCAAGGAAGCCGTGCTGCCCCAGTGTGAAACTCTGGTAAGCTACAAGAAAAGCAAAGACCCGGAAAACCCGTCCCGCGTCTCCATACAGGTGGACGATACCCCGCAGGCAGAAGCCACCGTGGTTTTTGCCACCCGCCCCTGCGATGCGCGCGGTTACGCCATTCTTGACCGGCCCTACCTTAAAGGCCCCTTTGCCGACCCCTATTACAGGGCCAGGCGCGATGCCCTTACGGTCATCAGCCTTACCTGCAATTCCGGCTGCAATACCTGCTTCTGCCACTGGGTTGGCGGCGGCCCCACCTCCCCCGAAGGTTCGGACATTCTCATGACCGAAATCGAGGGCGGCTATGTGCTTCAGGCCATTACGCCCAAGGGCGAAGCGCTGCTTTCCGCCTCTTCGCTCGAAGACGGCGGCGACCGTTTCGGCAAGGTGGAGGAAGTGCGCAAGGCGGCCTGGGCCAGCCTTGTGCCTGCCCCCAACATCAAGGAGGCCCCGCAAAAGCTGGCGGCCATGTTCACGGATGTGGAGTTCTGGCAAAACCAGACCGACCGCTGCCTGTCCTGCGGTGCCTGCACCTACTTCTGCCCCACCTGCTATTGCTTCAATATCACGGACGAGGGCGAAGGGCTGAGCGAAAAAGGCGGACGCCGCCTGCGCAGCTGGGACAACTGCATGTCTTCCCTGTTCACGCGTGAGGCCAGCGGGCACAACCCCCGCACCACCAAGGCCCTGCGCATGCGCAACCGGGTTTCGCACAAGTACTCCACCTATCCTGAAAACTGGGGCTCGTTCTCTTGCAGCGGCTGTGGCCGGTGCATCAGCAACTGCCCCGTCTGTCTGGACATCCGCGCCATTGTGCTGGCAGCGCTGGAAGCCAAGCAAGACAAAGCCGAGTAGGAGCAGACATGGCTACCAAAAAAAATACCGCTCAGGCCAAGGGCGGCTCCAGGGCGGCCGCCCCCGCAGCCGCGGCCGCTGAAGTCCGGACCGAACAGAACGCCCCGGCGGCTGCCGCTGCCAAAACCGCCCCCAAGGCCCCGGCCAAGGGCGGCATGCTGCGTGAGATAACGGCCCGTCCGCAACCCGCAGGCAACCCCTATCTGCCTATGACCGCCACCGTGGCTGAAGTTATTCAGGAAACCGGCAATATCCGCACCCTGCGCGTGGTGCTGGACGATGCCGAAACCATGAAAAACTTCGTTCACGAGCCGGGACAGGTGGGACAGCTGTCTGTTTTCGGCGCGGGTGAATCGACCTTTGTTATCAACTCGCCGCCGTCGCAGAAAGACTACCTGCAATTCTCGGTCATGCAGGCCGGTGAAGTAACCGCCGCCATCCACCGCCTGTCGCCCGGCGACAAGGTGGGCGTGCGTGCCCCGCTGGGCAACTTCTTTCCCTACAACGACTGGAAGGGCAAGGACGTCTTCTTTGTGGGCGGCGGCATCGGCATGGCGCCCATCCGCACCATCATGCTGCACGTGCTGGAAAACAGGAAGGACTACGGCAAGGTGAGCCTGCTTTACGGCGCGCGCACCCCGCGCGACATGGCCTTCAGCTACGAAGCCGAAGAATGGCTGCGCCGCGACGACCTGGACTGCACACTCTGCATCGACGCGCCCTTTGAGGGCTGGGAACACAAGGTGGGCCTTATCCCCAACGTGCTCACCGAACTGAATCCCGACCCCAAAAACTGCGTGGCCGTGCTTTGCGGGCCGCCCATCATGATCAAGTTTACGGTGCAGGCTCTGGAAAAACTGAACTTTGCTCCGGAAAACATCGTCACCACACTGGAAAAGCGCATGAAGTGCGGCATCGGCATCTGCGGCCGCTGCAACATCGGCGGGCGCTATGTCTGCGTGGACGGCCCGGTGTTCACCTGGAAAGAACTTCAGGAACTGCCGCCGGAATTGTAGTTTCCTGCCAGTAATCCTTTTTTAATAATTCATTGCGAGAGAGGCCCCTTTTTGAAAAAAGGGGCCTCTCTCGCGCTCTCTCCACCAAAAACTTTTACCGGGCAATGTCACCCTGACATTACAGAGCAGCTGCACAGACCACCGGCTGCCACGGATCTCGCCAAGATACCGGCTTCGATCATTATGCAGTTGAGGGGATTGCTCCGAATACCTCGTGCTCGTACTAGAGCAGATTAACTTTGAGAATATACATTCTCAAAGTTTAAGGCACGCTC
>CAJMLK010000096.1 GCA_905214305.1 uncultured bacterium
GAAAACTAATTCTCATCATCACTGACGGGGTACCCGATAGCACACACGCAGCAACTCATGTCGTGGGCGTAGCGCAAAAGCTTGGTTTTGAGGTGTATGGCCTTGGGATCCGTGACGAGCACATCGGCCAACTGCTGCCACAGACCAGCGGGGTCATTAACGATCTGCTTGACCTGGCACCCACTATGTTTGATATGCTTCAGGCCGCCCTGCTGAAAGGATGGGCATCATGATGGTGCCGCTGGACTACTGTCGCTGGAGCCTATCCCGGACGCTTCGTTCAATTCTTACGCACAAACGGCGGCGTTTCCCGCGCTGCTGAAAACGTGAACACATGGGGGCCATATGAACTTGCCAAACTGGATTCCGGTTGTCATTGCTGTACTGCAAGTCATCAAAGAAAATTGGGATGATTAGCTTGTACTCGGCTAACAAGAAGGAGCAAGGACATGAGCAGTAAATGGGCATTTATTGGCGGCATAATGGCCGGAGTCGTAGGGGGATTCACTGCTGCGGCGGTATCAATGGAGCTGGAAAGCCGGAAAAGCGGCAGCTGCAATACCGTGAAAGAATCGGAAAGGCTGGCCTTGCCTGAAAGCGAAGGCAGGTAAAAATCACAGTTGATTCTTGGGCAGGGAAATGGGGGCTTCCCGTTTCCTTGCCCTTGCTATGCTTTTTTTTCGACTGAAGTATAGGTCAAGTCGAAACATATGCGTTCCACAAACGAATTGCAGCAGATTCGCTGACAGACCATTGAAGTGGACAGTTGCCACATTCACAAGCATAGCGGTAAATATCGTGGGTTCTTCCATCCGGCCTTGATGTTTCACGTTGAGGCATTTTGCCGCATTTGGTACACGGACTGAGTGGAGGAAGGTGTCCCTTGTTTGTGCTCATTCTTGAAAAATAGCCATTGTCTGTCGTGAACGCAACGTTCTGGGATAGCTTGTGCAAATATGCGATTCTCCGCAGTAGATGTGCTAAAGAGTTGCATGGTGTAATATCCATTTTTTGCAAAAAGGTTGGAAATAGGGTTGGAAAAAAATCGAGCAAAGCAAAAGCCCTTACGATTTTTTATCGTAAGGGCTTAATTTTTATGGTGCGCCCGGCGCGATTCGAACGCACGGCCTTTGGCTCCGGAGGCCAACGCTCTATCCGGCTGAGCTACGGGCGCATAAGAACTGTCTTGATATGCCGACTCGCCCTCACTGTCAAGGGCGTAACCGTGCGGGCAACGTGCAGGACAGCAGACCGCCACGCCGTTGGCCCGTTTGCGTGCAAACCGCTTGTCAGGTATGCAGGCAACAGGGAGAACAATAATGACAAGCGCCATATCCCCTGCCGCTCCTGCGGAACAAGCGGAAAAGCCCGCTGCCTCGTCTGTCACGCTGTCCGGCGTCATGCCGCGCGACATTCTGGTGGGTGTCAGCGGGGCCAGCGGCATGCCGCTGGCGGCATGCCTTTTACGCAATCTGGCGGCCATGCCCGGTGTGCGCGTTCACTGCATCATCTCGCAGGGGGCACATGCGGTTTTGCGTGCAGAGTGCGAAGCCGGGCCGGAGCTGCTCAGCCAATATGCACACCACGTTCATGATGCGGAAAACCTGGGGGCCGGGCCATCCAGCGGCTCGTGGTGGCGACGCGGCCCAGAGCCTGCGGCCATGATTCTGGCTCCGTGCTCCATGGGCACTCTCGGGGCCATAGCCTCGGGGGCCACTCGCAATCTTGTGCAGCGCTCGGCCGATGTGGCCCTCAAGGAGCGACTGCCTCTGGTGCTGGTTCCGCGGGAAAGCCCGCTTTCAGCAATCCACCTGCGCAACATGCTCACCCTGCGAGAAGCCGGGGCAGTGATCATGCCCCTTTGTCCGGGATTTTACCTTAAACCGCAAAGCCTGGACGACCTGCTGCTGCAACTGTGCGGCAGAATTTTCGACCAGGTGGGCCTGCCGCACAATCTGGGGCGATGGCCGGGCTAGCTACGATACTTTACCCCTGCAAAACGCCGAATCCC
Organism: uncultured bacterium; assembly: GCA_905214305.1. Lineage (GTDB taxonomy): Bacteria > Desulfobacterota > Desulfovibrionia > Desulfovibrionales > Desulfovibrionaceae > Desulfovibrio. Next base: position 2,012 of record CAJMLK010000096.1, read on the forward strand.
AGCCGCCGCAGGCATCATATTTCCCTTCGGCGCAACATTCAGGCAAACCGGTGCAGGAACGCAGCGCCTGCAGACGCCGCTTTTGGGCGCATTCGCTGCAAACAACACTGTCCCGCCTGCTGGCAGGACAGCAATGACGTCAAAGACAACAGCAAGGGAGGCGCGCATGAGCGATATCACCTGGTTTGGACATTCGGCCTTCAAGATCAGCAATCAGGACGTGCATGTGGTTATTGATCCTTTTCTGGCTCCGCAATACGGCTTCAGCGTGGACGATGTGGGCCGCGCAGACCTTGTGCTGCTGACCCACGACCACGGTGACCATGTGGGCGAAGCCGTGACCATATGCCAAAAAACCGGGGCCATGCTCGGGGCCATCGTGGGCACGGCGCAAAAGGCCGCCGCCGGGCTGCCCGACAGCCAGATACTGAACGGCATCGGCTTCAACATGGGCGGGACCCTCACCTGCAAGGGTGCAAGCATTACCATGACTCAGGCTTTTCACACCACGGATTCGGGCTGTCCGGCGGGCTATATCGTGCGCATGCCCGACGGCCTCACCGTCTACCACTCCGGCGACACCTGCGTTTTCGGCGACATGGCCCTGTGGGGACAGCTTTACTCCATCGATGTGGCCCTGCTGCCCATTGGCGGCGTTTTCACCATGGATGCGCCGCAGGCTGCCCTTGCCTGCAAACTGCTCAACTGCAAGCACGTGATCCCCATGCACTGGGGAACCTTTCCCGTGCTGGCACAGGACACCAGGGACTTTGAAAAAGAGCTGGCAAAACTCGACCTGCCCTGTTCCTGCGTGGTCATGGCTCCGGGGCAGACGCGCACCTTTTCCTCGGACCGCTGACGGACGTCATGCGCGTTGCCTGTCAGAGCGCAAAAATACAGGGCCGACCCACCATATGGCGGGTCGGCCCTGTCTGATTTTTATAGCCGCGCAGCACTCCCCTGCCGCAGGGCCGTTCCGGGCAAACGCCCTCCACCACCTGTTTTCAGCCCTACCTCGAAATGAGCGAAAGCGCCATCTGGGGCATGCTGTTGGCCTGCGAAAGCATGGCAACAGAGGATTGAGTGAGAATCTGGTTGCGTACGAACGCCGTCATTTCCGTGGCCACGTCCACGTCTGAAATGC
>CAJMLK010000097.1 GCA_905214305.1 uncultured bacterium
GCCCCCAGACCCCCAACCCCTCAAAAACTTTTATTGTATGGTACGTTGCGTTCGCGGGAGTGAACGTTTGGCACAAAGGCGTGTGCGAATTCATCGGAGACGTCATGTACACCGAACAACCGCGCATTCCCGGCATCATCATTGCCGGTACAGGCAGCAATACGGGCAAGACCACGGCCACACTGGCCCTGCTCTGCGCTCTGGCCGCTCGCGGCATTCCTGTGCGTGCCGCCAAGACCGGCCCGGATTACATTGATGCCGCCTTTCACGCCGCCATCACAGGGCTGCCTGTTGCCAATCTTGACACATGGATGTGCCGCGAGGCTCCGCCCCGGACCGGGGAAAGCCCGCTGACCTCAAAAAACCGCCTGCCCAGAGGCCTGCGCAGCGTCTTTGCCCGCATGGCCGAGCATGAAAACACCAATACGCCTGCTCCCGCCCTTCTTGTGGTTGAGGGAGCAATGGGCCTGTACGACGGCGGGCATGGCGGCGTCGGCAGCACGGCGCAGCTGGCTGCCCTGCTGAACCTGCCCGTTCTGCTCATATGCAGCGCTGCCGGTCTTGGGCAGTCCGTGGCCCCGCTGGTGGAGGGCTTTGTCCGCCACAGGCCGCAATGGCTGTCGTCCAAGACTACGGGGCCGCGCTTTCTTGGCGTCATCTGCACTCATGTGGGCAGCGTGCGCCATGCGCAAATCATTGAAGACGCCCTGAAACCGCTGAAAAAAACTGACGCTCTCCCTCTGCTGGGCCTGCTGCCCCGCGCTGGCGCGCCAGCCCTCAAATCCCGCCATCTCGGCCTTGTGGAAGCACGAGAGGCCCTGTCAGTCCTCGACCGCCCCGCACTGGCCCGCTGGTTTGAGGAGCACTGCCGTCTGGACGCCCTGCTGCATCTGGCCGGAGCAGCGAACACGCCGCAAAGCACAACCGAGACGCCCTGCCCTTTCATGGCAGAGCCTGAAAAAGACGGTTCTGACACTGGGGAAAAATTCTGGGGCGCGCGTTTTTTCTCGCCGCGCCCGCCCGCCACCCTGCATGCTGTGCGGCATGTCGTGCAGCAGCCTGCACAGCAGGCAATACAGCAGGCCCAGGGCGGAACTCGCCACGATGCCTGTCGGCAGACCCGGCAGGATGCCGTGCAGGCCCCAGACATGACTTCCGTTTCACAGGGCACGCAGCAGGGCATGCAGCAGGGCGGGCCCAACGCGATTACCGCGCCCCAGGGCATTTCCGGGCGCAACCGCCCCCGTCGCCGCCTCCGCGTGGGCATGGCCTGGGATGCGGCCTTCAGTTTTTGCTATGCCGATCTGCCCCCGCTGCTCACAGAACTGGGGGCAGAGCTTGTTCCTTTTTCACCGCTGCACGATGCCGCGCCGCCCGACGGCTGCTCAGGACTGTATTTCCCCGGCGGCTACCCGGAACTGCACGCCCCGCAACTGGCGGCCAATGCCCCCATGCTTGACGCCCTGCGCACTCTGGCCCGAAACGGCCTTCCCATATACGGTGAATGCGGAGGCTACATTTACCTCATGCACTCCCTGCGGCTGACAGCGCATGACGGGGCGGACACACAGATGGAACACCGCATGGCCGGGCTTCTGCCCATACGCTGCACCCTGGGGCAGGAGCGGGCCGCCCTGGGCTACCGGGCCGGACTGGCCCTGCCCGGCTGGCCGCAAAGCCTGCCGGGTATCACACGGGATTTTTCACCGGGTGTGGCGCCCGACATACTGCCAGACATGCGGCCCGACATGGCGTCCGACATGCTGCCCGGCAGGTCGCAAAGCAGACCACAGCACAGACCACAAAACAGGGCACAGGCCTTGTCACAGTACGGCAGCAAAACGGAAAGGGACGCAAAGCACCGCTCCCCCGCCCCCATCTGGGTACGAGGCCACGAATTTCACTATGCCCGCGAAGACGATGCCCCCTTGCCCGCCCACTGCGCGCCGGTGTGGAACCTGTATGACAGCAAGGGCGTTTTTTTGCGGCAGGAAGGCTGCCGCAGGGGTTCCGTTGCCGGAACATGGCTGCATTGCTATCCCGAAGGCTCACGCCGCTTTTGGCGGGCATGGCTCAAGACGGCGTCATTGACGCCCTGAAGTCTGCTCACGCCATGCGGCGGCCAAGCACCGCGTAACGACCACAACCTGATGCCGTGAGCGCACACGCCCGGCCGACCGAGGCTTACACATGACGCATGATACCGCGCCGGAGCATCCCGTAGAGCTGGATTCCGCCTGCACGCCCCAGGCCATTGAAGAGCGCTCTTTTGCCATTATTGATCAGGAAATGCCGCCACCGCGTCTTTTCGAAGGGCTTTTATGGCAGGTGGCACGCCGTTGCGTTCACACCCTGGGGGATACGGAAATTGTACATGATCTGCGCCTGAGCGACACAGCCCTTGAGGCGGGGGTTGCCGCCCTGCTGGCGGGCTGCACGGTGTATACAGACACACGCATGGCGGCCGCCGGGCTGCCCCTGCGGCGGCTGACGCCTCTGGGCGTCAGCGTTACCCCCATCATGGCCCTGCCCGGACTTGACGAACTCGCGCGGGCCAAAAAAACCACACGCTCCCGCGCCGGGCTGGAATCCCTCGCCGGACAGATGCAGGGGCATATCATGGTTATCGGCAACGCCCCCACAGCCCTGCTGGGCCTTCTGGACGTGCTGGAACAGGGCGCGCCGCCACCGGCCCTTATTGTGGGCATGCCCGTGGGCTTTGTGAATGCGGCACAGTCCAAGGAACTTCTCCGCCGCACTGTCTGGCCCCACTTTACCCTGCTCGGCCGCAAGGGCGGTTCGGCAGTGGCCGCGGCCTGCGTCAACGCGCTGGCGGATATTGCTCTGGCACGGCGTGGACTGACCGGGGCCGCTGCCCTGTAGCATTTTTGCATTGAGGATACCCATTCTCAATGCTTCAGGAACGCCCGCTTCGGCGCGTAGCGGCAAGGCAAGAGGCTTGCGCCTTCACCGCGGGCACTAGATGTAGAGTGTCAATACGTTGTTCACCCTCCTAGCTTCGAAGCTGGAGGTT
>CAJMLK010000098.1 GCA_905214305.1 uncultured bacterium
GCACCACGTCAAAGCCCACATCGCCCACGCGCATCTTGCCCATGATGGCGTTCATATTGGCCCCGTCATAATACAGCAGGGCGTCGATCTTGCGCAGTTCGGCCACTATGCGGGGCAGATGCACTTCCATCAGGCCAAGGGTGTTGGGGCAGGTCATCATGAGCCCTGCCACGTCTTCCCCGTGCTTGCGGATAGCTTCCACAATGGCGTCCGGGTCAACCATGCCGTTGCGGGATTCGAGGTTGATGGTCTCGAATCCGGCCAGCGCGGCAGAAGCCGGGTTGGTCCCGTGGGCGGCATCGGGGATGAGCATTTTCTTGCGGTCGCGCCCCTTGGCCTTGTGGTAGGCGGCAATAAGCTTGACGCCCACAAACTCCCCGTTGGCCCCGGCCATGGGCTGCAAGGTGAAGGCTTTCATGCCTGTCAGCTCGCAAAGCATGGTTTCCGCTTCGTACATGCACTGCAACGCGCCCTGGGTGCAGCCCGCAGCCCCGCCCAGCTGGGCAAGCATGGGGTGCAGACGCGCGAATCCCGGCAAAGCAGCCACATATTCGGTGAACTTGGGATTGTACTTCATTGTGCAGGAGCCAAGGGGATAGAAGTTGGCGTCCACACTGTAGTTGAGTTTTGAAAGGCCGGTAAAGTGGCGAACCACGTCCAGCTCGGAGCACTGGGGCAGCCCCGGTTCCTGCTTGCGCAGCAGACCGGCGGGCAGCATGTCCGCAGCCTTGGGGGCGTCGGACTCTATGCAGCACGCGCCGCGCCCGGGAACGGATTTGGCGAAGATGGTTTTCACAGCAGACCTCCCACGGTTTCGGCCAGCATGCCGATCTGCTGACGGCTGTTACGCTCGGTGCAGGCCAGCAGCAGCACGTCTTCCATACCGGGATAGTAGCGGCCAAGAGGATAGCCGGGCACGCAGCCGTGCGCGGACAGGGCATCCACCAGCATCTGGGCGGGCATGGGCAGGCGCAGGGCCACCTCATTGCCGTAGGGCGCATCGTTGAGAAGCTCAATGCCCTTGATGGCGGTGAGACGTTCCACGGCATAACGGGTAAGGGCCATGTTGTTTTCCGCCACCCGTGCAAGCCCGCAGGGCCCCAGCAGGGACAGGTGGATAAGCGCCCGCAGGGCGCACAGGGCCTGATTGGAGCAGATGTTGGACGTGGCCTTGGCCCGGCGGATGTGCTGTTCGCGCGCCTGCAGGGTAAGCACGTAACCTGTTTTGCCGTCCACATCAGTGGTACGGCCCACAATACGGCCGGGGAACTGGCGAATATGTTCCTTGCGGCAGGTCATGAGGCCCAGGGAGGGACCGCCGAAAGAAAGGGGCATGCCGATGCTCTGCCCTTCGGCCACAGCCACGTCCGCACCCATTTCGCCGGGGGTTTTCAGTACCGACTGCATGACGGGGTACACGGAAATGACGCCGAAGGCCTTGTGCTCGCGGGCCTTGGCAAACACCTGGGTGTAGTCCGCCACGGCCCCGAAGAAGTTGGGGTTCTGCACAATCACGGCGGCGGTGGTGTCGTCAATGGCGGCCATGAGCGCGTCAAGACGGCTGACGCCCTTTTCCTGCTGCACGGTCCTGAGCTCAAGATCGAGGCTGGAAATGTATGAAGCCAGCATGACCCGCCAGATGGGATTGACGGCCTCGTCCACCACCAGCACGCGGCGGCGTGTGGAGCGCACGGCCATCATGGCGGCCTCGAAAATGGCCGTACCACCGTCATACACAGAGGCATTGGCACAATCCATGCCCATGAGGCGGCTCACGGCCGTCTGAAACTCGAAGATGGCCTGAAGGGTTCCCTGCGAGCATTCGGGCTGGTACGGCGTGTAGGAGGTATAGAATTCGCTGCGGCCCGCAAGGGCATCCACGGCCTTGGGAATGTCGTGGGCATAATAGCCCGCGCCCAGAAAAGACACGAGATCCGGGCAGTTTTTGGCGGCCAGCCCCTCAAAGTAGGCGCAGACCGCAGCTTCGGACTGGCCTTTGGGCAGATTGAACTGTTTGGGGCGCATTTCTGGGGGGATATCGGCAAAAAGGCCGTCCAGATCGCGCACGCCAACCACAGAGAGCATTTCCTGCAACTCTTCCGGCGTGTGGGGGATGTATGGCATATCCGCTCCTTGAGCATGTTACGCGTGAACGTGTGCCTGAAAAAAGCATGATGACGCAGAGTACGGGGATGTCGAACGGCTCTCGCCTGCGCGGCAGGTCAACTGCAGCTCGGCGGCAGCCTGGCGGCATGCCGGGGAGAGATTTTGCCCGCCGTCTCATGAAATATCCGGCGGCTGCCCGCTCTGTGCGGGCAAGCCCATAACAGGTTCGGGGCATGTCTGGGCCAGATTCGGGCCAAACTCGAAACAGATTCGAAACAGATTCTGTCCAGACCAGTGCTACCCGCGGGCCTGCAAGGCTCTGTTTTCCGGCCGGGGCGTGCCGCTGCCCGCGCTGTCCGGTCCATTCTTCCGGCTCTGGCCGCCGTGCGGCGAGAAACCGCACAGCAAGCCAGAAACCGGAAAAACATGTGCCCTAGTGGCCTTCGGCGGCGCAGAACGCCTCGTAGGCTGCTGCGTCCAAAAGACCGGCGGGTTTGCTGGAAAACTTGACGCGCATGAGCCAGCCTTCGCCATAGGGGTCGGCATTGCACTTTTCAGGCGCCTGCTCCAGAGCGGTATTGATGCCGACCACATCGCCGCTCACGGGCGAAATGAGGTCACTGGCAGCCTTGACGGACTCAATGGAGCCGAATTCGCTTTCTTCGCTCACTTCATCGCCCACGAGCGGCAGCTCCAC
>CAJMLK010000099.1 GCA_905214305.1 uncultured bacterium
GCTGGGCAGGGGTCATGTACACGCCGGGGAACTTTTCGGGGAATTCGCCCTGCGAGAGCACTTTCACGGGACCGGCGATATTGTATTCTTTCTGGGCCAGAACCATTTTTACGCCGGGATGGTCTTCGGGGGCCACTTCCCAGAATTTTTCAGAGTCAGGGCCTTCGCCCTTGAAGACCAGCTCGCACTCCATCTTTTTGTCGGCTTCGGTCATCTCGTAAACTTCTTCGACCTTCATGGTCGCCATGACTTCGCCCTTGCGAACCAGTGCGACTTCTTCACCGGGCTTGATGCTCTTGGCTTCGTCAGCGGAGACATCAAGGGTTACGGGCACGGGCCAGAAGGTCCCGTCGGTGAGGGTCATTTTTTCACACACGCTTTTCCAGTCGGCCTTGTTCATGAAGCCGTTCAGAGGCGAAAAGCCGCCAATGCCCATCATGATGAGGTCGCCCTTGGCGCGGGAAGAAATTTCGATCTGCTTGAGGCCAGCGGCCTTTTTCTTTTCATCTTCCAGGGCCTTGCCTTCAAGCAGGCAACAGACCAGACCCTTACCGCCGTGAGGAGCTACCAACTTGGACATCGCGAAATCCTCCGTGTTTTGGTTATGACAGCCTCCCGCAACGGCAGCACGCACAGCCGGAAGGGGGAGGGCTTCTCTCGAAATCCATCTTGTGAATAATCTAACAAAAAGTCAACTACCTCTTGCAAAATTTCCTGACCCGCAAACAGCTGAAAAAGCGAAAATGCCTTGTACAAAGCCAAAAAACTTAAATGCCATCTTACGTCATGTTTTGAAAAAAGAGAAGCCCCCCGACGGAAAATAACGCACATTGTCTCTGTTTTGTCATCTGCGCCAATGGGGAAAAATAGTACAGACAAGGGTATTTTTATATTGTACACATCGGTTATCGTATGCGCTAAAGTCGTATAACATCAATGTTTTATTGATTATTTTAAAATATGACAAGTTTCTCAGTCAGGCTGGACGGCCATAAGGGCAGATTCGCTGCCCTCGTAGATGGTCAGAAAAGCATGATGGCGCTTTTTTTCGCAATCTCGGTCAGGGCGATTATTTTTCAGGCATAAAAAGATTATTTGAAATGACGGGCGGTTGTCGCTTTGCATTTCGGTGCGATCTTGCTCGCGGCATTTGGAGCTGCATTGAGCGCACAGGGGCTTGCTCCAAGTAGGGGCATACTACGCTGAAAATATTGGGAATGCCTTGATGGGCCGTTTTGACGTGGGAGCCGTCTTGTGCGGCTGTTGTCAAAGGCTTTGCGCTGATGTGCGGGCCGCAGCATGATGCATGCTGCGCGCTGTGCAGGCGACATGTGGGACAGAACGCTGCACGGGGGATATTTCGGTTTCAAAGCAAACGTGCTCCCGCCGTAAGGCAGGAGCACGTTGCGCTGAAGACAGCGGCACTGCCGGTGGCGGCAGGCATGTCAAAACTGAAGAACCGGTGGCGGCTCGAAGTGGCGCCGCACGCTTTGAGAATGGTACACTCTCAAAGCGGTTAAGCATCGAAGCGAGCGTGGCTTAAACTTTGAGAATGTACATTCTCAAAGTTGATCTGCTCTAAAAGGGCACTTCGTCCATATTTGAGGCTTCCGAGGGAAAGGCCGGGCCGAGGTCGTCATCCGCAGGTCTGCGGCCGCCCTGGCTTTGCTGGCGCGGGGCGCTTTGTCCGCCACGGGGGGCGTTGCCGCGGGGTGCGGGAGCGCCGAAATCGTCTTCATAGCCGCGTCCGCCGCCGCCTTCGCCACGGGGGGCATCGCCCTTGCGGTCAAGGAACTGCACGCGCTGGGCCTTGATCTCGGTGGTGTACCGATCCTGACCCTGCTGGTCCTGCCATTTGCGGGTCTGCAGGCTGCCTTCCACAAAGACGAGGCTGCCCTTGGTCAGGTAGTTGGCGCAGTTTTCGGCCTGACGCTGAAAAACAGATACGCGATGCCACTCGGTGCGGTCCACCTTGTTGCCGTCGCGGTCGGTGTAAGATTCGTCAGTGGCTATGTTGAGGCTCGCCACGGGGGAGCCGCTCTGGGTATAGCGCAATTCGGGGTCGCGCCCCAGACGGCCGATGATCATGACTTTATTAAGCATGCGAAAGTCTCCGATAAATACTTCTTGTTCCGGATATCTCAGGCCACAAAGACCTTTTCAAGAGTATCCAGCACGTCTTCAAGTTTGTCACTTAAAATATTGGCCTCACGGGGCTGCCAGTCGGCCAGCGCCGTTTCCAGTGCCTGCTTGAGGCGCATGGCTTCTTCAATGCCCGGCCCCATGGCTTTGCGTCTGGCTTCTGACCAGGGCAGAAATTGCAGGCCGTCGCCAAGGGCGCGCACCATTTCAAGAACGCCGTGCTTTTCGTGCTTGATGGGTACGCTGAAGGCAAGTTCTGTGAGTTTGGGCCACAGTTTTTCAAGCAGGTCTTCATTCCAGGTCACGGCAGTGACGCGAATCTGCAAAGCCTTGCCCATAAGTAGCCTCCGTGGGGTTTGAACAGCCGGAATGGTGCGGGTTCTATTCCTTTTCAGCCCATTCGGTCTGCACCCGCATGATCACATCCTGAATGGCGGGCAGCTGGTCCTTGGGGCATACGCCCAAAAGAGGGGCGCCCGCGTCCATGTTGTCGTTGATTTTGAAGTAGACCGCATAGATAACGCCATCCGGCCCCGAGTAGCAGAGGGGAACCTCGCGCTTCATGCGCGACATGATGAGCAGCTCCATGCCTTCGCGCACGGCCACAGACTGTGAATCGGCCGCGCGGATTTTTTTGTCCACATCAGGTGTGA
>CAJMLK010000100.1 GCA_905214305.1 uncultured bacterium
TCGACATCTGGCACAACTTCGGCACGCAGTATTTTCTGGAGCGCCGGGAGATCGGTATCTTCAACATCGGCGGCGCGGCGCAACAAGTTTAACCACCAAGATCAAGGAGAAAGCATGTCAGACTTGCGTACCCCGCTGACCTCCTGGCATGAAGGCCAGGGGGCGAAGATGGCCCCCTTTGCAGGCTGGCTCATGCCCATTCAGTACGAGGGCATTCTTGCGGAACATCTCCATACCCGGAAACACGCCGGTATTTTTGACATTTGCCACATGGGAGAGTTTCGCATTGAAGGCCCTGGCGCCACAGAAGCCCTGTCCCGCGCCGTAAGCCACAATCTTGAAACCCTGGCCCCCGGCAAATGCCGCTACGGTTTTCTGCTTACCGACAAGGGCGGCGTTCTTGACGACGGCATCATCTACCGTTTCGGCCCCGATTCCTTCATGGCCGTGGTCAATGCCGCCTGCGCCCCCGGCGATCTGGCAACCCTGCGCGCCCGCCTGCCCGAAAGCATCAAGATTACCGACATTTCGGCAGAAACCGGCAAGGTTGATCTGCAAGGGCCGGATTCTCTGGATGTGCTGGAAAAAGTCATGGGCGAAAACTTTCATGACCTCGGCTATTTTTCTTTCCGTGAAAGCACGTGGCAGGGTGTGCCGGTGCTGGTGAGCCGCACTGGCTACACCGGCGAACTGGGCTATGAACTGTATTTGCCCTCTGAAAAAACTGAAGCGTTCTGGAAGGCCCTGCTGGCCGACGAGCGCGTTAAACCCGTGGGGCTTGGCGCGCGCGACACCCTGCGCCTTGAGGCCGGTTTGCCGCTTTACGGGCATGACCTTGATGAAGAGCATACACCCGCCGAAGCCGGCATGGCCCGCATGATGACAAGTCAGGCCGATTACGTGGGCAAGGAAGGGGCGCAGGCCGTGCGTGAAGTGCTTGTACCCCTGCAGATCGAAGGCCGCCGCGCCGCCCGTCACGGCGACGTGCTGGCCCTGCCCGGCGGTGAGGCCGTGGGCCGCATCACCAGCGGTTCGTTTGCGCCTTCGCTGGGCTATGTCATTGCCTTTGCCTGGGTGGACGCCGCCCATGCGGATAAGGAAGATTTTGTGGTGCGTGCCTCCAGAACGGAACTGCCCGCCAAAAAGGTGGAAATTCCTTTCTATAAGGAAGGCACGGCCCGCAAGAAGCTGGTCTGATGCGCGCGGCGCTCTGCCGGCCGCTTTGCGGCGCAGACCTGCCGCCCGCGCGAAATGTGAAGGCTTGTAGCCCGAGAGGGCGCGTACTGTTCCCCCCAACTACATATTTCAGGAGAATGCACATGGCTACCAATCCCTCGGACCTGTTGTACAGCAAGAGCCACGAATGGGTGCGCCTGGAAGGCGACGAGGCCGTGGTGGGCATCACGGTGGGTGTGCTCTGGGGCTATGTCCGTCAGCTGGACTTCTTCTTCACCGAGCTGTACAACATCTGCGACAACGTGCCTTCCACCATCATCCTGATCCTTATTTCCTACGTCGCCAGCCCCAGCGTCCAGACGCTGATCCTTGGCATGTCCATCACGGGCTGGATCGCCATGGCGCGTTTTATCCGCAACCAGATCCTCATCATCCGTGACCGTGACTACAACGTGGCATCCCGCTGCATCGGCACCCCCACCTCCCGCATCGTGGTGCGCAACCTGCTGCCCTACCTCGTGTCAGTCATCATGCTCCGCATGGCCCTGACCATCCCCGCCGCCATCGGCAGCGAGGTCTTCATCACCTACATCGGCCTCGGCCTCTCTGTCGAGGTGCCTTCTCTGGGCAACCTCATCAACGATG
>CAJMLK010000101.1 GCA_905214305.1 uncultured bacterium
GGGCGCGGGGCCGAGCTTGTGGATGCGGTCGGTGAAGACCGTGACCACCTGCTGCCAGCGCTGGCCTTCGGAAGCCGAAACCCAGGTGTATTCAAAACGGCGGTCGTCAATGCCGAGCACGGGCAGAAACTGCTTGAGCACCTCAAGACGGCGACGGGCGTAAAAGTTGCCGGCCGCATAGTGACAGTCACGCGGGTGGCAGCCGGAAACCAGCACGCCGTCCGCCCCGTTAAGCAGGGCCTTGACGATAAACAGCGGGTCTATGCGGCCCGAGCAGGGCACGCGGATGATACGCAGATCCGTGGGCTGTGTGGCGCGGGCCACACCGGCAGTGTCGGCGCCGCCATAGGAGCACCAGTTGCAGAGAAAACCCACAATCCGCAATTCTTTGCCTTCTAAAGCTGGCATAGCGCGTTAACCTCCGCAAGAATCTGGTTGTCTGTGGCGTGTGAAAGCTGGATGGCCCCCTGGGGGCAGGTGGCTGTGCAAAGGCCGCAGCCCTGACATACGGTTTCGATAACCTGGGCCTTGCCCTCGCCGCGGATTTCCACCTCTTTGATGGCTCCGAAGGGGCAGCACTGGATGCACTTGCCGCAGTTGACGCAGCGGCGCATGTCCACCTGGGCGATCTGCGGGTCGCTTTCCAGCTTGTCCTTGGCAAAGAGGGCCAGCACCTTGGCAGCCGCTGCCGAACCCTGGGCCACGGAAGCGGGGATGTCCTTGGTTCCCTGGCACACGCCCGCCAGATACACACCGGCGGTATTGGTTTCCACGGGCTTGAGCTTCACATGGCTTTCCATGAAGAAGCCGTAGCTGTCGTAGGAGATGCGCAGTTTTTCAGCCAGCTGGGGCGCGCCCTTGCTGGCCTCGATGCCCACAGCCAGAACCACGAGGTCGGCCTTGACTTCAATGGCCTGTCCCATAAGCGTATCCACGCCCATGACCACAAGCTGTCCCTGACCGTCGGGGTATATCTGCGAGACGCGCCCGCGGATATACTCCGTGCCGTATTCTTCTATGGTGCGGCGGGTAAACTCGTCGTACATCTTGCCTGCGGCGCGGATGTCCATATAGAAGACATAGGACTGGGAATCCGGAATATGGTCCTTGGTCAGAATGGCCTGCTTGGCCGTATACATGCAGCAGAAGCCGGAGCAGTAGGGCCGCCCGATGGATTTGTCGCGCGAGCCGACGCACTGCACAAAGACGATGTTCTTGGGTTCCTTGCCGTCCGAGGGGCGCTTGATATGCCCGGCCGTGGGGCCGGAGGCATTGAGCATCCGCTCGTACTGAAGGGACGTGATAACGTCGGGGTACGCGCCGCCGCCGTATTCCTGATACACGGTCCAGTCCATGAGATCATAGCCGGTGGCGGCCACGATGCTGCCCACCTCTTCGGTGATGATCTCATCTTCCATGTCATACTTGATGGCCCCGGTGGGGCATATCTTGGCGCAAACGCCGCACTTGCCCTTGATGAACTGGCGGCAGTGCTCCGCATTGATGACGGCCTTCTTGGGAATGGCCTGCGGAAAGGCAATGGTGATGGCCGTGGTGTT